>RZZM01000687.1 GCA_009929845.1 Spartobacteria bacterium
CTTCGCCGACACCGGAAGCGCCCCGCTGAACTTCAACGCAAGCACACTCAACAGCGCGGTTCGACAGAAATAGAAACCCTCCAGGATTACATTTTGTGCTTTTTTTTCGTTGTGTGTTTGGGGTTATGTGCTCTGTCCCCTTAATCCCCTTAATCGCTCAACCTATCAGCCCCAGCCATTCCCAGGCCGCGAGGGATAACAGGAAATGTGCTGGAACCACGCCCACCAGCGTTCGCTGATAATAAAACATCCATCCCAGCAAAAGACCGGTCAGGAAGGCGCCTGCCATTAGCGGTAGCGAATAGTGAAAATGTGCGACGGAAAAAAGCGCGGACGCCATCACAATCGATATTAATCCGCGGTATTTGCCGTCCAAAACCCGTTCCGACGAAGTTTGAAGGAAACCCCGCGCGATAATTTCCTGCACAAACACGCTGAATGCATAGGGAATCAACGGAATGAATGACCAATTCCACCTGAAAACGGGTTGACCAAACAACGACGACCACGGCTGCCGCACCAGCCATACCTTGCATCCGATCAGTACCAGGATGAGCAGCAGGGTGACCGGCAGGCTCACGCATATCGCGCGCAACCCGCCCTTCCAGGTTAGTCCCCAGGTCGAAAGCGGTCTATGGAATTTCCTGATATAGAAAAGGATACCCCCCAGGAGCGCCAGCATGAGGCCCAGGGTAAATGCTATTGTCGAGTCGGCCCGAATCCAACCTAAAGACAAAAGTACTTTCAAGGCAAACGCATAGAGGAAGAGATAAACAGCGGTATAACACAGCATAAATCCGCTCTCGGCGCGAACCCGGGCGGCCTCCCTCAGTGCCTGATTCTGCCGCTCAATCTGTTCCAGCTTCTGCTCCAGGGCCATTTCCCGCGCTTCAATCTTGACGCCCATTAACCCAAGCGTTTCGGCCAGGGCCTGCATTTCAGGCGGGGCCTCCTGGTTGTCTGTCATTTCAAAAATGTGCTGAGCGGCACTGTAATTTCCCCGCATGATCTGGTTGGCTGACTCGATTAAAAGGCGTATTATTCGGTTCATACAATTACATTGAATAGAAAGAAATTGCTTTAAGAACGTTCCGGCACACACCCGCTACCACGGATACGCACCACCACAATACTGCATTTGAATATAGTGGATTGAGCGATGAGTTGTCAAAAAAATAAACCTGATAACGGTCGGCTCGATGGGAATCTCGCCTCCAGAAGTACATGTTGTGTAACTTCAGAACTCCTTACCTCGTGGAAGCTAAAGTGACACCAAGGTGTCGGCGGGCGGTGGTTGCACGTTTCAGGTTTCACCGTTCGTTGTACAGGCAGGCTGACGCCTGTACAATAAACCTCTTCCACCGTTTGCAACCGCTTGAGTGTCCGTTTAATTTTCCAAACGCGGCGTCTCTTCGGAAGTGGATAC
>RZZM01000261.1 GCA_009929845.1 Spartobacteria bacterium
GCGCCTGCACCAGATCGCAAAGCCCACGGCATATCGCGGCAAAGAGCATGCTGCTCTCCGTCAGGCCTTCCACTTCAAACAGCATGTCGTAGATAACGCGAAAGGCCCTGTTGCGCTCTTCAAATATTCGATCCGCGCGTGATTGTGTTTTCTGTTCGTTCATTCGGCATCATTATCCATCACAAAAAGTCATGTCCGCGAGACTCACGGCTCGTTCAACAGGATGCAGTATACCAAAATGCAACGATATTGTCTAATTCATGCTGGTCTATTCTTTTCTTTGGTTTCCAGGGACGATCAGGGAACCGCCACCTTGACCTTGTAATAACGCACGCCGGTAAACGGCGCCCCGCCGGTGGTCGTGGCGCTTTCATCGTCGACAAACGTAAATGTCCCGCCCTCGGGCGCGGTTTCCAACCAGGTTCCGACGCCATCTGATGCGTCCGCAAAGGTGAACCACTCCGCCTGCGCGCCCGGGGAATTATCCGTATAGTAGATAGTATACTGCCGCCCCGGTCGGGTGGAAACGGTGATATGGCGCGTATCGCCGGACGTGCCCGAGCGCGCCCCCGCGGCGACAAATACCGATGACGCGCTATCGGGCGCCGTGCCCGCGATGTATTCCGATTCATTGTTGAATCCATCCCCGTCAGGATCATCCGGACCGCCGTACTGCAGGTTGACAAACATGTTCCACTCCCAGTCGTCGCCGAGTCCATCCAGGTCAGAATCGAAAGGCACAACAACCTGCATGCTGTTGGTCACCACACTGTTGGTCAGTCCGCGCAAATCATCAGCCACAAAGGTGACCGTACTGGTGGAATTCACATAGTCCACGGGGGCCAGCCACGCGAACAGTTCTGATGCATACGAAGCGCCGGTCGGAGCTGTTGTATTGGTGGTCGTCGTCGTATCCCCGTCCGCGTCGCTCACGACCACCTCGAACCGACAGGTGGCGCCAACCGCCACCACGTCCAACGGCGGAATACTGATCACCGGCCCCCGATTGTCCTCAAGACTGTAGATTTCAAATTCCACCAGGTCCGCGCCCCAGGTGGCGTTATCGCTCACAAATTCAATCTCGTGCCACCCGCCGGTAAGCGTGCCCAGGTACAGCATGTATGAGTTGACAAACGTATCCCAGGACCCGGTGGATTCCGTCGGGAATTTAGCCGTCAGCGCGCCGTCGACCCATATATCAAGGCGGGTCGGCCCCACATCATCGGTGTAGCGCACTCGCATATACGTGTTGCTGGTGTCCCTCGGGATATCCACGGCATAATAAGCCGAAGCCAACTCGCCCTCATGTTCGAGGTGAATGGACGGGACACCGGCGCGGGAGACGTGTGTAACATTCACGGCATCGTCATAGGTGTCCGCCTGCCGAACCAGCAGCGTGTCCCGAATCCAGCCGCGGCACGGACGCGCAAGCAGTTCGATCCGGTCGATTTCCATATCCGCATAGGATGCGCCCACCACAACCATGAGCGTGTGCGTGCCGGGCGCCAAGTCGCCGATGTGCAGCGCCGGCAGCATCTCATACTGCCCCCCTCCGGTTTCAACCGCGTGGGTTGTTTCCGTCGTATACACCCCGTCAACAACGACATGAATGCTGTGGGCTCTATCTTCCACATCGTTGGCCTCGCTGGTCTGCGAATAGTAAATTTGGAGGAATGCATTTTCGCATGTCTGCGTCACCACCACATTGGTGAAGGCCGCCGTGCCGCCGGTATTCGTTACGCACAGCGCCGCCTCGCCGGAGGCGTTGGCGCGGCCGTAGACCACCTGGGCCCCCGTCCATGACGCCGCCTCTTCCGCTTCGCAGGCACAGATCGCCAGGGAGGGATCAATGATGTCCACCTGGAAGTCCGGGCAGTATGTATTATGGTAACTGGGGGTTTCCCTGAAGAATTTCCACCAGGAACCGTCCAGGGTGGTCCAGTTGTCGGTGATGTGGTAGGTTCCGTTTTCCGTCAATATCCGGTCGATATCCGACTTGCCGTCATAGTTCCACATCGAGCGGAATCGTGTGATGGCGTTGTTTGTTATGTCGTAGGTTATATCGGTGACATCCACCACATGCTCGCTGTGATTCACTCGCAATTCGATATGCGCGGAATGGTCCGCGCCCGCATAAGTGACGTCCAGCGACAGGTCGTCCGGATCAACAATGATCTCATCAATTTCGGCGAAAGGGCGGGGAGAATTGGTCGTGGGCCCGAGGATAATGGAGGCCCCATAAGGCACGGCCCCCAGCAGCGGAGGAGGGAAAGGAATAATCCGGGCGTTTCCATCTTCATACATTACAAAAACTTCATTCCATGACTCGGTGTCGGGCATGCGTTTTTTGATGCGCATATAATGGGCGTTGGTATCCGTGCCCCCGCCGATGACGCTGACCTTCATGGCCTCCGGATAGCGCCACCAGAAATCGATATGCACCGTTTCGACCACGGTGTTTGATGTGGAATAGAGCACGGTGGGATTGGCGCTGTTGTCCCCGCCTTCATCACGCTTGCGTAATTTCATCCAGTCGTAATAGGCCCATGCGTTGGTGGTGGTGTACATGCTTTCATGTTCCCTGACCACCTGCAAGTGAATGATATTCGCGTCCGTCCCTTCCACCCAGGTCAGGTCCGGAATATCCCACGAATACTCCAGGTGGCCGGAATCAAACACCCGCGAGCCCTGGTTCACCCAGCCATTGGTGGTGAGGGTCAGCGCCCTGATTTCCAATGTACCGTCGATCGCGCACATCTTTACCGTAAATCGAGCCCCGATACGCACCTCCAGGTTTACATCCTCATCCTCATCCGCCGTGAATTGGATATACTGGTCATACATCCAGTCATTATTGATTTCGCGGGGCAGTTGCGCACACACCTCGTCAACACCCGCGGTCGGGGCATCCGTCGCAAAATACGTATCCCCGTTGGTGAACGAATAACCATCCAGGAATTCCGCCGAGGACCCGTCGTTATCCCCGATCTCCCAGATATCCCGCCCGGCAAACGTGCACTCGCTGAAATCCGCGCCCCACTCGGCGATGGACGTCGGATAATAGGCCGGGTGCGTTACCGTGACGCGATAGGCTGACGCGCCCGGCGCGTATACGGGAATGTTGATGTTGTCCATTTCCGCGCACCGTGTCGGATACGAATCATTGTAAATATGCCCGCCAAATACAGGACATAACGTTACCAGTGCCATTGAGGCAAGAAACCAAATAGCTTTGGACTGTTCCATAAATTGCCACCTTTTCTGTTCCAAATCACGCTGAGAGCGCTCACATTTTATATCCAGTCCAACGTTCCATCGTTTTTCTGAACCGTACAAGATGGCGTACCCTACACCCCTTTTTTCGTGTATTTCAAGAAAAAAATGGTTATATTCGCCAATTATGAGTGATGCTGCCCAATTTTCGGCCGTGCCTTCCGCCGGTTTTTACCGGACGCTCCTCGTTTTTTTTACGCTTTCGCTGCAGGTTGA
Organism: Spartobacteria bacterium; assembly: GCA_009929845.1. Taxonomy (GTDB): domain Bacteria; phylum Verrucomicrobiota; class Kiritimatiellia; order RZYC01; family RZYC01; genus RZZM01. Next base: position 3,490 of record RZZM01000261.1, read on the forward strand.
GGCCCGGTTTGGGGATGAGGCGACACTGACGGACCCCATACCCCCCGCCACAACTATTCAGGCGGAAAACATGCGAAAGACGGTCTCCCTCCTCCAGCCCTACCTGACGAGCAACGGCGACGGCTCGATGACCTATGAGCGAAACACCCGGGAAAAAAGCAAGCTCCGCTCGCTTTCGCTGAGCACCGCGCAGGTCCGGTCCGTCGCAAATCTTTATTCAAGGGAGCCCTCGCGGACCTGGCTGGACCGCCTGCCGGTGCTGGGCGTCGAAATCAGCGAACGTGACACATCGGACGCCTATCAACTCAACGCCGTAAAACTCGGATTCCTGGAAGGCCGGTTGTGGATCGTCTTCGAACCGCTGCAGGAAGCCGGCGAATCAATCAGCCTGCGATGGCAACGCTACTGGTAGCCAAACTCCAGATTTACCGAACAACATGTAATCCTGAAGGGAGGCGAGATTCCTATCGAGCCGGACCGTGCCTGGAACCATTTCCAAAATAACTCTGGAAATATGGGACAGACGCTAGTTATGAGACCAGCTATTTAACAAAGTTTCACCTGATGGATTTTTCGTAACCGTTCACGGGATTTGACGTCAGAACGACTGCAAGCAGTCGTTTGAACGCTGTAAAAAATCAGAAAAAATGCCGGACTCGAAAAAGTCAATCTGTCATGTTTCCTCTCATGGCAACGAACTTGGTTATAACGCGATCTGTTTCGCGGATTGGACGGACGGCATCATTATTGGGGATTACGCAATACGGTTGGTGAAAATATGATGTATCTGGTCCGGGATCGATATGATCGGGTTCTTTGCTGTTTTCTGTTCGGATCCGCGGCCCGGGCGATCAAACCGCGCGACCAGGTCATTGGCTGGAACCGGAAAGAGCGACTGGCCAATCTGCAAAAGATCACTAACAACACCCGTTTTCTGATCCTGCCCTGGGTGAAAGTCCGGCATTTGGCCAGTCATGTTCTGAGCTTGATCGTCAGGCGAATCCGGGAAGATTGGCGGCTCAAATATGGTCATTCGCCTTCAAAATGAAGTGGCGCGTCTTAAGAAGAACTCATCCAATTCATCCAAACCGCCATCGAGTGATATCGTCAAACAACAGAAGAAAATAGATCATGGCAGCAAGAAACGCCGTCGCGGCGGACAGAAAAGGCATGCCAAACACGAACGGGAAGCATTTCCGCCCGAACAGATAGATCGTCGCGTTACACAGGGAACGCGGAGTCTGTCTGGACAAAAGTGGTGCGAACGAATCTGGACGGTCATCAGCACATGTCAACTTCAGGGTAAATCCTCGTTTCAATTCATTAACCAATCACTGACAGCGTACTTCAAATCTAACCCCTCTTTACTGCCGCAAGCTCCATGATTCCGTGAACGGTTACAACAATTTTCTTTACCAGCCATGGTGCCAAACATAAGGTGATGTTGATTGACTGAAGATGGGCCTTGCGATAATGATTTCCGTGGTCTTTATGAAAGGAACAGCCTATGCAAACGGGAAAATGGGTAGTATGCGTTGTGATGGGTTTCTGTATGGCAGGCGGTGTTTTTGCCCAGGGGAATTTGTCGCCGCCGCATGGGCCGGCGCCAACCATGCGCACACTGGAACAAATCTACCAGGTATTGACTAACGTGCTGACCGAACTTGAAACGACACGTTTGCAAGTCGCGGATTTGCAGGCGCGAATGCAAGCCGACCGGACATTTCCATCTCAGGCCGGCATGGTCCTGATTCCGGCTGGTAGCTTTGTGATGGGGGCTGCGACCAATATCGGTCACGAAGCCTCCTATGGCGCGACACCCCAGCATTCGGTATATGTGAGCGGCTTTTATATGGACCAGTTCGAAATTCAGAGTCAGTTGTGGACCTCGGTGTACACCTGGGCGACAAATAACGGCTATGTGTTCGCGAATCAAAGCCAGGGCAAGGACACCAATCATCCGGCATATCTTATGAGCTGGCCTGACGCCCTGGCCTGGTGCAATGCGCGCAGCGCCTGGTGCGGCATCACACCCTGCTATACCAACGCTGACGGCAGCTATTACACCAACAGCGCCATGCTTTTTGAAGGAGGATGCGACTGGGAAGCGGATGGGTTTCGGCTGCCGACGGAAGCGGAATGGGAAAAGGCCGCCCGCGGAGGGATAGCCGATCATCGCTTCCCATGGGAAGACGCGCAAACCATCCAGCACATGCGCGCCAACTATTCGGCGGTGCTGTCCGGCCTGTCCTATGACACAAGCGTAACGAGCGGCTATCATCCAGCCACCGCGCTCCCGGAGCCCCGGACCCTGCCCGCGGGTTATTTCGCGCCAAACGCCTATGGCTTGTATGACATGGCCGGGAATGTCAATGAACTCTGCTGGGATTGGTTCAGCGAGACCTACTACGCCGGCTCGCCGACCGAAAACCCTCGCGGTCCCGATACCGGCTCAACGCTGAAAGTGATTCGCGGCGGGTCATGGAACCAGAATGCCGTATTTGCGCGCTGCGCATATCGATCCTATACCCTGATCAACGGAAGGGACAACACCATCGGCTTTCGCTGCGTCCGCCGAGAGTAACGCAGGAAAGTTTCTATAAGCGTAACGGCATTGTGCTGTTTCTCGTTGACCTTGCTCCGTTACGGGGCTATACTAGAACGCTGTATTCGCAACTGGCAACAGGTGAACATACATGCCGTTGAACGGAGGAAAGCCATCTAAAGAATGAATGTATACGCCTGGTCACACGAATTCCAGCTTATGAACAGGCATCTGGTTGCGGGGCAAAAACGGATTTTTATCAGGTCAAGATGTATGTCGGGATCGGACTGTTGCTCTTGCTTCTGGTCGGCGGCGCTTCGGCGGGGACGGCGCCGCGGCTTGTTTTGGCGCGGATTTTCCTTGTCGGCAACCCGGCGGAAGACGCCTGCTACCTGCTGGCCTATCCCCTGGCGCCGGAGGCGAGCCGCCTGGCGCTGCTCGAACAGGTCATCCGGCGCGTCGCAGAGCGCATCCAGTGCACAAAACACCAGTAATAATGAAAAATGCGTTTGGGGCATTGAAGAGCCATTTTTTGTCATTTTCCGGCTCATAAAGGCCGTTTGGTATGTTTTTATCAGCGTTCATCTGCGTTCATCCGTGGCTAACAAAATGGGTTATTGAGAAGATACGTTTTTAGCGCAAAAATGGACCATTTTCAGCAAATTTACGGAATTTTTCACCGAAATCGGCCACATTTTCTTCGTTTTCGGCGCGAAACATGCGCGGCAGGCTGAAGCCTGAACAACAAGCCTCTTCTGAACATACTCAACTTCCCCACGAAACAAACAGCCCCTATCCGGGCAATGGATTTGGGCGCATCTCACTTCTGGCGGCAGCTTGGTCGGAGAATCATTGATGCAGTTGAGCAGGCTGGTCATTTGAGAGGGCATGTTCTGGTTTGCGAGTAGAA
>RZZM01000022.1 GCA_009929845.1 Spartobacteria bacterium
TGAATTCGATTTCAAATGCAGGCGTACTGGGTACACTAAACTACGGCTTTATTTCGAGCAGTTCAAAAACATGTGCCTGAAATGGCGTTAATTCGGTTAGTTGATCAAATCGGATGGTAGTTTTTCCACTACCGGTCCGGCATGTGTTCCTGCACCGGGTTGCCAGTTGCGTGAGCAAGGTATCCCAACTGTGAACAGGCCATCCCTGTGGAGTGGTCTTTGTAAGCTTCTTGTCCTTGACGCTCTGGGATGGTTGTGCTTTCGCGACGGCGTGACGCGTCCATCGGTCGGCATCAAGTTCATCATCTTGGAAAAGTACAGTTGAGAGAGCTTTGCGCATGTGCCACTGGACGTAGTAGGCCAGCATACACAGAAAGATATGTGCACGCACATGCGCTTCGGTACGATGGCGAATGGGGCGGACCTGGATATCTACACTTTTGATACAGCGGAAAGCCTGTTCGACTTGCCCGAGGCTTTTGTAAGTGCGTACAGTATCTTCGGCGCTTAATACGTCGGTACTTTCACTGGTTCGCACGATATAAATGCCGTCGATATTGGCTTCCCTCTGAATTGACTCTGGGTCTCGCTTGAAAGAAAGCAGGTTGTCTTTGATCGTCAGGCAGAAGTGCTTACCCATCTTGTGACGGCCAATGATCTTCCCGACCCTTACCCCGATTTCATCGGCGCACATGGGCGTTTTGGTACGGCGGTTAACTTGCGCAGCAAGCTTGCGGAGTGCCGCTTCCGTGGCGGACAGCAGTTCCTCTCGTGTACGCCGTCGATCCTCGGCCAGCAAGGGGTTGTAGCAGACCATCAAGCGTTCACCCGGATAGTCTTCGCTGGTTATTTCCGCAAGTCCATAGCGATCAAACAAGGAGGGTTGGAAAGCCTCCGCCTCGGCCAAGTCACGTATGGACGAGAACCGCAATGCCGATATCCATCCCAAGCCTGGGAAGTCTTTGAGTGCATCAATCTGTGTCTGAGTAAGCATCCCGCGATCCCCCACCAGGACGACTCGATTAAGGCCGAATCGTTTACGCAGCTTGTCAACCTGATCAGGCACGGTCGTCGGATCAGCGGTATTTCCGGGGTAGACATCTATCGAAATCGGACGACCCTCGCCATCCGTGAGCAGGCCATACACAATGCTTGGCAGCTTTTCCCCATCACGGTTATAACCAAAGGTCGCCAAAATGCAACAATGTCCGTGATAGGAAGAGCTCGACACGTCGAAGAGAACCTTCGCACCCTCTTCGAGATGTTGGGACGCCAGTTTCTTCTCAATGCGGGACTGGCGTTTGAGCAACCAGTCCAATGCATTGTAAAGGGCATCGGAATCAACATCCTGCACATTCAGTTCCTGCGATAGGGTCGTTGCGTGCCAGTCGCGCGTCATCGCCAGTTTTGAACATGGCTCGATGACCTGCTGGGCTATCATCGCGATTACCATATTTCGTTCACGGCACGGTCGTGATGCCAAGAGTTGCTCCATCCCCAATCGCCGCATCATCCCCAGTACAGCCTGAATGTGGCCATGCGGAAGGGATCTCTCAATGTGGAAGAACTTATCCTTAGGGACCACATGGGTTCCGCTTAACGCCATGCGAATAGCGGCAATAGCCTCAGGGGTGCACTTCGACAGATTTGCTATGGTGGTCTTGACGATACGCTTACCTACACGCTTTGATTCGCGCAGCAAGACGGCAGGTGGCGAGTTTCGATTGGGCACAATATCTATATACATGGCTACACTATTGCCATATATATACGCTATGTCAAGCATATAATTTACATTTACATGGGTACTAAATGTTGCTAAAAAAATACATATATTTCGATATAATCCATTAATCCTCAGCGAGATACGATTTCAAGAGGTCTTAAACTGTCCAGGAACTCCGGCTTAACGGATAGCGTCTATCTCCGGAACGAAGAATTTCTGAATCGTTGCTGGTGGGCGCGCAGGCGCTGCCATTGGCGGTCCGTGTTGGGGTATACCGGACGGGCGGGGGGCGGCGCGGGGTCTTCGCCGTAAGCGTCTTCGGGAATCATGCTCCACAGGGCGGACGCCGGTCGGCACAGGGGCTGGCAGCCGCGCGCGTGCAGGAGCTTGGCGGCCAGCAAATTCAGGGAGAGCACATCCGCGCAGCAGTAGCGAATCAGTTTGCTGCGTGCGCTTTGATTCCCGTCCTGCCGCCAGTAGTCCCACAGCCAGACGGCTTCCTCCCCGTCCACGCCCACAAGATCGGGCGGACGTTCGATGCCCAGTTCCGTTTCGATGTGCTTCAGGCCGCCGCGGAGCTGTTCGTGGTAGCAGGCCCAGCGTAAATCGATGTGGGGGCACGGGATGCCGGGAATATGAAAATGGGAAAGCACCTGGGGCACATCGAAGGAGGCTCCGTTGAAACTGACCAGCAGTTCGACCTCATCCAGGATATCCAGGAACGCGTCCAGGTTTTCACCGTGCACAAAGGTGTGCAGATGTCCCCGGTGCAGGCAGGCAATGAGCGTGATGTAGCTGCCGGGTCCCAGGCCGGAGGTCTCGATATCAAAAAAAGAGGCCCGTTCAAGATAGTGCCCCAGAATCCGCCAATGATCTTTCGCATGGTACATGCGGGTCAGATACGCGATATCGTCCGCCTCAATAGCCGCGTCGCATGCCGTGATCGCGGCCTGTATCTTCTGCTGCCCGGTGGCGCCAAGCCCCAGCCGGTTCATTTGGGCGACCAGGTCTTCCCAGGTGGCCACGCCCAGGCGTTGCGCCTCGTTCAGACGCTTGGGACCAAGCCCCGGCAGGTGATGGAGGGCGCCGCGGATCAATGTTCACGCTCCCGTTTCTGTTTCAGGATGCCGGACGCGCGGCGGAGCCGCTTGCCCAGTTTAATCTGTTCGGGGTCCGGCGGTTCGGACTCGACGGCAGCGGTGATCCGCCGCTCGACCAGCCGGATGTCCGGGATGATGATCTGGTTCTCCAGCAACGCGGTCAGCAGGCTGCGCGTGCAGGCCACCGCGGCGTCGGATTCAATCAGCAGCTCCTCGATTTCCTCGTTGTTGACCCCCGGCGGCAGCGGCGGGATGCAGGAGGGGCACCCCGTGTCGCATTCGCATTCATCCATCACCTGGCGGCACAGGCGCAAGGCCTGTTCGAAAAGCTCATAAATCTTTTCCGCGTACCCCACGCCGCCCTCGATCGCGTCGTACAGATACAGCGCGCTCTTCCAGGTTTGCGGGGTTTCCTCATGCAGGGAAACATCGGTTTCGATGTCGTTGATGTCCGCCATGCAGAGCGAGGGGGCCATGCGCTTGAGGATATAACTCAGACCAAACATGGCCGCGCCCGTGTAGCGTCTGTCGGCTTCGTCCATCCGGGTCTTCCAGGCCTTCGGGGGAAGCAGAGACAGCCCGGTGGTGTCGTATTCAAAGGCGGGGAGGGTGATCGGTCCGTAGCCGATATTTTCGAAACTGCGCTCACGAATCTTCTTGTAGAGTTTGGGTTGCTTGTTGACGTGGATGTAGCCCATGTTGAGTTCGCAGTCCTGAACGGTTCGGGTTTCATCGACCTCGGTCATCTCGATCCGGTTTTCCCAGACGGCTTCGGTGTAGTAGTCCACATCCACCTCATCGACGCGGCAGAGCTTTTTCTCCAGGTCCAGGTCCATGGACATGTATCGCCGCCCCAGATGCTGATAAATGGCGTCCTTGTACAAGGTGCCGCGTGCGCCAATGGGGTCGATTTCGCCGATGACATCCGTGCCGCAGTAGATATCCACGTTATAGTCGGTCATGCCGCGCAGGTTGACCCCGCGGGCCGGATAATCCGAAAGGGCATACCGGTAGCAATCGTGGTAGGGCGTCAGGGTTTGCTCCCCGGCGAGAACCTGCACGGCCATCTGGTAGGCATCGCCGTCGAACATCGCTTCGGTCGGACGCAGGGGATGTTCATAGGCCGCGCAGGGCAGGTGCTGCAGGATGATGTAGGGGTTGTCCGCGTTCAGCCAGGCCTGCTCCACGGGGGCCTGCGTGATGAAATCCGGGTGGTTGACAATGTACTGGTCCACGGGCGTATCCTTGGCGGCATACACAATGACCGCGCGACTGCTCTTGCGTCCGACGCGCCCCGCCTGCTGCCAGAAACTCGCGACCGAACCGGGATGGCCGGAGAGGATGCACAAATCCAGGTCCCCGATGTCGATCCCCAATTCGAGCGCATTCGTGGTGATGATGGTATTGATGCGCCCTTCAAATAAATCCCGTTCGAGCCGGCGGCGTTCATTGGGCAACAGTCCGCCGCGGTAGGGCTTCACCTTGTCGCGCAGGCCGGGGACCCCGTCGGTGACCGCCCGGTAGAGGCGCTCAACCTGTTGGCGCGCCCGGCAGAAACAGATCGTGCGCACGTTGTGCCGGGAGGCGTGGCGAATCAGCGGAACCGCGACGGCGCCGGTGCCCTTGCGATACAGGGTGTCGCCGTGGCTGCGCGCCAGCGGCGGATTGATGAAATACAAATCGCGCCGCGGGCGCGGCGCACCGTCCTTGCGGATGACCTCGAAAGCGCGGTGGAACAGGGCATTCACGTGTTCGGACGGGTTGCCGACGGTGGCGGAGGAGCAGACGAAAACGGGCCGGCTGCCGTGGATTTCGCAGACCCGCTGCAAGCGGCGGAACACGTTCGAGACATGCGAACCGAAGGCCCCCCGGTATATGTGCACTTCATCGACCACGATGTACTTCAGGCGCGCGAGGAACCCTTTCCAGCTCCGGTTGTGATGCGGCAGGATGCCCGCGTGCAGCATATCCGGATTGGTGATCACAAAATCCGCGGCGCGCTGTATATTGCGGCGTTCCTCGCGCGGGGTGTCGCCGTCAAACGTGCCCAGCTTCCGGGCGTTTACCGCGGCCTGCAACAACGCGCCCAGCGTCCCTTCCTGATCGCGCGAAAGGGCCTTGGTAGGATAGAGCAGGAGGACGCTGAAGCCCTTGTCCGAGGCCATATAGTCATCCAGGATCGGCAACAGGAACGAGAGCGTCTTGCCGCTGGCGGTCTGCGAGACCAGGACCGTGTCGCGCCCGGCGCGGATGCTGTTGAAGGCCGCTGCCTGATGGGCGTACAGCGAGGCGATGCCCTGCGCCTGCAACACGGCGCCGAGCGCCGGATGCAGCGACTCGGGATAGCCGACGCATTCGCCGGCCACCGCTTCGATAACATGATGGGCGCGTATGTGCTTCTCGAAGGTGTGTTCGAGATAACGCGTGACTTCCGGCAGGTTGGACATAGCGTCAGTTCACAAGGCCGTCTTCAATGACCTTTTTGCAGTAGGCCATCTCTTCCTGCAGCTCTTGGCGCTTCTCCCGGTTGGCCTGGACGATGATGGTGGAAGCCGTTCCTTCAATGGGTTGGTCCAGGGCGGAATCCTGGGCCAAATCGATGTCTTCCATCTCACGCTGCAATTCAGCGATACGTTTCTTCGCCTTGACCTTGCGTTCCTCCGGGGAGTCCTCTTCGTCGCTTTTACACTCCGCCAGGATGGCCTCATACTTCGCCAGTTTTTCCATGAGGTCCGCTTTCTGCTGTTCCCTGGTGCGGATCACCATCGTGGAATCGGTCTCTTCCACCGGGCGCAGAATATCCGGCGTTTCCTCTTCATTCAACTGTTCCAATTGACGCCGAATCTTTTTGATCTTTCTTTCCGCTCTGTTTCTTCGAAAACTCATCATCTGTCTCCTGGGTTGCTCTATAGTCCCGAATCTTGCGCTATTTCCATCGCGTTGTCGAGTCAACAACCATTTTTATCGTAACAGGCGAAAGCCAGGACGATAAAACAACCGTGGTGACAAGCCATTTGACTTTTTCCGCGGGGCGTTGGATACTCGGCGGATGAACACCAATGATGCAAAGGGAAAATGGGCAGGCCCGCGCGTCCGCCGGATCGCTTCCTATCTGGTTCTGTTGTGTCTTCTCCTTATGGCCCTTTGGGTGCGTATCGAGGATTACCGGACGTGGACCGGGCAGCCAGCGCTTTGTTTTGTGGATGGCGAGCCGGTTTTGGGCGCGCTGGACGGGTACTACTACCTGCGACTGGCGCGCGATCTCAACGAGGGGACCTACCATCCCGTGGACGAAATGCGCCATTCACCCCGGTACCCTCAACGGCGTCCGTCGCCGCCGCCCCTGCTTTCGGTGCTGGGGGCCTGGGCCGCCCGGCTCTCCCCGTGGACCATCAATCAGGTGGGTCTGTTCCTGCCTGCGCTTCTCGGGGCGCTGATTGTTATTCCCATGTATGGCATCGGTATACATTTCGGGGGACGGATAACCGGCCTGGTGGCCGCGCTTTTTGCGGCGATTGCGCCGTACTATGTCTATCGCAGCGCCATGGGCTGGTTTGACACGGATTGCATGAATGTCACATGGACATTGATGACCGCCTGGTGTTTTCTCGAGTTTGGGTTGCGCAAGACCTTTTGGCGCTACCTTTGGCTGGCCGCCGGGTTCCTCTGTACCGGCTTGTTCATGTGGTGGTGGGACCAGGCCGTCCAGGCCGCGCTGATCCTGTCGCTGCTGCCGCTCGGGTGCGTTGGCCTGTTATACTATCGTCCGTCGTCCCGGCGCGAAAAGACAGGGGTCCTGGTGTTCGCGGGCATCCTCCTGCTGATTTGCCTGTGGCAGGGCACCGCCATCCGGGAGCAGGCCATTGATTTCTATGGCAGGGTACAGACCCGCCTTATTCAGATATCGGAGGTCTCCGCGTCGGACTTCCCCGCGCAGAAAGTCTCCACGACCGAGCAGGTGCGCCCCACCTTCATGTACCTGGTGGAGGCGACCACGCGCCGTGTTTTCTTTTTCTATCTGGCGCTGGGCGGGCTGGGATGGCTGTGCATCAAGCACCCGCGCGCGGCGAGCGTCCTGATCTCACCGGTGGTGGTTTCGGTCCTGGGCCTGCTGTACGCGGAGCGCTTTATTGTGTTCATGGCGCCGTTGATCGCGTTGGGGCAGGGGTACCTGGTGTATCGGATATGCGTTATGCCGATGAGGGCGCCGGCAGAATGGCCGGGCGCCGCGACCTGGGTTCCCCGCGTCAGGCGGGCTGCCGCCATGCTTTTCGTTGTGCTCATGGCGTGGACCCCATTGAAAGCGTTGTCGGCGGGCTTAACCTCCTGGCCGAAAAACGACGCCCTTCAGTTGTCGGTTATGGCGAAGCTGGAGACCCTTACGCCCACCAACGCCGTGATTTGGGCCTGGTGGGACAAGGGGCATTCGGTCAACTACTGGGGCCGGCGGCGGACCATCATTGACGGCGCCCGGCACGGGCAGCGCTTCACCGTCTGCAACGCCCTGCCGCTGGCCACCACCAACGAACGGTTTGCCGCGAACTTCATGCAGTTTTACGGAACCTGGAGCACTGTGGCGTTCTGGTATGTACAACGGGGCCTGGACTGTTCCATGCCCGAGGCGATGGCCTTTGTCGAAAAGGTGCTTTCCGCCGGACCCGATGACGCGCGCGAGATCATCCGCGCGGCCAACCTCAAACCGGTGGGCCCGTACCGCAGGGAGCGCGACTGGTTGCGGCACTTCTTCCCGCCGGACGCGCCGCCGGTGTATCTGTACCTGGATGAGCATTATATCGAGTTGGCCTACTGGTGGTATTGGTACGGCACCTGGGACTCCGACCGGCGCGAAGGGGCGCATCCTGTCTATCGCGCCGTGTATGGTCTGACGTTTGGCGGCGAAAAAATCACCAATCCGGAAGGATTCTACCTGGACACGCAACAGGGGGCCATAAAATCCGGCAATCAGTGGGTGCCCCTGAAAGCGATTGTGGTGCGGACCGACGAGTTTGCCGCCGAAAATGCCTATGAACGTCCACAGGGCGGGCGCTTCGAGATGGCGACGCAAAGCGGGTTTGGCGTATTCATGAGCGAGGATATCGCCGAATCCATATTCAACCGGCTGTTTGTGCGCATTGACCCCACGCTGGAACGATTCAAGCCCGTCCTGCAACACTCGCCACAGGCGCAGGTGTGGGAAGTACGCGGGGACCGGTTGTAGGTGGGTAGGTTGTCAGGCTACTATAACGGGGGAAGAGGGTTTATCCAGGCGGAAAGATTAAATTATTTAGAATACCCCCTTGACACAAAGCGTACTAGTATGTATCTAGTGTTAATAATAAGGGTATAAGCACAGGCGTATAGTGGAGAAAGCTGAGACCTGACTTTATACATGTAGTCGTTAACATTCATCCGAATGGTTAGGTAGAATTATGACTGAATCAAAGCATTATCAGACAGCCCCCGAGGATCGAGTTCCTTTCATGAGCAAAACGGCCTATGGGCTGGGGTCGTTCGTTAACAATATCCTGGGCAACGCGATAGGTTATATGGCGATTGTCCTGAATGTCGGTCTCAAAATGAATCCGGCCCTGGTGGGGCTCCTGATGGCGATTCCGCGATTCACCGACGCGTTTACGGACCCGGTCATGGGGTACATCTCTGATCATACAAAGTGCCGGTGGGGCAGGAGACGTCCCTATATCTTCTTTGGCGCGATTTTTGCGGGTCTGATCCTCGCGTTGCTCTGGCAGTTGCCACTGGGACACAGCGAGATGTTCTACTTCTGGTTTTTCCTGATTGGTTCCATTCTCTATTTCGTGGCCTGCACGGTGTTCTCAACGCCCTGGGTGGCCTTGGGATATGAGATGACGCCGGATTATCATGAGCGGACCCGGTTGATGGGTTTCAGTAATTTCATGGGCCAGGTTTTCTTCGCGGTCGGACCCTGGTTCTACGCATTCATGAACTGGGACAAATTCCAGGATCAGGTGCAGGGCGCCAAGGTCCTGGCCATTGTCCTGGGCCTCTTTGTGGCGGTTATCGGCATCCTGCCCGCAATTTTCGGACGCGAACCGATGAAAAAGATATCCGTCGAGGAAAACAAAAACCGCAAGCTCAAACGCATCTCGTCATTCAGTTTGAAAAACTACCTGACGTCGTTCAGGTGCTTCATGAAGGGCAGTCCGATTACATTTGTCCTCATGCTCATTGTGTTGTTGGCGTCCTGCTGGGCGGAATGGGTCTTCATTGCAAAATACCTGGATGCCCGGATTATCTGGGATCTTATTGTGATTCTTGTCCTTGGGCTGATGATGTTTATGGTCTATTGCATAGGGATACCCTCACTCAACTATAGAAAGAAGATTTTTGAAGTCGAAGAACGCGAAGTGGAAAAGGCCGGGTTGTTTCAACTCATCAACCACAGCATTGTGGACTTTCTGGAAGGACTGGTCATCACCTTTGCTTCCCGACCGTTCCTGAAGCTGTGCGCGGCCACCTTTTTCCTGTTTAACGGCTTTATGCTGGTCTCCGGTCTTGGCTCGTACATCACCATTTTCTATGTATTTGGCGGCGACAGCGCCAAGGGCGGCCTTTTCATGGGCTACTTCGGCACGGTTTCCTCCATCGCCACCTTCTGCGTCATTCCCCTGGTGACCTGGCTCTCCAAGAAGGTCGGGAAACGGCGCGCTTTTATCTTTGCCACCACCGTATCAGTCGTCGGCTACTCGCTGAAATGGTGGTGCTATAATCCGGCCCATCCCAAGCTTCTGCTGATTCCCGCACCCCTGATAGCCTTTGGCCTGGGCTCGCTGTTCACCCTGGTCGGGGCCATGATGGGGGATGTCTGCGATCTGGATGAACTCACTACCGGCCACCGTCGCGAGGGTGTCTTCGGCGCCATCTACTGGTGGATGGTCAAACTGGGCATCACACTTGCCTTTGCTTTTTCCGGATTCCTGCTCAACTCCACCGGCTTCAATGTGGACCTGGGCGGCGCGCAACCCGAACATACATTCATACTGCTTCGTATTTACGACATCGCCATTCCCATTGCGACCACCCTGATCGCCATCTTTGCCATTTATTCCTACAAAATTACGGAAACCAGGGCGCACGAGATCAGGGCGGAACTCGAAAAACGGCGAGGAACAGTGAATTGACATCTGCACCCTCGCGGTTGTTTCCATTATCTTTGGCTGGAAATGTAGTCAATGAGAAGCAATGCGCTTGACTTTGACCGTGAACTATCTATAGTTTCGCACGCTCTGAAGATTTTCAGGAGCCAGCGTAGCTCAGTTGGCAGAGCAAAGCATTCGTAATGCTTAGGTCGGTGGTTCGAATCCACTCGCTGGCTCCATTATCGTTCAGGCGCGTGGCTCGCCGCCCCGGGGCGGGATCAATCGGTTTCTTCCTTCAGGTACCGCCCTTTGATGTCCTGCCAGTCGCCAGAGGCGGTAATGCGGAGCAGGACCACGTTAATGTCGTTCTCCATCGCGCTGTTCTCCGGCAGGACTAATCCATAGTGCTGCGGCACATGGGTCAACTTGGAAAACCGGCACGCCGGTCCATGTTCGCGTCCATAAAACTCCAGCGTGGGCAGATCGTACACGACGGCGTCTATACGGTTGGAGATCAGTGCGTCAACGGCGGTTTTGGCGTCCGGGAAATAGTGAGGCGTAACGTGATATTGCCGCACCAGTTCATCCCCGGATGAATTGGCGACAACACCCACGCGCCCTTCTGTGACAGACTGCCTGGTTTTATTCACATGGGTGGAGGCGACTGTCAGGGTGGAGATAATGCTGGCGGTGAAGGCGGTAAGCAAAATCAGGCTGACGAGCATCCATAACAGGCCGACAAGGCGTCCACCCGCCGTCTTGGGGGCCTTGTCCCCGTAGCCGACGGTGGTCATTGTAACCGCCGCCCACCAGAAAGCGGCGCCCAATCCTTTATGCGGCAAATTCGAAAATTGAGGATTCTTGTTGCGCTCAAAAAACCAGACGCCCAGGGCCGCCAGCAAGAGTACGCCGGCCATACCCAGCAGGATTTTAAAAAAAGAAAGTGTGAAAAAATGTTCCAGTACCGTCAGCCATGGGTTGCGCCCCCTGGTATAGGCCACCCCCAGGTAGGAGGCCAGGTAGGGTTGGCTGAAATCGATGAATCGTTCGCGATCAGAGGTGATCGTGATGCCCGCCACCCCGAGGTCGTAGGCGCCGTCGGCCACCCCTTGCAGCAGATTGGTCAGCGTGGTCTCTTCATATACATAGTCCCAATCCATTTCCTTGGCGATGTACTCCCATAATTCGATGGAGAGCCCGGTCCATGTTCCCGCATTGTTCCTGAAGGAAAAGGGCGGCATGTTTCGCGTGGCGATCTTGAGCGGTTCTGCGTGCGCATTCAAAAGCCCCAGCATCATGCCGACCCATACCATGATTGTATACCGCCACCTGTTCATACCCACGCCCTCATAACGCTTCATCTGTCCTGGTCTTTCAACGATGACCGCCATTCAAACAGCATATGCTCCATGGCGGCAATGGTCGCCGATATTTCAATGTCCTTGGGCAGTCCTCGCCCGGTATGGTCGTTCCCGTCATAGATATACATGCTGTTAAGCCGCCCTTGCAATTCCTTGATGGTGAAGGCCGGGTCGGTCTCGCGCTGCGTCTTGATACGTTGACACATAGCGTCGAATATTCGCTTATAGATGGTGTCGTGTAAGTTTTCGTCCATGCCTTTGCTCCCTACAGAACCGCTTCAGGCACAAGATAGTTTTGCACATAATCACGGATGCCGTCCTCCAGCGTGGCAAAGGGCTGCGTGTAACCGGCGGCATGGACCTTCTGCATATCCGCTTGTGTAAAATACTGGTATTTGTCCCGCAGGTGGGCCGGCATATCAATATAGTCTATGGCGGGTTCACGCTCCATGGCGGCAAACACGGCTTTAACCAGGTCGTTCCAGGAACGGGCCTGCCCGGCGCCACAGTTGAACAGTCCGGAGACCTCTGGATGGTCATGAAAAAACAGGGTCAGGTCGACGGCGTCTTTCACATACAGGAAATCGCGGACCTGTTCACCGTCGCCGTATTCGGGTTTGCACGACTTGAAGAGGCGCACCTGGCCGGTGTCCCGTATCTGCCCGTAGGCCTTGTGGACAACCGAGCGCATATCCTCCTTGTGAGCTTCGCCCGGGCCATACACATTGAAGTACTTGATGCCCGCCACATGGTCGAGTACGTGGTAGCGCAACGCCCAGAGGTCGAACATGTGCTTGGAATAGCCGTACATATTCAGCGGGGCGAGGGTGGGGGTGACGCGGTCCTCGTCGGAATAGCCTTTGGCGCCGTCGCCGTAGGTCGCCGCGCTGGACGCGTAGATGAAGCGTGTGTCGTGCCGCAGGCACCATTCGCACAGTTCGCGCGTGTAGTGGTAATTGTTGTCGGCCAGGTAGTCCGCATCCAGCTCGGTGGTTGCGCTGCACGCGCCCAGGTGAAAGACCGTTTTCACGGTCCAGTCCCGGTCATCCCAAAGGGCCGCCCGGAATTCCTCCTTGGCGATATAGTTTTCAAAGCGCAACCCCTGGAGGTTGCGCCATTTTTCACCGCATCCCAGGTGGTCGACGATGATGATGTTGTCTTCTCCCCGTTCATTGAGCGCGCGCACCAGGTTGGACCCGATAAAGCCCGCTCCGCCTGTGACAATAATGACGTCTTTCATGTTATTCGCCTTTTCCGTACACGTTCAGGATACGTTCAATTACATGTGTGGTTGAGCGGTCTTCCACCAGTGGGGCCAGCGCCACGCGCCCGCCATTGGCCTCGACCACTTCGCGCCCGCTTACATAATGCGCCCAATCCTCGCCCTTGACCAGGACATCCGGCAACAGCGCCGCAATCAGGTCCGCGGGTTCATCTTCATCAAAAAGCACCACATAGTCCACCATTTCAAGGGCCGCGAGCACCGCGGCGCGGTCGGCTTCCGGAACAATGGGCCGCTTGTCGCTTTTGTTGCGTTTCACGGAGGCATCGGAATTCAGTCCGACAACCAACGCGTCCCCCTGGGCGCGCGCCCAGGCCAGATAGGAGATGTGGCCGATGTGCAGGATATCAAAACATCCATTCGTAAACGCGACACATACGCCCTGTTCGCGCAACTGTCGACATTCCTGCCGCATGGCATCCCGTGTTTTTATCTTCTGGTGAAAATCTCTCATATCGCCAGAACATATAGCAAAACATGGCCCGCAAAGAAGTAAATTCGTCGGTGAATGTACGCTTGCCCTCATGCGGGGGGGTGCGCTAGTGTGAAGCCTTGTGAGTGATTTATCCTGATTGCCGGTGAGCGCAAGGTTGAAGGTACGAAAAGTAAGGACGTCTTTTTCTGATGAACAAGGTTTGCGTTAAGAACATTATGTTGGTCCTGTGGTGTATCGGATGCTGGTGTGGATGCCAGGTGCAGACCATGGAGGACGCCCCCGCGCCTGATCCGAACGCGGATGTGGTGTATACGCCGACCCCGACCCCGCAAGTTTCCCGCACGCCGCGTCTGCGCCCGACGCCCCGCCAGCCCAGGACAAAAAGCATACTCCGCGCCGACGGCATTAAAATTGTAGATGCGCAGGGGGAGCAGCAATTCCTCCAGGGATGCAACCTGGGCAACTGGCTGTTGTTGGAAATGTGGATGCTGGACATGGAA
The DNA here is from genome assembly GCA_009929845.1 of Spartobacteria bacterium. Taxonomy (GTDB): domain Bacteria; phylum Verrucomicrobiota; class Kiritimatiellia; order RZYC01; family RZYC01; genus RZZM01. The sequence goes on from RZZM01000022.1 coordinate 13,524, forward strand.
GAACTCCAGGACCAGCATGAGTTTGAAGCCATTCTTGAGGAGCGCTTCGGACCGGAGGAAAAAGACCGGTTGATGGCGCTTTATCGGGAAAACTGGATTACCGATCGTGATTTTGACCTCATCCGGTCGTTTCGTTTCAATGTAGTGCGCCTGCCGTTCAACTATACGCTGCTGGAGGACCCCGAACGCCCGGGGGAGGTGAAGCCTGAAGCTTTTAAGTGGTTGGACCTTGCCGTTGAAAAGGCCGGAAAACGCGGGATGTACGTCATCCTGGATATGCATGGCGTGCCCGGCGGCCAGAGCATTGATCATACCACCGGCCATAAAGGCCAGAATCGGTTGTACCACGATGAAAAATATTGGGCGCGGACGGCGTCGCTGTGGAAACATATCGCCACGCATTTCAAGGATTCACCGGTCGTCGCCGGCTATGACCTGATTAATGAACCTTTCGGGGATATGCAGACCAGGGACCACCATGAGCCGCTTGTAAAGATCATTGACCTGATCTACCGGGAAGTCCGATCGGTGGACACGGAGCATATCGTCTTTATCCCCGCGACCATGGACGGGTTCTCATTCTATGGCGCGCCTTCGGAGCATGGCTGGGAAAATGTCGCCTTTACACAGCACTTCTATCCCGGACTGTTTGGGGAGGAACCCTCCCGGGAGGCGCATGGACGGTTTATTTCACGGGAGATACCCATCACCGCGCATCAGCTCGAGCAGTTGAATGTGCCGTTTCTGGTGGGGGAGTTCAACGTGGTATTCCAGTTCATCGGGGGCGCGGCCCTGATGCGGGTCTATTATGATATCTACCGGAATTACGGGTGGGCCGCCACCATGTGGTCCTATAAGCTGATCAAGAAAGCGGGCGGCATGGAGGAGGATACCTGGTGCATGGTGAAGAATCAGGAAAACCGGCCCGACATATCAATACGCGAGTCCTCCCTGCAGGAGATTGAGTCCTTCTTCCGATGGCTGGGTTCCATGGAGTATGCGGTACACGGCAACCTGGGCGCGGCGCTGAACGCCAAGTCGCCGCCGCCGGTGACTATTCTGGATTACCCGGCGCCCTACATGGAGCCGCCCGCGGTGGACGATATGCCCGGATGGACGGCGGTGGATATCCATAATGCCTTGCCGGGCGGACAGCGCATGATTACCGATGAATGCATGGAAATCTATGGCGGGGGCGAGGATATCTATGAAGCGTCGGATCAGTTCCGTTTTGTCTATAAAGAGGTGCGGGGCAATTTCAGTTTTGGGGCGGCCGTGGCAGAACTGGACGAGACACATCAATACGCGAAGGCCGCGATCATGCTCCGCGCCGGGCTGGCGCATGATGATCCGTTTGTCATGATCAATGTGTTCCCCGGGGGCAATGTGCTGGTCGTCCAGCGTAACGAAAAAGGGGGGCTGGCCGAACAGGAGGAAGTCGGGGTCAGCCTGTTCCCCGCGCGCCTGCGTATGATGCGCAAAGGCAACCTGTTTGCCCTTGGGTTTTTTACGACAGCGGATGAATGGGCGACACGAAGGTTGACCTTGCCGGCGGTGTTTAACGGCACCTGTTATGTGGGCATGGCGGTGCTCAGTCACGATAACCGGATACTGACGCGCGCTTTGTTTGATCACATCTCATTTAACCAGGTCAAATGACGTGTCCTCATGCCATGAGCGGGTGTTCAGCTTCTCCAGTTGACGCCGGGCTTCGGTGAAGTCGGGATGTCTCCTGCAAAGACTTTCAAGTTCCGCGCGCGCGTCGCTGGTGTGTCCGGCGTATCGCAGGGCGACGGCATAGTGCAGGCGCGCCGTGGCCGGTTCGGGATGCTCAGTCATCAGTTCCAGAAAGCGTTTTTGCGCCTCCGGCCAGCGATCCTGCTTTGTCAGAAAGAGCGCCCATTCTAATTTGGCGTCCCATTGGTACGGACCGGGTGTGGCGGCCAGTCGACGGAACAGGGCATTGGCTTTTTCCACATTTCCGTTTGCCGCGTAGCAAAGGGTCATCTCGTATTGAAGCGCAGGATGCTCGGGCGCCATCTCAAGCGCATCTTGCAGGAGAAAGAGGGCGCTGTAGGCGGCGTGGTGCTTGCGCAGTACACGGGCATTCCCCAGTAGCTGTTTTATGGCCATGTCCTCATCGAAGGCCGGGATGGCGCGCAAAACGCGGATAGCTTCAGTGGTGTTGGTCTGGAAGGCCAGCGCCAGGGAGAGATAGCCGCGCAGGTCATAGCGGTGGGGCCAGTACCCGACGGCGGGGGTCAGCGACTGCACGGCGTCGTCGTAGGCGTCGATATCCACGTAGATGCGGCCCATCTCTGTGTTTTCCATGGCCGCATGTTGACTTTCGATATGGCCGGGTTGCTTCGGATGTGTTTGCAGATGGCTGATGAGTTGTCGGCGTCCTTCCGCTCGCAAGGCCGCCTGCCCGTCCAACAGCCGGGCCACACGGGTCCTGTTGCGCGGGGTGTCGGGAAACGGGGGCTGCTGGAGGCGTCGGGCAATGGTTTGCGCGCCCTCGGCCTCACTCCATGCGCTCCACGAAAGCTGTCGCATGCATTGCGTATAGGAGGGGATGGCCGACAATGAATCGCAGGGCGTCATCCCGGCATCCGCCAGGCGCGCCACCAGATTGGATGCCAGTACATACGTGCCGAAGGGATGGAGGTGTACATGATCCCAGAAAAGGTCGTCGCCCGGAATGCCATGCGCCGCGTTGGCCGATGCCACGGCTTCGGCGTCAAAAAGGGTGAGCGCGTGCGGGCTGTCGCGCGCGCAGTCGCGAAGGATGGCATTCATGGTCGAGTCGGCGCGGAAACGCAGTTGGTCTTCATCCCGGATGGATGAAAAGAGGGCGTAAGGGCCTTCGCCGCGCCGCGCGGCCTCCCGCGCCGCCGCAAAACCCGATGCATCCGTGACAGGAGGCGCGAAAGGTTCCTGATCGTATAGATTGGCGGCCACGGTACACAGTACGACCCGCGCTCCGGATGCGGACAGGGTATGCGCGATAGCCTTCAGGTTGTCGGCAAACTGGGTATAGACGGCGCTCATACGCGGATCCGAGGCCGCCACGGTATTGGTCATGAACATTTCCATGCCCTGCCATTGTGCCCAGTCCGCGGACCCGGAACGGATGTGACGGACCAGTTGACGGATCAACTGACTGAACCGGAACCGTCCCAGCATCACCCGCAATCGGTTGAAGGAGGGCCAGGCGGAGAAGGCATCGAATACCGTGCCCGGACCGTAGGGACCCACCACCTCGTTGTTGCCCATATAGAGAACGCATATATCCGGCTTGAGGACGGTGACCGATGTGGCGATCTCGCGGAGCACATGTGAATTGACCGCGGTCATGGCCGCGTTGATGACTTCAAATTCCGCGCTGGGACAGGCGGAGGTCAGCAGTGTGGTCAGCACCGGGGCCAACCCGATCTCCGGGGTCGGTTCACCCATGGCCGCGGATTCGCCCAGAAGGACGATCCGCGTGCAGTTGGACCCCGCCTCCGCCGCCGCGCGGATCGGCGCAGGAGTGCGGGAGAGGTCTTTCGGGAAGAAACGATACCCAAAAAACTGGTTGTCGATATAAACGTTTTTGCCCTCCATGACCCTGGACAAGAGAAAGGACGTCGGATGCCCGTATCCGGCGAGACGGAGGCCTCCTTCCAGCAGGAGTAAGAAAAGGATCGGACCGGTTATTGCCATCAGCAGCCGAAGTAAAAATTTTTTTAGCATTTTCCGTATCACAGTGCTATCGTGTTCCATATGGTTAATAGAAGTATTCATAGGGCCTATAGAAGACGAAAGCGAGCACAATGAGTTATCGAGATCCCAAAGTGACCAAGTGGGAAGAAAAACTTAAGAAGGTTTTTGATCGCATTGATGATCATTTGGAATCCAGTTACGGGGGCGCGTACCCGTTGCATCCGTCTCGGCCGGAGCGGGGCGCCACATCCAATAAGGAGCAGGATGGACTGTTTAATATCGGAGCGGCCTTTTCGCCCGGATATGGCTCCCGGCACGGACGCGGTTACATTGTCGAGGCACGCATGGTGACGCTCAGTCATGTGCCCCGCCATGTGCAGAACCAGCTTGAAGAAGAGGTGGTCCGCTTATTGCGCAACGAATTGCCCCGGGCCTTTCCCGATCGCGAACTCGATGTGGTGCGCGATGGAAATGTATTCAAGATAGTAGGGGATTTGAGGTTGGATACACCCTGAAATCTATGGATCCTTAAACTGCTTTTTTTACCCATGAGTCAAAGAAAGTGAAAAGCCGGAGCTGGGCAAAGGGTAGAACGTTCTGGGTCCAGGTCAAATAAACGCGGTGTTTTGAACTATGCTTTTCCAAGCATCCGCCGCACAGCCGTGCGCACGGCCTCATCGGAATGCCGCTTGGCCTGCCAGCCCAGTTGGCGAATTCTGTCGACGGTAATATGCACCCGGGGTTGATCGCCCAGCCACGCGCGTTTGGTCCCCTCAATCACAATCTTTGTATTCGGCAGGTTCATTTCCTCGCAGACGATAGCCGCGATTTTTGTGACCGGGGTGATCGAATCGGTGCCCAGATTCAGGATATCGCAGGGCGTTTCCTCGTCGCGGGGAATATTCCGGAAGGCATAGGCCATGCCGTCAATGCACTCTTCCACCAGGAAGTAATTCTTTTCCTGTCGTCCGTCGCCGCGGATGAGCAGTTCCGCGGGGTTGTCCCGGAGCCGGTTGATAAAATCGAAGATCACGCCATGGGTCATGCGCGCGCCGATGACATTGCCGAAACGAAACATCCATCCGCGCAGTCCGTACAGCGCGCAGAACGCGGAAATGAAGGCTTCACTGCCGATTTTTCCCGCGGCGTAGGTCGAAACCGGCAGCAGGGGGCCGGCGGCTTCAGAGGTCGCCACATCGTGGCACAGTTCGCCGTACACGGCACCAGTCGATGAAAAAATAATGGACTTGATGTCCAGGGCGCGCATGGCTTCCAGGACGTTGAAGGTGCCCATCACACAGTCACGCAGGTCTCGTCGGGGTTGCTCGGCGCCGCCAATGATATCGGTATTGGCGGCCAGGTGCCAGACCAAATCGCAGCCTGTCATGGCGGCGCGCAGGGTGTCTACGTCCATCAGGTCGGCTTCATGAAAGATGAAATTCGGCGTCCCGATATGCTGTTCGATAAATTCGCGCCGCCCGTTGGACAGGTTGTCATATACGACCACTTCATAGCCGTCGTCCATAAGCATGTCGACCACATGACTGCCGATAAATCCGGCGCCGCCCGTTACCAAAATCTTTTTTACCGCATTGCCCAGTAACATCATCGTCTCCAGTAGCTCTCGTTATTTTCATTGACCGCGTATTCATAAACATAGCCCGATACTATCCCCGCCCATCGCGCGCGCGGCAATACATAAAATCATGCCGTGCCGTGATAATTCCCCGGATGCGCGCATGAACAGGCCTCGTGAACCAGGGCCAGCAGGGCCACACAGGCGGTGTCGGTTCGGAGTATCCGGTGGCCCATCGTGATGGTATGGAATCCGTGTTGCGTCAGCAGGTCCAGCTCATAGTCGGTCCATCCACCCTCGGGTCCGACGGCCAGGCAGATGTGTTGCGCCGTCGATTCGCGCAGGCGCTCATACACGGGGGTTGCGCCGCGCGGGTGCGCTACGATGCGCAGGGCGTCACCGATCCGATCATCGAGTTCATCCTCGATCAGTACCTTGAAGCGGCGGTGGATGCTTACGCATGGCAGTCGGGTGTCCGCCGCCTGTTGCAATCCCTCGATCAGGCGCGGACGGTAAAACGCCTCTCTCATCACATGGGTGTCGAAATAATTCCGCTCCACCTTGTTTGCCTTGGTGAGCATAATCTGTCGTACCCCAAGCGCGGCAAGCTGGGCCCACAACCGCTTGAGGACTTTGGGGCGCGGCGCGGCCAGCAGCAGGTCCACGGTGGGAACCGGCGGGAGGGCGGAATCCAGTTCGGTTGTCACGGAAATATGTGATGGTGTGACAGATTCAACAATGGCATAGCCGCGCGGTCCATCCAGCACGCCGATCCGCAGTCGCTGACCGGGCGCGGCCTTCAGGACCTGGCGCACATGTTCCGCGCGCTCATCGCGCAGTACCGCGCGCCCGTCGGCGTCGATTTCACCGGGCTCAAACAGAATCAGGTTCATCCATGCTTCCCGTGCGATACCCCTGCAAATCCAGGGTGGCATAATTGAATCCACATGTCTTGATGTGCGCCACGATGCGCTCACGCAGTGCCGCGTCACTGAAACGCGCGATTTCTTGTGGCGGAACTTCGATACGGGCGATAGCGCCATGCGCCCGAACGCGGACCCGTCCGAATCCCGCGTCATTCAACCCTGCTTCGGCGCGTTCCACGCGCGCCAGGTCCTCGGCGGTGATGCGGGTCCCGTACGGGAAGCGTGTGGCCAGGCAGGTCGAAGACGGTTTGCCGGCATTGGGGATGCCGTACAAACGTAATAGCTGCCGGATTTCGTCTTTCGTAAATCCGATATCCGCCAACGGACTGAGTACCCCCGCCTCTTTCAGGGCCTTGGCGCCGGGACGATGTTCGCTGAGTTCATCATGGTTGGAGCCCTCCATGATGCAGGCCAGGCCTTCCTCGTCGGCTACCTTTTGCAGGCGCGCGCAGATCGCCTTCTTGCACCGGTAGCAACGGTCCGGACGGTTATCCTCGATGCATTCGAACAGTTCGGGCGCGTCGATCACCCGGTGGCGCATCCCGATTTTTTGGGCGGTCTTGATGGCCTCGAAGACCTCGATGCGCGGTACGGCGGGAAAGGCCAGGGTGACCGCCAGCATATGCTCGCCCAGCGCCTTGTGGGCCATGGCGGCCAGCATGGAGCTGTCCACGCCCCCGCTGTACGCCACCAGCGCCGAGGGGCGCGCCGTGAGCGCCGCGGTCAGTTGCTCAAGTTTACGTCCGAGATCAGATGCTTCCGGAATTATTGCTTTATTCGTCATCGATGTTCACAGCTCCTATTGCGTAGAGGTAATCCATCCGCCACCCAGCACCTCTTCCTCATCATAGAACACGGCCGCCTGGCCGGGGGTGACGGCAAATTGCGGTTCATCAAACAGGATTTCGGCCTGGTTAATATTCAGAATGCGCACCCTGGCGGGCACGGCCTGATGCCGGTAGCGTATACGCACACCGCATCTGAGCGTTTCATCCGGGGCGTGCCGCGGATTGATCCAGTGCACGTGTTCCGCCATGCATGCACGGTTCATGCCCTCGTCCCGGGCGCCGACAATGATTTCATGTTTTTCGGCATCCACCCGCATCACATAGCGCGGTTCGCCCAGGGCAATTCCCAGGCCCTTGCGCTGTCCGACCGTATAGCGGTGAATCCCATTATGTTCCCCGAGTACGTTCCCTTCCATATCCCGAATGACGCCGTTCCGCACAAGGTTCGGACACAAGGACTCTACGACCGGGATGTAATCACCGTTATGAACAAAGCACAAATCCTGGCTGGAATCGGCGGAATCGTACGGCACCGGCAGTCTGTGTTGGCGTGCCACATCGGCGACCTCGTCGCGGGTGAACGGGCCCAACGGGAACAGGGACGAGGCCAGTTGGCCGCGGGTGAGGCGGTGCAGAAAATACGACTGGTCCTTGTGGTGGTCTTTGCCGCGCGCCAGATGCCAGGTGTCGTTTAAGCAGTATGTATTGACATAATGTCCGGTGGCCACTTTGTCGCAGCCCAGCTCCATCGCCCGGTCCATAAAAAAACCGAATTTGATCCGTTCATTGCAGCAGACGCATGGCGAAGGGGTTCGCCCCTGTGCATAGGCCTCGGCAAACGGACGGATAATCAAATCCCTGAACAGCATTCGCGCGTCAATGATCCGGTGGGGGACATCCAGAAACCGCGCCACGTCCCGAGCGCGTTGCGCGGCGTCACATGAGACGCATTTTATGGCGTCATCATACAGCACAAGGGTGATCCCCAGGACGTCGTATCCTGCTTGCTTTAAAAGTATTACGGCGACGCTGCTATCCAGTCCGCCACTCATGCCTACGGCCACTTTCACCACGCTGACTCCACTGCTTACACCGGGCTTCTGCCCGCATATTCACTTTATTTTGAAATAGTTTCCAAACGCTCTTGCACAACGTATGGACTTTGGTAGATTGCCCTTCTCGAAAACATTAATCAAATATCTTGTGGAAGAAAGATTACCGGACAGGAGCAGTGACATGGCAGGCATATTTAAGGCATACGACATACGCGGGATTTATGGCGACACACTTACCGACGAGGTGGCCTATAAGATCGGGCGCGCCTTTGTGAGTTTTTTGAAGTGTTCAAAGGTGGTGGTCGGACGGGACATGCGTCCGCACTCGGCGAATGTGTTCGACGCGCTGGCGCGCGGACTCACCGAACAGGGCGCGGACGTGGTGGACCTGGGCCTTTGCAGTACGCCGATGTCCTATTACGCCAACGGCAAACTTGGCGCGCAGGCCAGCATCATTATCACCGCTTCGCATAATCCGGGCGAATGGAACGGCTTCAAAATGTGCCGGGAGCAGGCGATTCCCATCAGCGGCGCCACGGGTATCCTCGATGTCGAACGCATGGTCAACGAAGAGGATTTCGCGCCGATGCCGGAGCGTCCCGGCACGGTCAGCGCCTACGATATCGTCCCTGAATACGTGGAGCACATCCGTTCTTTTGCCGACCTGAAGCGCCCGGTCAAAGTGGCCATTGACTACGCCAACGGCATGGGTATCGTCGAAGGAAAGGTGCTGGAGGGATTGCTGGAGATCGATCCGTTGTTTGATACACTCGACGGAAGTTTCCCGAATCACGAAGCCAATCCGCTCAAGCTGGATACGCTCGAACCGCTGCAGGAAATGGTTCGTTCCGGCGACTATGACTTCGGCATTGCCTTTGATGGGGATGCCGATCGCGCCGGATTTGTCGATGAGAAGGGCGACATCATTCCGATGGACATGATTACCGCGCTGATCGCGGAGATGGTGCTGAAGCGCAGGAAAGGTCCCATTTTCTATGACCTGCGCAGCAGTTGGTCGGTAGGGGAAGTGATCAGTGAAAATGGCGGCACCCCGTTGCTTTCCCGCGTGGGGCACGCCTTCATCAAGCAACAGATGCGCGATGAAAACGCTGAATTCGCCGGCGAACTTTCCGGGCACTACTACTTCAAGGAAAACTACTTTACCGAAAGCTCATCCCTGGCGGCCCTGTATGTCGCCAACCTGGTCAGCCAGTCCGACAAACCGCTCTCCGCGCTGATTGCCCCTATTCAGCGGTATGTGGCCAGCGGCGAAATCAACTCGACGGTGGAGGCGCCCGAACAGGTATTCGCCACGCTCAGGGAAAAGTACGGGCACGGAAAAGTCATTGAACTGGATGGGCTTTCATTCGAGTTTTCCGACTGGTGGTTTAATGTGCGCCCTTCCAATACCGAGCCGCTTATCCGTCTGAACCTGGAGGCGAAAACCCGTGAAATGATGGAAGCCAAGCGCGATGAGGTATTGGCGGTCATTCGCGGTTGATTGTAGAATTTGGAGATGGTCTTATGTGGCGCAGGTTGGGTACACGGAAAAGAAAGACAGTAAGTGACGCCGCTATTTACGCGCCACCGCGGCGGATAGAAAACCTTGAGGAATGTTATTTCTACCACACCATTGACCTGCCCGGACACGGGGTGATCGAAGGGGAGTGGGATCTGCGCGCGGGCGTGGATGAGTATCTCGGGCATGTGCCCCTGGATGGTCGGCGCGTGCTGGAAGTCGGCACCGCAAACGGATTTCTTTGTTTCGCCATGGAAGCGCGTGGCGCCGAGATGGTGGCCTATGACCTTTCTGATGAATACGACTGGGATATCGTGCCCTTTGGCGGGGGGATTGCCGAGGACCTGCGCCGCGAGCGCAAACAGCGCATCCGGCAATTGAATAACGCCTGGTGGCTGACCCATCGCCTGATGAACTCACGCGCGAAGGTCTGCTATGGCACGGCCTATACCATTCCCGAGGCTATCGGACCGGTGGACATCGCGACCTTCGGCTGTATCCTGCTTCATCTGCGCGACCCGTTCCTTGCATTGCAGCGCGCCGCGGCCCTGGCCCGGGACACCATCATTGTTACGGACGTCATGCCCGGCTGGGGCGATCCGAACAACAAACTGCCCATGACCTTTATCCCCGATCCCGCGCAACCTCAGATGAATGACTCGTGGTGGTATCTTTCGCCCGAGCAGGTCAGCCGTTTCCTGGGCGTCCTGGGATATCCCCACACCACCATCACCTATCATCAGCAACCGTTTAAGGATGGCCGGGTCCCGCTCTATACCGTGGTCGGCTCCGTTGCGCCGTAGCGTTGTCCACATCATTTTCTACCACGGAAGTTGAAATTTGACATTTCCTGCTGTGAAAGGTACATTATGTAAATAATGACCTTTTGATATGATTGTGGAGAAAAGCTATGAAAACGCTGGAAGTACCCGTAGCGGAGATGAAGCGCCACTTTGCGGATTATATTGCGCAGAGTGCGCATGCGGGTTGCCGCATAATTGTAAAACGCCGTAATCGACCTGTTGCAGCTTTAGTTAGTTTGGAAGATTATAGCCAATTAGAGCAGTTTGATAAACGGCATGGCTTAGTCTCTTTAGTCGGAAAATGGCGCGGTTTTGATGAAATTACTGAAGATGTCCTGAGTGCTCGTAAGCAGGGGGGGGAGGGCCGCAATGTATCTCTTTGATACAGATACAATAACAAACATCTTAAAGCCCCGGCCTTCTGCAGCGTTATTGAAACGTTTAGAAGTTATTTCTACTGATGATCAATTTATTAGTACAATAACTATTTCTGAGATTGTTTACGGGGCACATAAAAGTACTCGTTGTGCTTATCATTTGAGTAACCTGACAGACGTGTTGTTGCCGCAGGTGAATATTGTTGATTTTGATGGCAAAGCGGCGTTTATTGCCGGTCAAATCAGGGCCTGGTTGGAAAAACAGGGGCAACCCCTGTCATTTACAGATATTCAGATTGCGTCTATTGCTTTGGGACATGATCTGGTCCTGGTTACAGGCAATGAAAGACACTTTAAGCGTATCCCTGATTTGCAGGTGGAAAACTGGTTGTGAAGTTTTTATAGGGATTGGGCGATGCATGGGGCCGTTCTATGCCGCATATTTGTGATGAAGCTCGAACCATCCCGTGCGGGTCAGGGCTTCCATTTCCTTGTGCAGCAAACCCGCGGTCTGCTGGATGTCGGCGTCGGTAATATCCAGGAACTGCCTGCTGTGGGCCAGTTCATCGGCGTGGGCCTTCGAAAAATCACTGTAGCCGAGGCCCAGCGAAAAGCAGAGCCATTCCGAGACCTGGTTGATACGGATCAGGGGCGCCCAGGGATGGTCCGGGGCAATCTGGGTATCGTGATGCGCCGCGATCAGTTCCGTCAGATAGGCGGGAAAATTCCACTTTTCCCCCAGCATGCGTCCCAGTTCTTCATGAGTAAACCCCAGGTTGTCTGTTTCGGTATCGAGGAGCAGCCCGCTGCTGATATAGCGCTGTTCGACCGCGCGTCCGAAGCCGGCCTGCATCATGAATTGGTGTTCGATAGCCAGGCCCACATCATGCAGTAACCCCCCGAGATAGGCGTCTTGCGATTCGTGCTCCCCGAATATATTCCTGTAAAGCAGCCGGTTGGCAATCGCGACCGCTATGCTGTGTTGCCACAGGCCTATGGCCGAGTAGTCCACGATGGAATGCTGCACCCGCATAACGAGGGCCACGCTGGCCGACATGATAATCTCCTGCGCCCGGCGAAACCCGAGCCGGACAATGGCGTCGGTGATGTTGCTCACGCGCGGCTGATCAACGTTTCGCCCGAAGTACACCGAGTTGGCCATGCGCAAAAGCCGCGAGCTGGTCGCCAAATCCCGCTCACAAACCCCGGCCAAATCCCCAATCCCGGCATTCGGATCGCTGCTGATCTGCATGAGCTGTGAAAAAATCACAGGGATGGTCGAAAAGGTCTGATGATTCAAGGCCCCTTCCACCAGGGCCGCACATTTCGCATTACCACACATACACACTCCACAAACTCAAATAAAAACACCTAATCCTGCCTGTAACAACCAGTTATAAACAGCATGTAACGTACCAGTCTTGGCGCCGGTCCGCTTTTCACATGCAAGTAAAACATTTCTATCTCCTCAATGGCAAGCAGTTATGAACAATTCGGATCGCATAATACAGCATTTTTTGCTGGGCATAGTTGCCGCACGGGCAAATTTTTGCAAATTTGACAAGGCTCAATCTCACGCGTAGGGATCAGGACAAAAAAAAAGCAAGGTCAGAACACCTTGCCTCGTGGAAGTTAACGTGACACCAAGGTGAGGCTGCTCCGCAAAGGATGGGCAATGGGAAGAGTGCGATTAAAAACAGGGATGGGCCGGGACATGGCTTGGTATGCCGTAATATATGTAGGCAGGTCCTCAATGTCCGGGTTAATCAAGACGCGTTCTGTTGAATCTGAAAACGGCTTGGCTCATCCAGTCGCTGCAATTAAATCCACGTCGCGTAGCGACAGAACGATAATAGCCGTGGCGCTTTAGCCCACGGGTGACATATACCGCATCAGCATATGGCGTCGCGTAGCGACCGCATGACTTGGCCCCTGATCGGTCATCACTACATGATTTAAACGATTGGGGGGGCCATGAGATACAGGCTTTGAAAGGCCTGCCTATTATCGGTTATCCCTACGGGATAGGGGCTGTTCGTACCTGCACGGTGAATGCTCACATCACTGTCAAATGTCGCACCACATGGCTCCTATACTTATTCTTACACACGTAACCCACCGCGGGTTCTTTGGGGTAGAGGGGGCACGGGTACAAGCCGGCTCGATGGGAATCTCACCCTCCAGGATTACTTGTTTTTGATGTAAACCTGGAGGGCGGCTACTCCGTAGAGCCCGGTGCACCGCGGGTTCTTTGGGATAGACGGGGCACGGGTACAGGCCGGCTCGATAGGAATCTCGCCCTCCAGGATTACTTGTTTTTGATGTAAACCTGGAAGGCGGCTACTCCGTAGAGCCCGGGGGCACCGCGGGTTCTTTGGTGATAGACGAGGCACGGGTACAGGCCGGCTCGATAGGAATCTCGCCCTCCAGGATTACTTGTTTTTGATGTCAACCTGGAGGGCGGCTACTCTGTAGAGCCCGGTGCACCGAGGGTTCTTTGCGCTCTTCGTGTCCTTTGCGGTTTGATATCAGCAGCAGTATGGCTCTGCGTTAAAAAATTGGTTGCGGCTTGCTGCTCCAGGTCATCTTTTAAATACATGCAAGATTGACATCAAGCGGTCATTTGCGTACGTATAATGGTACATATATGAAATTTGTAACAGGAGAAAACTGATGACGACTCTAACAGCAACAGCAGCCAGAAAAGATCTTTTTGACTTGGTCAAGAATGTGACCAACAAACATGAGGTCTATCACATTCACCATAGATCTGGTGACGCTGTATTACTATCTGAGAAAGATTATGACAGTCTTGTTGAAACGTTGGAACTCCTCTCTATACCTGGATTCCGTGAAAGCATGAAGAAGTCCATATCTCAGATGAATAAAGACCAGACAATGTCCTTTGATGAAGTTCTTGGAGACATAGGGTGAACCCGTATGAGATCCGGTTCACAAAAGAGGCGGCGAAAGATGTAAGAAAACTGACGCCGAATTTAAAAAAGAAATTGTCTGATATACTGCTCAACAAGATCGCAATTGAACCGAGATCCGGAAAACCTCTTGTCGGTGATCTTGATGGTTTTTTTTCTATACGTCTTACTTACAAGGATCGAATTGTTTATTCCATCGATGAGCCAAAAAGAATTATTTTCGTTCACAGGGCAAGAACTCACTATGGCGAATAACCTTTATGGTTACTCTTGACGTTCCCTTTTTCGGATATGACTTGCACGCAGGCCGCCATGAGGTTATATTATCACCATGATGTAATATGAGGTCCGAATCAAAATCAAGCGGAAGGTCGATCTTGGTCTTCGGAAGCTGCCGTCTGACGTTCAGAAGCTTTTCTACCTCCTTGTGGCGGACCTCCAGACAGACGGGCCTATCCAGAAGAGTTGGCGACATTCGGCAGAATGATATGATCAAAATTCGTAAAGCTACGCATAGAGATGCAAGTGATCATTCACGGTATCGCCGCTTTGCTCCGAACCGTGATGTTTGACGTTAGGTGCATGTGATGAAATACTTGATTCATGCAATAGACCACGAGGACGTGAGTGAGCAACGCGAAATCTTCTTTATCCTGTTCATCCTGTTCATCCTGGTGCGCCAAGAAGTTGAGTAAAGCTAATAAACTGAAAGGAGTTTATCGTGTAAATTGTCTGTCAAACATGTAGAGACACAGACGGCTGTAGAG
>RZZM01000262.1 GCA_009929845.1 Spartobacteria bacterium
TGGCCATTTTTACGGTTTTTCAGCGAAAAAATGGTCGATTTTCGGCTTTTTTTACTGAAATCGTCTGTTTTTCCGGCATTTTCGGTGCAAAACATGCGCTGCTCGCCGTGCGCGGCAGGCTGAAGCCTGAACAACAAGCGGCAGGCTAAAGCCTGAACAACGAGCCTCATCCCCCGAGGGTATTTTTCGCGCTCACAAGCCGTCGAAACGGAGTGTTGTCCAGGCGTCAGCCTGGCCGTTTGTTGTTCAGGCTTTAGCCTGCCGCGCACGGCGAGCCACATGCCGAGTCCGCGCGCGCGTGAGCGCAAAAAACGGCCAAGAACGGCCATTGTTACGGTTTTTCAGCGAAAAAATGGCCGATTTCGGCTTTTTTTACTGAAAATCGTCTGTTTTTCCGGTATTTTCGGTGCAAAACATGCGCGGCTCGCCGTGCGCGGCAGGCTGAAGCCTGAACAACAAACGGCAGGCTGAAGACTGAACGACAAACGGCAGGCTAAAGCCTGAACAACGAGCCTCATCCCCCGAGGGAATTTTTCGCGCTCACAAGCCGTCGAAACGGAGTTCTGAGTCTGCAGCTAAATGACTTTTTCCGTCCAGGGGCTGTCGGGGTATCGTTGACGGAGCTCGTCGACGACTTTTTTGTACTGGTCGGGCTGACCCGCTTTTTTGAAGGCCTCCGCGGCCCGGTAGAGGCATTCGGGCACGAGGTCGGGGTGGTCGTAAAGGACGCCCACGCTCATGAAATACCGTGCGGCGGCATCGTAGTTCTTCTGGCCGAGTTCGGTCATCCCAAGTCCGTGGTAGGCGCGGGCGCGAACAAGCATCATGTCGGGCGCGGAGGCCCATTTCGCGGCTTTTTGAAAGGCCTTGTCGGCTTCGCTAAAGTCCTGGGCGGCCAGCGCGACGAGGCCCAGTTCCAGGGCGGCCCGGGTCCCCTCGGGGGTGCGCACATCCTGTTGCATGGATTCCCTGAAGGCGTCCATGGCGGAGACGGATTTATCCTGGCCGGCCAGGGCGACCCCCAGCAGGTAGTATCCCTTCTGCCGCCAGGCGGCGTCGGGCAGCTCCGCGAGCAGCACGCGCGCGGCGGCTTCCGCGAGGGCGTATTCCCCGCTGTCCAGGCGATAGCGGATCAGCCAGTCCAGCAGGGGGCGCGGCAGTTCATTTTCGTCGGATACGTCGTCAAGCAGTTCCTGCGCGATTTCCGCCGCGCCCGCGTCTTCTTCCTGGCGCTGGAGAAGGCTGACGAGGTGATACCTGATGCGCCAGGCCTCTTTGGAAGCCGGGTCGGCTTTCAGGGCGGCTTCAAAGGCCTCGCGCGCGTCCTTGAGCTGGTTGTCGTTTTCGTACAGCACGCCCGTCCAGAATAAGGCGTCGACGCGTTTGGCGGACCGCGGGTAGCGGGTAACCAGTTCTTCAAACGTTTGGATGGCGTTGGCGTTACGCTCCAGGCGCACTTCGAGCATGGCCTTTTGATAGAGGGCTTCTTCGACGTGCATGGCGTCGGGATAGCGTTCAATAAGGCGGCTCCACTGCCGAACCGCCTTGGCTTCCTCGCCGGCCTGTGTCAGGCACCAGGCGGCCTCGACCAGCGCCTGGGGGGCGAGATCGTCTTCGGGAAATTCATCCACAAGCTGTTCATACAGGGGCACGGCCTGGGCACAGGCGTCGCGTTCACGGAGCAGGCGGGCCAGCCGGTAGAGGGCGCGGGGCGCGTAGGCGGGGTCCCTGGCGTCCGTGATCAGGAGCCGGTAGTGTTGTGTGGCCTTGTCGGGCTGGTTCATGGCGGCATAGGATTCGGCCAGCAACCAGTGGATGTCGGCGGCCTCCTCGCGTGTGGCCAGCAACGCGTCGGCGTGCTCGACCACGTAGCGGTGGTCGCCGCTGTTATAGGCCAGCAGGGCCTTTTCGTAGACGGCGGATTCAGCCAGCGGCGAATCCGGAAAGCGCGTCAGCAGCAGGTCGTAGGTTTCGAGCGCTTCCGCGGTCTTCATCAACTGCCGCTGGGCGTTGGCCATCAGGTAAAGTTCCTCGGCGCGGGCGGTTTCTTTTTTTGTCGAGTAGGCGACCATATGGAGCGCGTCCGCGTAGCGTTTGGCGTGGTAATAGGTCCAGGCCACCTGGAGCTGGACGCGCGGGTCATCCAGCATGCCGGGGTGTTTGGTGATGATCTCTTCATAGGCGCGGGCGGCCTCGTCATAGTCCTTGTCTTGAAAGGCGGCATCGGCCAGCCGCAGCCAGGCCTCGGCGCTCATCCGTTCGGAGGCGGATTGTTCGGCCGCGGTTTTATAAAGGGCGCGTATCTCCGTTTCGCTGTCCGGCTGGTCCTTGAGCAGTCCGGCCAGCTCCATCGCGGCAAAGCCGACATAGGAGGATTCCGGATAGTCGCGCAGCAATTCCCGGAACGTTTCCGCGGCCCGGTCGGGCATATCCATTTCGGCGTAGACACATCCCAGCTCGTAGGATACGGCGGGTTTGAGGGTGTCGGGCACTTCCTGGCGCATCAGGCCTTTGAGGATGGCGGAGGCCTCGGGCAGGCGTCCGCCCGTGCGCGCGATCTCGGCGCGCCGCAACAGCGCCTTGAAGCGGAATTCACTTTCCGGGAATTGTGAGACCACCCGCGCGTAGCAGGATTCGGACGCGGTCGTGTCACCGGTCTGGCGCCAACACTCCCCCATGCGGAAGAGGATGACATCCATGCGGGGGGTGTCGGGATATTCGCGCGCAATCCCTTCGTATTCCCGCGCGGCCATGTCGTACATGCCCCGGGTGTAGAGCCCATCGGCGAACTGCATCCGTTCCTGAAGGCTCATGGCGCTGACCGACAGGGGGAGGAGGAGGCATACAACCAGCAGTCCTATGCGACGGCGATCCATGCGGCTAGTTCTCCGGTTCAATCGTTGCGAAAGAGATGTTCCAGATATCGGATTGCCGGCAAGTATCGAGTACGCGGATGACGTGCTCATAGTCGGTCTTGCGGTCGGCGCGCAGAATCACGGGCTGGCCCGGAAACAGCTCCGACAGGCGCGCGAGCATGGCGCTGAGGCGCGTGGCATCGAGCGTCTGCCCGTTGACCACGGCCACGCCGTCTTCGAGGATGTTGACGATGATTTCCCCCGGCAGGCGTTGCGGCGCTTCGCCGGTTTGCGCTGTCGGCAGCGTGATGTCGATTTCGGTTTCCCACTGCGAGAAAATCTGGGCGGTGACAAAAAAGCACAACAGCAGAAAGACCACGTCAATCATGGGCGCGATCTGGAATCCCACATTTTCTGTTTTGTCGTTTTTACGAAAGTTCATCGCTTCACTTCCCTGGGGCCTTGTCTACGCTTTTTCTTCCGCGCGCTGTTCTTTTTTGCGGGCTTCCTCTTCATGGACAAGCTGCGTTAGCAGGTCGGCGGAAACCGCTTCAAGGGAGGAGACCAGCTTGGAGCTGCGTCCGCGGAAATAGGCGTAAAACATCATGGCCGGGATACCCACGAACAATCCCGCGGCGGTGGTGATGAGGGCCTGCGAGACGCCGGAAGCCAGCACCATGGGTTTGGCCTTGGCGATATCCAGGGCCACCGCGTTGAAGGCCTGCAGCATGCCCATGACGGTGCCGAGCAGTCCGACCATCGGGGAAATGACCGCCAGGTCCAACAGGTACTGGATTTGGTTCTGGATCATGGTGGCCTGCCGGCTGCCTTCGCCCTCCATGATCTCCTTGAGCAGCATCGGGTCCATCTCCTCACTGCGCGACACATACTGGATTGCCGAGGTCGCGATAGCCGCCACCGCCGAGCGGTTCTTTTCGCAGGCTCGTTCCGCTTCCGCCAGGCGACCGTATTTGAGCATCTGGTGCAGGTCCTTGATGAATTCCCGCGGGACGACCTGTTCCCGGCGAAGCACGACAACGAAATAGACGATCATGGCCACGCCCACGACGGACATGGCGCCCAGGACATACATCAGCCAACCGCCGGTCTGTATGATCTGGGTCAGGGACATGCTCATTTCCTGCGCGTCTTCCGCGGCGCGGGCCGCGCAGGCCCCCATACCACCCAACGCGCACACCATACCCAAGAAACGTTTTTGCAGGCGCATCAAATCAACTCCTCTACTTTATGTGCTTCCTGATCAGGTCGCGATTTTCTACAAAATACATCATGCCCGAAGCCACCGTGATCATCACCACGCCAATGCCGATGGCAAACGAGATGTAGCCGAAGGCGAACGTATATCGTTCCAGCAGGCAGGGGTCACCCAGGCGCAGCGCGTCCTGCTGGATGGCCAGCCCGAGCAGCAGAACGGAAATGGCGAGTATCTGCCAGACGGTTTTATGTTTTCCCCATTTGCCGGCGGAGATGACCTTGCCTTTGCTGGCCGCGAGCAGGCGCAAGCCGGTAACGAGGAACTCCCGCGAGATAATAACAACGACGATCCAGGCCGGGAGGAGGCGGAGTTCAACAAAACTGACAAAGGCGGCGCAGACAAGGACCTTGTCCGTCAACGGGTCCATCAGCTTACCGAACGAGGTGACGCCATACACATTCCGCGCCAGGTATCCGTCCAGCCAGTCCGTAATCCCGGCCACCACAAACACAATCAGCGCCAGGCTTTTCGTAAACGGAAACGAAACGCTCAGGAGCGCCATCAGGATGGCGGCCATTCCCAGGCGGCTCATCGTTAACATATTGGGAATATTCATTGTGGTTCCTGCCGACGCGCCCCGGCGCCGATATACGGGTCGGGCGGTTCTTCGATGATTTCGTTGGGAAAGACGTTCAGGCTGACCGGGGCCTGTTGTTGCCGTTCCGCCCGCTTTTCGGCGCGCTTGCGCGCGCAGGAGCGGAACATGTAGCTAAAACCCGACACAAGCGCCACAATGGTGATAATCATAATCACGCCGCGTCCGATGCGCGCCACCTGTTCCCGGGAAAGGCGGACCTGCCGAAGCCTGTTCAGCCAGGCCCACTCGATGGGTTTCCGTTCCCTGGGCTCCCTGGTTTTTTTGGGCCGGGGCGTGTGTGGCGGATGATCGGCGTCAAGGGAGATGTTCTGGGCAGGGGCGTGGTTCTCGGTGTATTCGTCAACCAGCGGGCGATAGTCCAGCCCCAGGAAATCGGCGTACAGTTTGATGAAGCCTCTGGCATAGGCCGCCGCCGCGATGTGACTAAAGTCATCACGTTCCATGTTTTCAATATGCTGCACCTTGATGCGTGTCTTCAGGGCCACCTGGGATGTGGTCAGGTCCTTCGCCTCGCGGGCCGCTTTAAGTTGTTGTCCTATACTCATGATCGCTTCAATACATCCGCGTTATCGCCACTATTCGAGTACCCTACCATTTTTTGTCCGGGAGGAAAGATCGGAATACAAAAAAGCGCGCGGCGGTCAGTCGTCATCTTCTTCCATCTCGTTGCTCGGGATTTCGCCGTCCAGGTCGATCAGGATGTCGCGCGGGTCGGAGCCGTTGGGCGGGCCGACGATGCCGCGCTCCTCGAGCAGGTCCATCAACCGGCCCGCGCGGTTGTAGCCGATGCGCAAACGGCGCTGGAGCGAGGAGGTGGAGGCGCGGCGGGTCTGCCGGATCACCTCGACGGCGGCGTCAAACATGTCATCGTCGCCTTCCGTTTCGGGCAGCTCGGTCTTGGTGCTCTCAATCTTGTCTTTGATGGCCAGTTCATACTGGGGTTGTCCCTGCGCCTTCCAGAATTCCACGATATCCCGGATTTCCTGGTCGGAGGTCATGGTGCCCTGCGAACGCAGCATTTTGCTGGTCCCGGGGGGCAGGAAGAGCATGTCGCCGCGGCCGAGCAGTTTGTCGGCGCCGTTGCCGTCCAGGATGGTCCGGCTGTCGACTTTCTGGGCCACCTGGAAGGCGATACGGGCCGGGAAGTTGGCCTTGATGGTGCCGGTGATGACGTTGACCGAGGGGCGTTGCGTGGCGATGATCATGTGGATGCCGACGGCGCGGGACAACTGGGCCAGACGCGCGATGGCGTTTTCGATGTCGGCCTGCGCGACCATCATCAGGTCGGCCAACTCGTCAATCACGATGACAATGTACGGCAGTCGGTCGGGCGGTTGCTTGTCGTCTTTGGGCGGCTCGAGTTCCCCCTCGAACAGGTCGGCCTGGCGGGCGATGGGCCGCGTATTGTACGACTGGATGTTGCGCACCCCGATCCGCGCAAACAGTTTGTAGCGCTTTTCCATCTCGTTGATGGCCCAGCGCAGGCCCAGGCTGACCTTTTTGGGGTCGGTGATGACCGGCACAACCAGGTGCGGCAGGTCGTTGAAGAATGAAAATTCAACCATCTTGGGGTCGACAAGCATCAGGCGCAACTGGTCCGGGGTGCAGGACATCAGGAGGCCGGCCAGGAGCGAATTCATGCAGACGGATTTGCCCGAGCCGGTGGCGCCCGCGATCAGCATGTGGGGCATTTTGGCGAGGTCGGCGACAATATCACGTCCGCCGACATCCTTGCCCACCGCCAGCGGCAGGGGGGCCTTGGAGCCGACCCATTCCTCGCTTTCGATGAGTTCGCGCAGGAAGACCATGGTGCTTTTGAGGTTGGGGACTTCGATGCCCACCACCCCTTTGCCGGGGATCGGCGCCTGCACGCGCACGCTTACGGCCTTCATGCTCAGCGCAATGTTGTTGCTGAGGTTGGCAATCCGTTCCACGCGCACGCCGGGCGCGGGCAGCACTTCGTAACTGGTGACCACCGGCCCCACCTCCACATTGGTGACTTGCGCCTCAATGCCGAACTCCGCCAGGGTCTCCTGAAGAATCCGCGCGCCGCCCTGCACATCCGCCTTGATCTGGCGTTCGGCCAGGGGGGGCAGGTCGTCCAGGATGTTCAGGGGCGGCAACTGGTATTGTGTCGAGCCCGAAGGCAGGGGGTGGGGGACCTCGGCGGGGG
>RZZM01000688.1 GCA_009929845.1 Spartobacteria bacterium
CCCCATGATTTATGCCGGCCAGGAATTCGGCGAGGACAGCAAAAAGCGCGTTGGATGGAATCACCTCGACTGGAGCCTGCTTAACCGCAACCAGGGCCGGCGGCTGCACAACCAGGCACGCGCGCTCATCAGACTGCGACGGCGCCATCCCGCCCTGCGCGGCGACCAACTGGAAATCCTGGTCAACGATCCCGAACGCGGCCTGGCCGTATACCGCCGGGGCGATGCCGATATGCCCGTCATTGTCGCCCTTAACTTAAGCCGTCAACCCGTCGAGGACGCCGTGGACCTCCCGCCCGAGGCCCAATGGCGCGAAGTACTCTCCGGAACCGATGTCGGGTTCGGCCAACACGCCTACCGCCTTGAACCGGGCGAGGCAAAGGTATGGGCAGCGACCGTTCAATCCCCTGCGCAGGAATGAAGAGAATGATGACATAGACCTCGCCGAATCCGATATCTGGATCAACGGACGGACAGCCGGACCAGACGATGCACTTGACAAACAATACTCGAGCCATCGCCATTGTTTGCGAGTGATCGTAGTCGTTGGGTTGGCTCCAATGGGGCAACGGCAGCCTGGGTCGAGAGTGAGCGGGTTGTGTTTAACACCGCACAGGTTGAGAATTACTCATTCAATGCTGATGTCGACAGCGTGTCCTGGACGATGAGCTACAGCATCCCGGAGCCGACCACCGCCGTTCTGCTCTTGTTGGGACTGATAGTCGGTATTACCCGCCTGCGCCACTGAAGCGCGTAGACTCCCGCGAAAAGCAGCAGCGCGCCGGCCGAAGTTAAATAGTGCATGTGGGCGGGCAGGCCCAGGATGATTTCCGCGGTATAATAGGGGCGCAGCAGCACGAAAACCACGATCGCCAGGGCGGCGCTTTCGTACAGGCGGTTCCGGGTTCGGAAGAACCCCTGTGTGAGGGCGGCGAAGGCAAACATGGCCGCGAGCGCTGTGAAGAAAACCCATGCTATCCGGACAGGGTGGTGGATATCCACCAGCAGCAAATCGGCATTGAAGATGAACATGAACGGGAGCAGCGCCGTGCGTATGTCGTACCCAAAGGCCTGGAACCCGGTTTTAACGGGGTCGGATTTGGCAATGGCGGAGGCCGCGAAAGAGGCCAGTCCGACCGGCGGCGTGTCGTCGGCAAGAATGCCGAAAAAGAAAACAAACAGGTGCGCCGCGATGAGGGGAAAAACAACCCCCGCCTTCGCGCCCAGGGTCACGATGATCGGGGCGGTCAGGGAGGCCATGACTATGTAATTCGCGGTGGTGGGCAACCCCATACCGAGCAGCAGACCGGTAATGGCCGTGAGTACCAGGACCAGCAGGAAACTCTCTCCGGACAGGGTCTCGATAAGTTCCGCGATGATGCCCCCCAGCCCCAGGGTAATCACG
>RZZM01000689.1 GCA_009929845.1 Spartobacteria bacterium
CATTCGCTGCGACATTTGTTTTGATACTCGACACCATCACCAATATGCCCCTTCAGCACCCCCATTGAGTTTCTTAATGCCCGTACAGTATCTTTTTGTTCAGCCAATATGTCCGATGAATCATCGGCAATGACGAGTACTTCCAGATGGCGATGTCTGAAAGCCTGCGGTAAATCGATGGTTAGCTTATCGCTTTCCGAATCAACAAATGTACGTATAGTCTGTTGCATTTTCTCGTTCTTTCATGGTTGACCAGCTCTTTATAAGCTACAATAGCTGTACATAGATGTCAAAACGAGTTCAAAAATGAATTCTGTGCCCTTTGTGGCCATTCATGGGCGAATGGAACGGTTTTTTTGAGCCACGGATGGGCGCGGATTTTCGCGGATAAGAAAAAGATAAAAAAAACATCCGCGTTTATCCGCGTCCATCCGTGGCTTAAAAAACAACAGCGGAAGAGCCGCGCCCATCCGTGGCTTAAAACAGCAGTGGAAGAGCGGCGTTCATCCGAGGCCGCGTTGGCGGTAGGCGCGTTTGAGGGCGTCGATTTCCTGTGTTTTGCGCTCCGGCGACCAGTCCGTTTCGCTGCCCAGGATGTCCGCGCAGGTCTGCGCGGCGGCATCGCCCGGATAGCCGTAGGAGCCCAGTACGGTGCGCCGCAGGACCACATCATCCAGATGCCGCGCGTGTTCGTTGCGTGCGGCATGCGCGACTTCCGCGCCGAGTACCGGTCGGTCGGCGGTTACCCGTTTGGCCAGGGACGCGTTTTCAGACGCGATGGCCAGCACCTCACGGTAATGCGGGCCATATTCAATCGCCAGGCGCCCGGCGGTATGCTCATCCACATCCAGATGCAGCGCCCGCGCCGTCGCCATAATCTCCGTGGCCTGCGCCATATCTTCATTGCCGTAGATCGGGGCGTCGGGCGCGCCTTTCAAGGTCCAGCCCGCGCGCGCGGCGACACGGCGGATCACTTTCGAGGCCACATCAATAGCCGTGGTGTATTTCACGCCGCGCACGGCATACAGGCCGTTCATCATCTTCAATGCGCCATAATCCACCACCACCGTATCGCGCGAAGGGTCCGCGCAATCGGTTCGACCGCCGCGATACGGCGCGGGCAACACCCCCACATGGGTGTAGGCCACATCCTCCAGGGTCAATGCCGCCGGGGGATAGAGCGCATTGACATCCCGAAGGAAGGCGGCGATCTCATCGGAGGACAGCCCGGCTGTTTCAGGGCGTTGATCAAAGCGTTTATACACCGTACCGATCAGGGTATGCCCATGCCAGGGCGCGAAAAAGAAGTTACGTTTGGCGCGACGGACCACCGATTCGGAATCGTAGTCATCCGCACGCCCTTCGAGGCCCACGCCAAATTCACCAAACAGGTTTCGACGG
>RZZM01000690.1 GCA_009929845.1 Spartobacteria bacterium
CCGTAGAAGACCAGTAGTTGGCGTTACGCTGGCGATCTTATGGCCGTGGATCGCGATTGTTCACGATCCGCGCCTTCACGCTGCCCTGTCTATGACAGAGCAGTGATCTGCTTTGGTATCCATTCTTCTCATTGCGAATCAATACCGCCGCCAGCCGAGATGAATATGCTCGCCGGGCGCGGCCTTAGCCGCAGGCCCGTTCCGGCGTCCTCCTTTCCGAACCTCTTGTTGTTCCCTTTAGCCACCCCTGCGCCTGCCGCGCCAGAGAGTCGGTCATCTCCGAGAGCGCCGCGTAATGGCGGCGCGGCAGAATGCGCAGGTCATGCGACAGCCGCATCATAAGCTGCACAGCCTGCACCCGCTCCAGAATCGATTCGATGTGACGCGCCTTGTCCTGCGCGCTGTTCGCGCGGTAGATCATCACCACCAGTTCGACCAGCTCCTCCTTGATCTTCTGCCCGAGCGTGTATTTATACTCGCGCGGAAAATCCTTCGTTGCCGTCATTGTCCGCAACAGAAGATCGTAGGTCTGTTTGTAGATCGGTAAATGTTCATACTGCGCCAATTTCGATAAATCTCCTCCGGAAAATTGTAGCGACCCCGCTACGCGGGGACTCGAATAATTAAATGACTGAATGACTAACCCGGCTGCGCCGGGAAAGCATCTCCGGACGGGCACGGACCCCGCCTCAGCGCCTGACACACCTCACCCTGTAACCAGTCGTCTTATTGGTGCCGTACTGGTAGCCATAGAAGAAGTACTGGGTCCACGCGAGGGTGGTATTGTCCTCCGTAGAAGACCAGTAGTTGGCGTTCTGGAAATTCGTGATATTGCCTCCCGCTTCTATCGTTTCATGCACCGACCACAGGTAATAGGCTTCCACCTGACTCGGCAGGTACCAATCGGTATACCCGCCGAAGGCCAGATTCTCGCACGCCTGGAACGCCTGAAAGCTGGTGATCAGCCCGCCTCGATTGGCGTGGTTGACCCGGCCGTCATTGTTCGAATCCGTGCTGATATCGTTCGTCCCGGTTGCGTTCTTCCAGTTCATCGTATAGGTGCCCGGAGACCCTGGACGCGCCTGATCCGTCGGCGGGATGAACAGATGCTCGTAGAAGACCGGATGCCACCCCGCGAACACAGTTCCGTCCGCGCAAAGATCGCCGATATCCGTGCAACCGGATGGGCCAGCGAGGCCCGCAGCCAGGGTTCCCGTTACTCCGAGGATGTTTACCCCGTCCGCGATGTTGGCAGCGATGAAATCGGGATCGTCGCTGGCGCGACTGGTTTCCAGCGCGCACAGCGTCGCGTCGTCATCCACGCACGCCCCGATGCCCCCTGCCGCCACGGCGCTGTCCACATATTCCTTGGTCGTCAGGTGATTGTTGGCCGTGAGCG
>RZZM01000691.1 GCA_009929845.1 Spartobacteria bacterium
CGGAGGGCATAACGTGAATAGCCACGGGTGCAACCCGTGGAACCGTGTCCGCCCCCATGCCAACCCCGAACGGGGTTGTACGATAACGGCGGCTGGAATTCTCCAGAAACAGTTTCAACAAAAGGCGTTCTGAAAAGCAGCAGCATGAACAGCGTAAAACGTTGCATGTAACGTTGCGTCAGATCAAGATGCAACATCGTCGCAACGCATTGCGTCCTGCTTCAAATTTTTATAACTTTTTGTTGTGCAATAATTTATGAATGCTTTCATCTTTTTCAATGCACTTGGCATGTTCATTGCGTTAGGTTAACAGGGTCAACACAGTCCATCCAATGAGGATGGAGGCACAACAACAGGAGAAGAAAACATGGCTGAAGGAATTAAAGAATTAACAGACGCAACGTTTTTGGACACGGTCGGTTCAGGGGTCACAGTGGTGGACTTCTGGGCGCCGTGGTGCGGTCCGTGCCGCATGCAGGGCCCCATTCTGGAACAGGTGGTCGCGAAAGTGGGCGACAAGGCGACAATCGCGAAGTTGAACGTGGATGAAGCGCCGCAAACGGCAAGCCGCTTCGGTATCCGCAGCATCCCTACCCTGCTGGTGTTCAAGGACGGCGAACCGGTGCGGCAGTTTGTCGGCGTACAAATGGAAGGTGTACTGATTGATGCCATCGAAGCGGCCCAGGCCTGAGGCGGTTGCGCAGCCGGAACGAAATTACGAGGTGTCCGTGATCTGGGAGCAGGGTGCTACGGGTCAGGCGCATGCCGGCGGCAAGCCGCCGATCGAGATAGCGACCTATGGCGGCGCGGAACGGCAGCCCAACACCTGGTCGCCCGAAGGACTGCTGGCGTGTTCCGTGGCCGGATGCCTGCTGAACACGGTCCTGCTGCTAGCCGGAAGGGACGGTATCGAAATCCGCTGCTACATGAGCAACGCCACGGTCACGACAGATGGCCCGTCCGCGGATTGCGAACTGACGGGTGTGGCGGTCGAGATTGCCGTTACACTGGCGGATAAAGCCCATGAAAAGGCCCTTCGCGGGATCATGGAGCGCGCAACGAAGGCCTGCCCGTTTTCAACAAGCCTGCGATGCCCGATTAAGGTGCAATTGCACATCCATGCAGCGGCGTGAAAAAATATAACGATACAGGAGAAAATTGATGACAAGAGGAATGATTATTCAATTACTGGCGGGACTCGTGGCGGGAGGGGCCCTGGGCGCCCTGATGGGGCATTTCGGAAAATGTACCACCGGCGGTTGTCCCCTGACCGCGAACCCTTACCGGACGATTTTTTCTCGAATTCATGTCCGCCCTGCCGCAGGCTCAGCCCGACCATACATGAGCTTGCGGAAGAATACAAAGGACGGGCCACCGTCTGCAAGGTTGACCTCGACCT
>RZZM01000001.1 GCA_009929845.1 Spartobacteria bacterium
GCCTGAACAAGCCATCCCGCACCTCCAGAAAGCCGTCGACCTGCGCCCCGACTTCCCGGAAGCCAGAAAACGCCTTGCCTTCGCCGTCCGCGATCTCCAGGCAAAAAAACGCCCATAGATTCTGTCCCCGTGCTGTCTATCCAAATACCGCCAATATGCCAATGAGGATAAATGAGTGGCCTAAGATGGGCTGCGCCCACAACCCAAGCGGTCGGAAGTTCAGAACTCCTTACCTCTTGAAATTTATGTGAAACCAGGGATTCGGAGGACGGTGACCATAGAGCCCGGGGCGCCGCAGGTTCTTTGGTACAGCGTAGGCACGGGTACAGGCCGGCTCGATAGGAATCTCGCCCTCCAGGATTACATGTTGTTCGGTTAATCTGGAGGGCGGTCTTGTCCTGCGTAGTCCCCGCGAGGGGGACGAAGAAGGATACTCTGTAGAGCCCGGGCGTTTGGGGTCGGTGAATAACTTTAAGTTGGTATGTAATGTTGACATGGTCTTTCTGCCGGGGCTAGTATCGGTTATCGGTGAAACAGGAATAGATGGTTGATAACGCGGAGGTTGCGCCATGAAGAGAATGGGTTGGCTGGTTGGTGTGGTGGTGTTCGTTTTGATCCGGGTGCATGCGGGGACGTTGTATGTGTCGCCCACGGGCAGCAATACCTATCCCTATGACTCCTGGGATACGGCGGCGAATGCGCTGAAGGTGGCGGTCGGTGTGGCGCGGGATGAGGATGTGATCCTGATGGATTCGGCCACGTATCTACTGGATTCGACCATTGAGCTGACCAACGCGATCACTGTCATGGGGGCCGCGGGCGCCGGACAAACCATCATCAGCGCCAACAATATGGGACGCTGTTTCTGGCTCAAACATGCGAGCGCTCGCCTCCGGGGTTTGACTATTCAGGATGGGAACGCGGCTATAAACGGCGGCGGGGTCTATCTCGACAACGGCGGCAGTGTCGTTCAGTGCATTATCCAGAAATGTACGGCGGGCCAGCAGGGCGGCGGGGTCTATGTCGAACAGAACGGCGATGTGTCGTATTGTGTCATCAGGAACAACAAGGCCTTCCGCGGCGCAGGCATTCTGTGTGAAAACGGTGGCAATGTCTATGCCTGCACGATTTCAAGCAACCAGGCCTCCGGGCAGTCGGGCGGGCTTTATCTGATGTATGGCGGCACCGCCTCGAATTGTCTGATCTCCTATAACACCGCCGCGGATGCGGGCGGGGTGCGGGTGCTGGACAACGGACAGATCGAGCGCTGCGAAATCAGTCAGAATCTTGCCACCAATTCCGGTGGCGGGGCCTACCTGCACAACGGAGGCCGAATACGCTACTGCAACATCACCAGCAACCGGTCGAGCGCCTTCACGGGCGGCGGGGTGATGTTTCTCAATGGGGGGACAGTGATGGGCTGTCATATCACCTGCAATGAGGCGTATATAAACGGCGGCGGGGTGTGTATACAGAATACCGGCACGGTGCGCAATTGCCTGATCCTACAAAATTCCGCGAACCAGTTCGGCGGCGGCGCGCACCTGACCGGCGGCAAGGTAGTCAACGGCACCATCTGCCGGAATTCGGCGGTAACGGGCGGCAACCTCTATTCCGACAGCGCGGGCGCGGTGCGTAATTCGATCATGTATAATGCCCTCGCCGGTGGCAACTGGCACGGCGACGCGACCTACGAATACTGTTGCTCCACGCCGGCTATCGCGGGCACGGGTTGCGTTACCGGACCGCCGCATTTCGTCGAAGGCCATCCGCCCGCGGGCGCGCTCGGCAACTATCGGCAATACCGCGATTCGGTGTGCATTGACAAGGGAACCAACCTGGGATGGATGACCGGCGAAACCGACGCGTACGCCAACCCGCGCATCATCAACGCGACCGCCGATATCGGCGCCAGCGAATTCGGCAACCCGGTCAACGATTTTGACTACGATGGCCTTTCAGACAAAGCCGTGTTCTATACGGCAACCGGCGACTGGTATATCGATCAGTCCGCGGATGGTCCGCGCATTGAGGATTTTGGTTGGAATGCCTGTATGCCGGTTTCCGCGGACTACGACGGAGACGGGCGCGCGGATGTGGCGGTGTATTATGCCGGCAACGGGACCTGGTATATCAACCAGTCCTCCGAAGGCCTGCGCGAGGTCCAGTGGGGTTGGACGTTGGCGCTGCCGGTTCCGGCGGATTACGACGGGGACGGCCGCGCGGATGTGGCGGTTTACTGGCCTCCCGAAGGCAACTGGTACGTCAATCTGAGCGGGGGCGGCACCCTGACGTTCAGTTGGGGGTGGGTGAATGCGTGTCCGGTCCCGGGCGATTATGACGGCGACGGACGCGCCGACCCGTGTGTATGTTCCGGCAGCGGAACCGTCTATATCCGCTACAGCGCCGGCGGTTCGGAACAGGTGACTTTTGGCATTTCTGATGGATCGTGCTATGCGGGTGATTACAATGACGACGGCCTGGATGACCTCTACCTCTATAATTACAACACCGGCATCTGGACCATCTGGGCCGGTGGGGTCTGGACGACGATGGAGTGGGGGTGGTCCGACGCCTGCGGGGTGCCGGCCGATTACGATGGCGACGGTCTGACTGATGTGGCCGTCTGGGACGTGAACACCGGGGACTGGTACATCTACTACGTGGGCTCCGGGGACAGCGAGATGGTCAACTGGGGCTGGCCCGCCGCCCCGCCCGCCCATGTGCAGTTGCAGCTCAACCGCTGTTTCGGGTTTTCTCCCTGAGTGGATTATTATTGAATCGCCAAAAATTAGCGTAATAATGGCTGTTTGTTTTTGCTTTTCCGGGGTGTTGCGTTACACTTACTGCACATAAGGTTATAAGTTAACATGGAGAAGTGACATGAATATAACATTATCTGCTGAGAAGGCGTTGATAAAAAAAACACGTGAATATGCGCAGTCTCATGGCACGACGATGAATAAAATGATTCGTGAATTCATGGAAACGGTGACCGGTGGACAGGCGGGTGATCATGTGGCAGAAGAATTCGCGCAGCTTGCCCGTGATCATGCCGGAATCTCACCCAAGGGATTTCATGTTAACCGTGATGAAGCACATCAGAGGTAGTCGTATATAAAGCTGCTTGATGACAATGCGAAAATTCGAACTTTAATAAATTCTGTTGTTCCTGATCTTGACGCCTGAACTAATCTCCTGTTATATGCTCTCCAAAGATTGTTCGATCCGGTTACCGGCATGGTTTTTATGCATGTGTGCTGCATCGGGTGATTGTGTTCTTTACTAAATTTTATTGCGTTTATGCAGTATTTGTTTCTCTAGAAAACCACGAATTTTTTATCGAAGGAACAGACTGTCAGAACGCGCCCATATGGGCGCGATCTCTCGGTTATGTACCTTCAAGGAGCTTCGTGGTTCCCCTAGAGATGCATTAGAGGATCGCGCCTTTTTTGTGTTTTCGGCAGATTTTGTTTTATTGAGAATGGGGAAAGGTGTTATTCAGTCATGACTAAAGGAGGAAGTTTGTGAAAAAGAATAATGCTGATGAACGAGGTCTGTTACGGTCGGTCCGTTGCGGGGTGTTTCTTCTTACATTTCTATGTGCCGCCGTGTCATCATTTACGAGTGTATGGGGAATGGAGGATACCGAGCAGGGCATAGCATCATGGAGGGCGTTGGTAAAAGCGTACCTGGAATTCAGGGAGCACGCCTATCCGATTGCGCTTCCTTATGCGGAGTGGTTGGACCTTGAAGGGCGGGAAATCGTGGCGGATTCCGAATATATCAGCGAAGTGGACCCCGGTTGGTTTGTTAATGTGGATGCGGGAACCCGTTTTGTTGCTGATCAATCCCGGTTATCTAAAGAAATTTCACAAACAACCGATGTTGTTCTCTATGAGGATTTCCTGAAGAGCGAGTTGATCGTATTGATTCGGGATGTCCGGGGAACCTTCACTGAACGCATCGTATTTAAAGCGCCGTTGTTATCAATCACTGGCTATGAGTTGTATGACAGCGCGTATGTTATTGCTGAGCTTTCAAAACGCAGAATCGTCTGGTGGTTGGCCCTCTCTCCTTTTGAAAGCGTCGCAGATTTGTCAAAGGTCTCTTTAACGGCATCATCGTTGGATGGTGGCGAAATCATGATGATGCGCTCCGGGGCGGCAAACACCAATATTATCATTCAGGCCGTTTTGCGCTCAACGAATACTGTTACACTGGATATTGCGTATCCTACCAATCCGTTGGCAGCCGCAACCAATGGACTGGAAATATACACCTGCACAAATCTTAACGCGTACTGGTGGCAGATCGTGGCAACGAACCTTTCAACGCTCGGGACCAACATGATTACCTGGTCGGATGCCTCCAACAGCAATACGCCGATGGTGTTCTATGCGGTCGGGAATGCGGATGCGGATACCGACCTGGACGGCATATGCGATGCCAGGGAACGCCTGGTTATGCATACGCGGGAAGATGACTCAGATACGGACAACGACGGGAATGATGACTATCATGACCCGCAGCCGCTGAATGACCAGATATCGCGCGTCTATTTGAGTATTTCCATGCCGGTAGACGGTTCTGTTATGGGGGGCGTACAATGAAAAGCATGACTATTAGAAAAATACATCATTTTATCCGTATATCATCTGTAGCTGCTGCTCTTTTGTTAAGTTCAACACTCAACTCCCTGGCTCTATTTGATGATGGGCAACACCATCTGACGCCACCCCTTGAATCTTTTGCACTGATTGAAATAACGAATGGTCCTGGTTTTGATTCCTCCTCACCCGAAACAATAACTGTTCCAAATTCGTTGATTCAGGATTATGCAACAAATCCAACGCCATATTTGGCATTGAATGATGTCGAGTTAATAACAAATGATGTTCTGGATCAACTTGTGGCAGATTACGAAACGAATGCGCTGGCATTATACACCTATGTTCTGAATCATATCGATTATAATTCTGCACCATTCATCAGGACAGAGAAATGTGTTAAAGGTGCTTTGGGGTGTTATCTTGAAGAAGCAGGCAATGACGTGGATTTATCAGCACTAACCATCTATTTGTTGCGTCGATGTAATATTCCCTGTGCATATGGGTACCTTACTTATCCACGAATTGATTCATCGACATATTTCCAGATTTATGGATTTGATGTGATGACGAATAATGTTGAGGATCCATACAGAGCATATCCTATTACAAATGCTATTGTTTATGCTTATCTCAGCAATGATGATGGCGCAACTACAAACTGGATACCACTTATCCCCTGGTATAAAGAGCGTGAGATAAAGGATGGTGTGTATCTGCGAACAATTCTCAGTAATCATTATCAGACCGTCTATGCCGTGCTAAATGCATTTGCACATGCGACAGATCCGGATATTGAAATGGCTGTTGCAGCGACTTCTGACCAATTTATAGATTGGGGCCCTGTTTGGCTAGATTCAATATTGAGTAATGATTTTCCTGACGTTTCATTGGATCAAGTTGGTGCCCAATGGAAATTAAAGGAGCAATACTTGGATAATTGGCCGAGTAACTATTCTATTTACACATATGGGTCATCATATTGTTCGTCAGCGCCGACATTAACCACATGTCAGTATGAAAACATACATTTTAAGTTACAAAGGAAATCTGACAGTTATATTTATATCGATCATACTATACGAACAACAGAGTTACATAATAGACGGGTAACCTTTCAATTTAAACCCTACGATACAAATGATATTTCCTGGGCAAAATACTTTGGGTTCTATGGTGCGGCCAATAAATTTGGCACCAATTACCGCCTGCTCCCGACATTGAGTATTGGGGGGGCGCCCCAATTTTTATCCTTGGTTATAACCGGTGCTGCATCGTCTCGTAGCGATGCTGTATGCATGGGGGATCTATTGACACTCCTGATTGACAATACAACTAATACAATTATAGCCGGTGAAGTGCAAAGTGTTGGCTTCTATTTCGGGAATATAACAGAACGAATGTTGGATCAACATTACAAAGACTTACAGGAAATTAGCACATATACAAAACGTAACTCGACACTGACTTGGGAATCGCTGCAAATGCAGGATTTTGATATACTCAGCAAAATCACATCAATGTTGGGGATGAACTACTACTATATGAAGAGTAAATTTGATAAGATGGCAGGATGTCTTACCAAAATGAGAGTACTGGATCAGGCTATGTTTGGCTTTTTTAATTTTAGTTTGGAGACAGTGAATAGTAATTATGAAGCTGGCACGATAGGGATTGATCTTCGGGCGGAATCACATAACAGTCAATTCCTTCATTTAGCCATGAATACAGAAGTGCCTCAATATCATGTTAATAAACCTGAAGCAGATTTGGTGGATTACTCTTATATGAACGGAATAAGTGGCTCCTCATTTGAAGCTGGTGCTATTGAGCGAACATTTGGTATAGACGAAGCGAATAGTTCCTTTAAGACCCTTCGAAAATCTGTGCAGTCTGGTGCGGGTATCACAAATCTGACGTATTATACGTACAACACTTCCGCCAATATCAGCCTTATGCAATCAGTCGACATGCTTGCATATGAAAGTGTCACTACTTTTTTTGCTGTGCATACAAATGGGAATGTCTGGTTCCCTTGTGCCAAATGGACGGTTAATGGATATACCAATATGGGGTGGATTGAAGTAGATCACAACCTGGAAACCTGGGGTGGTAGTTATCAGATCAATAATAAAGCTCATGGAGGTCATTCCCCATATATCCCCGCGGCAGCCATGTCGGCGAATGATTATGGGCAGGGAGGGAATAATACGGCCATCAGCGATACGGTGCCGGTTAATGATTATCTCAATGTCTATGTAGGGAATAACAATGTTGGCATTGATTACGCGGGTATGAATGGATCATCCGCAAGTGCAAACCAGTTGTCATCTGTAGGCGATAGCCAAAATGACCAGACCTTTATCGACAGTCTTGTCGGTAATACAATCGCCGGACTTACAGATTATCGTGAAGGTTATCTGAATGATCAGGCTACATTCTATGGTACATCGACTCCCGGTGGCGGTGAGACGCTTGATGCGGCCACATTGAGCGCTATCCAGACCATCGTTGACAATGGCGCTGTCGGAGAAGCGATCAGTTTTGCCTGGCAGTCCGGTTTTGATAATGTGGCTGATCCGGTGGATACACGAAGCGGGGAATTCTACGAAGAATGCATCGACCTCGTGATTCCAGGGCCTAAACCGATAGAAATCAAACGCTATTATACTTCACAGTATGGGGCGATCGGTGAATTCGGGTTTGGGTGGCGTTTCAATCATGCCTCCTACCTGGCTGTCGGGACCAATGAAATCAGGATCGTTGAACCGCAGGGCACCGCATTACGCCTCGCGCCTGATCCCTCCGTGACCAATCAATGGATACCCACGGTTGAACTCAACCAACGTCTGGCCAACCTGAACAGCCGGGGTATCGGCTCGGTAGCCAATCCATATACCAGCCGCCTGACCTATAATGAAGGGACCGGCGCCTATGTCTATACAGGACCATCCGGTGAAACCCGGACTTTTGAAAACATGCAGTTTTCCGATGGAACCATCCTGCGCGACAGGCCCTATCTGACGGAATGGTGTGACGCCAATAGCAATCGACTGCTGTATGCCTACGGAATGGATTCAAACCGGTTTGATTACGGGAGAATTGTAGAAGTTCGGAACGAGCAGCAGTTTGCAAAACTCAAATACAACCGAAACGGGCGCCTCTATGAAGTGCGTTGCAGTGACGGACGGGTGCTTCGCTATGAATATGATGAGGCCGGAGACCTGGTTGCCGCCTATCGCCCGGACAAGACGGCGGTGAAGTATGATTACCTTACGAAAACCGCAACAAACGGCGCCTACTCAACACACCTGATCTTCCGCGTGACCAAAGCCGAAGGACGGGTCATCGAAAATGTGTATGATGACCAAAGGCGGGTCATCGAACAATGGGCCACGGTCGGCATCACGGCCAACCCCGAACGGAATGCCGTTTTTACCTACATCGGCGATGGCATCAACGGAAAAACCATAATCAGCAATATACTCGGCGCCGCGGAAATCTATACCTATTCAAACGGACTGGTTGTCTCTATCGAAGATGATCTAGGTTTCGTTGTGTCCAACACCTGGGATGCCGCCAACAACCTGATCAAACATGTGGACAAGCGCGGTATCGAAACACGATACCTCTATGATACGCATGGAAATACCACGAATATCATGCTGATTGGAGACATCTGCGGTCTTGGTAATACCGAGACTTCTGAAACCTGGTATACCTATACGACCAATAATTTAGTGGCATCCATTCGCGGAAATCGAGGAGAAGTAACTCGAAATTGTTATGATGCCAATCGAAATCTGGTTACCCAGGAGCTATGTTATGCCGACAGTGATCTTAATCCCGCCAATAATGTTCTCTATTCACGTACTATCCTGCAGCATGATAGTCACGGATGGCTAACCAACCGTATAACAGCAGTCGGAACAGATGATGAAGCGACAACCAGCTACACCTATGATTCCAACGGCAACCTGCATTCACAGATAACATATCCGAATTACTGGACGGGAAGTTGGGAACAGGATCCGGTTACGCTGACAAATTTCTATAATGAACGAGGGTGGCTGACGAAACAGATCAAAGGAACAGGGCGGTATGATGAGTTCAGTTATGATACCCTGGGGCATGTTATACGTCGCAAAAGCTATTCTTCAGAAGGAATCTTGCGGGCAAAGAGTGAATTCAAATATGATGAGGCAGGGAATCTGATTGAAAAGAAAGGG
Organism: Spartobacteria bacterium; assembly: GCA_009929845.1. GTDB lineage: Bacteria > Verrucomicrobiota > Kiritimatiellia > RZYC01 > RZYC01 > RZZM01. The sequence goes on from RZZM01000001.1 coordinate 8,840, forward strand.
CCGCTTGCTTTTAATGGGGCCAGTTTTCTGGGCGATAAGATTGATGATACTGTCAGTAACAATTATGACCGTATGGATCATCTGTTGAATTCCTCGCGACGGCACTATCATTCCTCCTGTATCCTTGACACAACGTTCGGGGAGGGTGGTGAATCAGGATGGGGGTATAGTAATGAATTCAACGGTGTTGCCATAACCCGATATGAGTTCGATGGCTTCGGGAATCTGACACAAACCTGCGATGCCCTTACCAATATCACCAGATACACCTGTGACGCCTTAGGCCGGGTTATTCATACGACCAATTACCAGGGCCAAAGCGAAACGGTTCTTGCGCATACACATCAATGGTATGATGGCGAAGGATTGGTGGTCTCCAATCAGAATGCCAGAGGGTTTGTTACCCATACGTCCTATAATGCGTTGCGAAAACCCCTTCGTATAGATTATCCCGATGGCACTTATGAACAGTGGCGTTATGATGCTGCCGGGCTACTGACTCAGTTTATCAGTACAGCGAATATCAGCACCTTTTATCAATATAATGACTTCGGGCAGCAGACTAATTGTATTGAAGCTGCCGGGACAATCGATGAAAGAAATATTTCTTCTGCATATGATCGTCGAGGTAACAGAATCATGGAAACCGATGCCGAAGGATACACGACCATATGGCAGTATGATGATGTGAATCGAGCGGTGGAAATTTATTATCCTACCGGCAGCAGTCCTCAGCGAGTTGTTGCAAATCTCTATGATGCGGAAAATAGATTGACGACACACTATGAAGCTGACTCTATCGTGTGTTATCAATATAACGATCTGGGCCAGTGCAGTAGTAAATGGTGGTATGACCGTTCTCCTTCTGTGGAAAAAGTTTATTCAGAATACTATTACTATAATTCTGCCGGAGATATGTTGTGCAAAGTAATGGGAGGTGTGGAAACCAATCGGTATGCTTATGATGAAAGCCATAACAGAACACACCGTGTATCCATTTCGCCCGAACCACAATATGATGACCCGGTTTACTATACCTGGAAATATGACTTAAAGGGGAATAGAATAGACGAAATCCATCCGAACGGCATCCGCCATAGCTATGAATTTGATGGCTTAAATCGACCCGTCTGTATGCATGAATACAATACTGTGGGGCAGGCAGAATGCACAATCAACTACAACTACGATGCCTGTGGAAATGTAACAAATGAGATCTATCCCTACGGTGTGCGACATGCGCGTGACTACGATTCGCGTAATCGCATAACGCAGGAACGTATCTATGTGCCGGCAAACGGAGAATACCTCTGCAATTCATTTTATTATGACAACGCCGGGAATATTTCAACGCAGATAACCCCCCGGAACATCAGGATTATCTCCGAATATGACAACCTGAATCGGAAAACCGGCTCGCAGGCTATTCCGCCGGATGAATCAACCTCCCCCCTGTCCCGGACAATGACATATAGTCCCAATGGATGGCTCTCATCAGTAACTGAAGGGGATGTCATCATCAATCATTCGCGGGATCAGTACGGGCGGGCACTTGCCGAAACATGTTGGCTGGGAGATGATCGCAGCGACTTCAATCAGACCTTCAATGCTGATGGCCAGCGTATATCCTCTTCCGTCAGTCCGGGGGATGAAAACTGGACTTATCAGTGGGGTGGCCCGGGTATTTTATCAAATATTTCCTGGGCGGGGCACTATTCTATGAATTATGATAGTCAACGGAGACTAATGTGGCGTATACATCCAAACGTCTCAATGTCAAATTACCGAACCTATCGCAATCAGATATGGATGACTCGATGGCTTGATAATAGGCCCATAAATGAACTGGAAGTCTACATAGACTATCCAGAATATGAACAGGGAACAGCGGGTAGTGATATTATTGATTATCACAGCTTTTCATACAACGGGTATCGCGTGAATCAGGAAAGCCTTCCCTACTGTCTACCGTATTCCGCCTATAAATATAACTACCTCTGTGAAATAACCAATGAAGTCTTTTACCCGCAGGGAGAAGAATCACCCACTAAAACAAATCATTATTCATATACCTATGATACTCTGTCAGCTAGAACCTCAATGGCGGATAATCGTTCAAGTGGTTCACTCATTAAAACAGCTTCAGTCGACCAGTTCCGACGACTGAGAACCGAAACAGCAAACAGCACTGGCGGCTTTTCTGCCATAACTATCGCCGGAATGCTGGTGAACGGCACTTCGGTAGTTGTATGCATTAATGGCACAAATCTTGGATATGCGGCGATAGATACAAATCTGCACCTCTGGTCAATGGATGACGTCTATTTGATCGAAGGTTCCAATATCATCGCGGCAACCGCGGCCCCTGGATATCCCTGGGCAACCACTACAACAGCCCGTGTAACACTCAATCTAACCACTGGCGGCAGCTACACCTATGATGCCGCCGGTAATATGGTGGCATTCAATCGTAACGGCATAAGCTCCGCATTGGCTTATGATGCACTGGATCGCTTGTCCCTTGTCGTGCAGCGCGACGGGAGCGGAAACGGCATCAACTGGACCGCTACCTATGACCCACTCGGTCGTCGTATCGCCACATCCTGTCAGAGTATATCAAATAATATTCCTGCATCATCAGTCGTCTACACACGATCCATATATGATGTTGACTATCCCATGCAGGAAACAGTTCTTGTAACAGAGAATGGTTCATCAGCAACGACCAATGTGTACCTTTACGGTCTCGATAAAAGCGGACAAATTGGGGGTATGGGTGGTGTTGGTGGCCTGCTCGCCATCAAGTCCAATGGACAAATACAAGATGTAATCAATGATGTTCGTGGAAACGTGCTGGGCACTATCAATTCATCATTCAACTGCACCTGGAACCCGCGCTACACAGCCTTTGGACCAGTCTCCACGCCTACCATAAACGCGCCTTCATTCTCCACAAGACGCCGCGATCCCACCGGCCTCTACTACTTTGGCGCACGGTACTATGATCCACAGACGGGCCTCTTCACACAACCTGACCCGGCCCGATTTACGGACAGCCGCAACCTATATGCATTCTGTGCCAATAATCCCATGACAAGAAGCGATCCTAATGGACGGCTCTCCACCTCCCAGCAGAATACATTCAGTTTTCATGGAAACTATACCGCAAATGGTTCTTCATATTATGCAGATCAGGACTACTCAGGATCTGGGTTAAATGCGGCTATTGAGTTAGAGCAGAACTACACTGAAAAAGCTGCTTTGACTGTAGGTTCAGCGTCATTAGCTGGAGGGATAGCTGCGGAAGGTGTCGCTCTTGTTGGTTCTGCGATACAGACTATTGCAGCTTCAGCAGCAAATCATGGCGGGGTGATTATTGGTATGCAGGAAGCCATGCCAACTATGATAAAAGGCGGCGCACTTGTAGGACAAGCAATGGGATTGACACAAATATCTGCACCAACACCAGGCTATGTTGTTCCAGTTGAATCAACAAGTTATCTTTATCAAAAAATTGGAGCAGATGGAGAACACCTCAAGTATGGAATAACAAAGAATCCATCAACTAGATATACGCAAAAACAACTTAATGGAGGCGAATTACGGATAATTGCAGAGGGAAACAAAAGTGAAATGCTTCTCCTTGAACGAACACTTCATGAAACAATGCCTATTGGAGCAGAAGAAGGACAAGCATTCTATATACAGAAGCAAGTAGAAAGCGGCTTGCAATCATCACCTTATAACTAGGGAGTAAATATGAATAAACAACTAGTAATTCAGTTTTCTGGGAAATCAATTACAGACTATGATCTGTTAACAAAGATTGAAGAAAGCCTTGAAGTTGCGATTGCATCTGATGCTGATATAGATGGGCATGATTTTGGTCATGGAGAAATGAATATTTACATATTTACGAATAATCCCATACAAACATTTTCCTCTGTTAAGAATGTTATTGAATCTTATGGGCTGCTTCATGATATGAAAGCTGCTTATAGAAATCCAGAAGAAGAAACATTCACCACTCTATGGCCAGAAGGATTAAAAGAATTTGCAATTATATAATGCGAAAATAGTTTTTTATTATAGTTCACATAAGGAATGAAAATATGAAAGCGACTATAGATGAAGAATTCACACCCTTAGAACATTCGGTATTCGACAAAATAATCAGTGGACAACTTTATGGTCTCAACGTCGAATTCGGGAGAAGCATGAGTTATGTTTTATTTGCGATAGTGATGGCCATCTTAGCATATCTAAACAACAGGCCAGTTATTATGCTTGTTGGATATGGGGCCTTTATCCTTCAGATTGTTATCAAGATGGGAGCCGATGTTGAAGTAAGGAAAGGATTGATTGGAATTCTTGAAAAATATGAAAATGAATTGATGGATAAAGTTTGATTTAGGAGATAAGAGAGAAATGGCTCTATGAATTTAGACCACCGGCTTAGTTACATGTTGCTGAAAGTGTCCGGCATGTTGAAAATGAGAAACTATGAAAAATAGCAGATGGTTCATGATGGCAATTCTGATGTTTGCATGCATCTGTTCTGCCTTTGCTTCTATACCAGTTATTACCTTAAATGTAAGCACAGGCACCACCAACTGGAACCCCCGCTACACCACCTTCGGACCAGTCTCCACCCCCACCATCAACGCTCCGTCCTTCGCCACCCGTCGCCGCGACCCCACCGGCCTGTACTACTTCGGGGCACGCTACTACGATCCACAGACAGGCCACTTCACCCAACCAGACCCGGCACGCTTCACCGACTCCCGCAACCTGTACGCCTTTTGTGCAAACAATCCCATGACAAGAAGTGATCCCGATGGACGACTGTCAGCCCAGAACATGGCCTCGGTATACAATCCGGATCAGAATGCATCAGCGCAATACGGCTCATACGGGACAGAAAACTGGGAATATAGTCAGAACCATCTTGCAGCTATGGCCCAGACCCTCCGCCCCGTTGGAGAAATCATGGGTGGTGATATTGTTGATTTCGGATACCTGGGCGTTGACATCTACAATTTCGTCCAGAACCCAAGCTGGCAGGGGGCTGGCGCCATTGCCGTTGGTGTCGGGTTGGCTGCGCTCCCCGTCGTCTCCAAGCCCCTGGCAAATGCGGCGGAGGGGGTTGTTGATGCCACAAAGACAAAACTCTATAGGGCTGTTACTCAAGCAGAGTATGATGATATTATAGCTACAGGAAAATTTAGGCCAGGCCAGAACTCTTACGAAACAGGCAAATTCTTTGCAGAATCAGCAGAAGATGCGGCACAATGGGGTAAAGCGTTTGAGGGTGAAGGCAAATTTCGCATTATAGAAGTTGAGATATCCTCAACAAAGGCAGATCAATTCATGAGATGGGATCAACTAGATGGTATAGGTCCCGCAAGATTTGCGGAGATTCTTCAACTTGGTGATGCCGTCATCAATCCATAAGGTTAAAAAATATGAAGGCACAGATAAAATGGTTAAAAACGGATAGACATGGGCAAGCACTTATACCTCAATCGTCACGGTATTCTACTGTTGCGCGTTTTGATGATGATGCTGAAAATTGGCCAATGTTTGCCTGGAGCATCGTTCTTGAGAACATTACTTTGGTTGGTATTAATAATGAAATTTTAGCGGACATTCGATTTCTTGTTAGTAATGCGCCTCAACATTTTCTTCATGAAGGTAGCCATTTCGAGTTGTATGAAGGTCATAGTTGCGTTGCAAAAGGATTCGTGGTGGGTTCAGTTTAGGAATAACTCTAGCTAATAGGACAACCTGCTTAGTTTCAAGTTGCTGATAGTATCCGGCACGTTGAAAATGAGAAATGATGAAAAAAGCAAATGGTTAATGACGACAGTTCTGATGCTTATAGGCATCTGTTCTGTTCTCGTGTCTATCCCGGTTATTTCACATGATGGAAGCCCCGTCATAACCAACTGGAACCCCCGCTACACCGTCTTCGGGCCAGTCTCCACCCCCTCCATCAACGCGCCCTCCTTCGCCACCCGTCGCCGCGACCCCACCGGCCTCTACTTCTTCGGCGCACGTTATTATGATCCGAAAACTGGTCTTTTCACCCAACCAGACCCTGCCCGCCTCGCGGACAGCCGCAACCTGTACGCCTTCTGCGCGAACAACCCGTTGCTGAACTTTGATCCCGATGGACGGTTGTCAGCCCAGAACATGGCATCGGTAGATAATTCAGACCAGAATGTATCTGCGCAATACGGCTCATACGGCACACAGAACTGGGAATACGAGCAGAACCATCTCGCGACCATGGCCCAGACCCTCCGCCCCGTTGGAGAACTCATGGCCGGTGATTATGCGGATGTTGCCTACCTGGGCGTTGACATCTATGATTTCGTGCAGGACCCAAGCTGGCAGGGCGCTGGCGCCATTGCCGTCGGCGTAGGTTTGGTTGCACTTCCCGTTATCTCCAAGCCCCTGGCAAATGCGGCGGAGGGGGTTGTTGAAGGCGTTGCAAGAAATATGGATGGCGTTACCCCAAAGAAGCTCAAGACGGTCCTTGGTAGCAGTCAAGATGTTGCGCCTTTCAAAGGAAAACCAGGCTACAATGTGCTGGAGATGGATACAACTTTGCCTTTGGACACCAGAAAGGGTCTCAATATTCAGTGGCTGGATGAGGCAATTGACCGTGGTGACGACATTATCCTTAAGACAGACCCATTTGAGTGGGAAAGGTTCATGCGAGAGATTGGAAAAGAATCCTTTTATAACGAAGTTGAGTTGCCAAGATTATTAGAGAAAGGGATGATAGGCGATGTTATTCTTGATTACTAGCGAGAGGAGTTCGCAATGATTTCAAAAGCAAAGAACATTTGGTTTGTCCATTCTCAATATGAGCCCCCTATGCCCCTATGCCTACAACGTCGGGAAGGCTTAGGTGCGCATATTGATGGCGGGAAGACTGGGCCTCATTCGACTGGACATGGTGAAACATACTGGGATGCATTTCGTGAGACTGTACAGCTCGGATACATTCCAGTTGATGTAGCGAAAGAAATTGGGGCTTTAGACATGAATTGGAACCCTCCTACTATCGAGGAGTTGAATAAGAACATCAAAAAGCGTGTGTATCAGTTAAAGGCAAATGTATAGAATAATTGTAATCCTTTCTATGTGGCAGGATAAAGAAACAAACTGACATGAAGACTATTAGATGGTTCGTAGCGGCATTTCTGATGTTTATATACATCAGTTCTGCCTTTGCTTCTATTCCCGATATCACTCCGAATGAATGCCCCGTCGCCACAAACTGGAACCCGCGCTATACCACTTTCGGGCCGGCCGCCACCCCCACCATCAACGCCCCCTCCTTCGCCACCCGCCGTCGTGACCCCACCGGGCTCTACTACTTCGGCGCACGCTACTACGATCCACAGACAGGCCTCTTCACCCAACCAGACCCGGCACGCTTCACCGACTCCCGCAACCTGTACGCCTTCTGCGCCAACAATCCCATGACAAGAAGTGACCCCGATGGGCGACTGTCAGCCCAGAACATGGCCTCGGTATACAATCCGGATCAGAACACTTCTGTGCAATATGGCTCATACGAGACGGAAAACTGGGAATATAGTCAAAACCACCTTGCCATCACATATTCAATTAGTTTCGGGGAAATAGCCCTGGGTGACAAAAATATCGAGTCTTTTTCAAGAAGCCTGGAGATAATATTGACGAATATACAATAGAAATACCTGAAGGTGAAGGTCTTTATGTGACTTACAAGGTTTCTGAATAGTGATCTCATCCAGTCGATTCGCTACAATGCACGGAACTACTGCTCATGGTTTTCTGCATGTGTCTTGCATTCAGCCTAGACAATTTCGTTCCTACACGTGAAGATAACGCCATGAATTGGCAAGAGAATACAATGCAGGTGCGGATAGGGCCGGTGCTGACCCCGGTGGTGCGGGTGTTACTGGTGATTAATATCGCGGTCTATCTGCTTGAATGGATTTTCGGGGACTGGTTTATCGCCATCTTCGGATTGAGTCTCGCGGGCATCCGGCATGGCTTTGTCTGGCAGTTCATTACCTATATGTTCCTGCACAGCACGACGTTTATCTTGCATATTGTCTTCAATATGCTGGTCCTCTTCTTCATGGGGCCGGAGACGGAACGGGGGATGGGGTCCAAACATTTTCTGGCGGTGTATCTGCTCAGCGGTGTGCTGGGGGGTGTCGCGTGGATTATTATCGGCAACCCGGCCCCCTGTATCGGGGCCTCCGGGGCCGTATTCGGCATACTGGGCGCTTTTGCGGCGTTGTATCCGCACCGGCGCATCACCCTGCTGGTCTTCTTCATCCTGCCGGTCACTATGAAGGCCTGGATGATGGTGACCGGCCTGGCCCTGCTGCAATTGCTCTTGTTTTTCGGTCAGCGTGGCGGAGGGATCGCCTATTCGGTGCATGTCGGCGGCGTGATGGTCGGCGTCATCTATACCTGGATTGTCTTCAAGCATCGTTTCCCCGGCAATTTCACCTGGCCCCGCCCGGTCAAGCCCCGGCTGACGGTCATGCGCGGCGGGCAGGCCGGTCCGGTATCCCCTGTGGAACAGCGCGAGATTGACGCCATCCTCGACAAGATTGCCCACCAGGGCATGGCGAGCCTCTCACGCCACGAACGCAAAATCCTTGAACAGGCCAGCCTTGAACGGCGTGATCGCATGCTCTAACCTCCCAATCATTGGGTAAAATTTGATGCAAAGGAGTTCTGAATGTCCGCCGTCCAGTCGCTGAGGACAGCGCTCCCGTAAGGCGGCATCCCACCTTCGGGGAGGGGCCTTCTGACATTATGGGCGCGAGCGCAGCCATGTTTCCATGGAGGCCAGTCCTTCCGGCGTGCCCATATCAAGCAGGGGGCCCGGCGCGGCGGTGGCAAAAAGAAAACCTGCGGTTGTGAGTTTCGGAAAGATATCCGTTTCGATCGAGAGGTTTTCTTCCGGCGGCACGTTATCGAGCAATGAGCGGTCAATCAGGTACACGCCCGCGTTGATCCAGCCCGATTTGCGTTCCGTTTTTTCGAGAAATGCTGTTACGCGCCCCTCCTCGGTAAATTCAACGGTCCCGTAGCGCCCTGTTTGCTCAATGTGTGTCACGGCGATGGTGACAAAACCTGGTTGCGCATTTTTCCAATCATTGGAAACTTTTTTGTCGATTTTTCCAATGATTGGAAACTTTTCTTCCGATTTTTCCAATGATTGGAAACTTTTTGCGCTATTTTTCCAATGATTGGAAAAATGGGCATGTGCTTTTTCCAATGATTGGAAATCCAGGTTGGGGGCCAGGCTGTCGCCGTTGAGGACGAAGAACGGGTCGGTGCGGATAAACGACTCGACAAATTTGATGCCGCCGCCGGTGCCGAGGCGTTCGGGTTCGACGGAGGCGGTGATGCGCACCCCGGCCACCGGGTCGGAGGCGGCCCAGGCGACGATTTTTTCGCCCATGTGGCCCGCCGCGAGATGGACCTCACGAATACCCTTCTCGGCCAGCCATTCCACCTGCCACTGCAAGAAGGGTTTGCCCTCGACAGGGACCAGCGGTTTGGGACGGTCGGCATAAAGCTGACTCAAACGGGTCCCTTTTCCACCTGTCAAAATAATCGCCTGCATCGTCTTCCTTTCAGGATGGTCACTCATCCGGAGGTGATTTGTTGTTCAAAGCGGTGAAACGCGGGGACGGCATCCGCGCAAAGGTGGACGCGTTTCTGGCGCGAGGATTCCCCGGCGACGAGTTGGAGGTGGGCGGCGGGGATGTTGATGGTTTTGGCCAGGAATTTGAGGAGCATCCTGTTGGCCTTGCCATCGACGGGCGGGGCCTGGAGGCGGATTTTAAGGGCGTCGCCGTGGAGCCCGTCGATGCAGGTTTTGGAGCTGCGGGGGACGATGTGCAGGGAGAGAATGACACCGTCGTTGGTTGAGGTATACCAGCTCATGTCGTGGCCCCGCTCTGCCGAATATCGCGCCAGGTATCCCGGATATTCCGGGGGTGGCCCGTGGTGTGAAAGAGAAAGATGACGCCGCCGAAAAGGCTGCACGCGACACCGCCGAAATAGACCAGCATGGAGAGGGGGATGGCGCGGTAAGCGGCCACGCCGGCGGCGGCAAACATGGCCGCGAAAAGGCCTTCGCGAATCCCGATTCCGCCGGGGGTGACCGGAACGGCGGTGTATACGGTGATGGCCGGGAAGAAGGTCAGGTACGGCATCAGCGAGGCCTCGATCCCCAGGCTCAACCCGAAGAAATAAACAGCCAGGGTCAGGAAAAAGATATTCGCCAGCGAGTAGAAGGTGGCGCCGAGCAAGACCCGTGGGTGCTCCCGGTAGAAATACAGGACGTTGTAGCCGTGATGGATGAATGCCCCGAACCGGTTGTGGGCTTCGAATTTTTTAAAGAGGCGACTGCGCTCAAAAAGATTGCGCCGGAATAAAAGTAAAAGGCCCGCGGTCGTGCCCAGCAGCATCAGGACCATGCCGGCGGCGGCCAGGCGGGTCATGCGGGTGGCCAGGAACAGTTCCGGGCGCAACGCGATCATGATGCATCCGAAGAGGATGAAAATAACCAGGCCGATGAAACGGTCCACGAGTACGGTCAGGACCGCTTCGGTTTTGCGGGTGGGTTCCTCGATGGCGACGTAGTAGGCGCGCGCGAGGTCGCCGCCACAGGCGCCCAGCAGGAAGGAATTGAAGAACTGGCCGATGAAAAAAATGCGGAAGACACGTCCGTGTGAAAGGGCAAAGTGTTGGGCATGTAGAATGAGATGCCATCGGGCGCTGCCGATGCAGAGTCCGAGAAATGTGGCGCCGATGCCGGGAATCCACCACAGCCATCCGTTGAGGCTTTGGGCCGCGACATGGCGCAATTCGTGAGGGGGCATTTGCCAGCAGAGAAAGGCCAGAATCCCGATTCCCAGCAGGAGGCGGACCGCGATGCCGGTGAATTTGCGCAGGGTGGGGCCAGGGGGGGTCATTTTTCGCCTGCAAGTTGCTGGATTGTGTCCTGGTAAATATCCTGGAGCGTTTGCGCGAGCGCAATGCGCGGGGTCCAGCCCGTGTGGTCGCGCAGCCGGCGGGCGCTCAGGTGCGGCATGGCGTCGGCCGGTCGCCATCGGTCGGGATCAACCTCAATGGCGGGGTCCACGTTGGCGGCCTGGCAAAGCTGTTCGAGAATCGCGCGGATGGAGACCGGGATCTCGGAGGAGATGTTGTAGGCCATGCCGGGATGTCCGTTTTCGATGATCAGGCGATAGGCGCAGGCAATGTCGCGCACATCGGTAAAATCGCGTTGGCAGTCGAGGTTGCCCACGCGCATGACGGGGGGGCTTTTCTGCAAGGCAATGTGCGCGAGCTGGCGGGCAAACGACGCGGCCACAAAGCTCTCGGATTGTCCGGGGCCGATGTGATTGGCGGGGCGGGCGGTCATGACGGGCATGTCGTATCGTTTGGCGTAGAGCAGGGCGGTGAGGTCCGCGCCCAGTTTGGATGCGGCATAGGGGTTGGCGGGGGCCGGCGGGGTGTCCTCGGTGAAGGGGCTGTCGCCGGGTTCGCGTCCGTATATCTCGGCGGAGCTGACGAGCAGAGTGCGGGTTTGCGGGGATTCCTTGCGCAGGGCTTCGAGCAGGTTGATCGAGCCGATGAGGTTGACGGAAAAGACCCGTTGGGGGTCGGTCCAGCCCGCGGGCACGAATGCGATGCCGCCCAGGTGCACACAGGCGTCGGGTTTAACGGCGCGAATCAACGTGTGCAGGTCATCGGGATGGCGCAGGTCACCGGTGAACGAGCGGTCCCTGGGCATGCCCTCGACAGGAACCTGATCGAAGGCATAGGGGGCATACCCGGCGCGCAGCAGCTCCTCCATCAGGTGCCGACCGGCGAACCCATTCGCTCCGGTAACCAGTACCCGCATCGTTATCCCTTCACGTTCTTATACCGTTCCAAGTCGGCATCCACCATCATATTGACGAGTCCTTCAAAATCCACTTGCTGCGCCCAGCCCAGGACGGCCTTGGCCTTGGCGGGGTCGCCCAGCAGTTGATCGACCTCGGCCGGGCGGACCAGGTCGGGATCGATCCTGACATGGTCTTCCCAGTGCAGGCCGGCGCGTTTGAAGGCCAGTTCGCAGAAGCGGCGGACGGAATGGGTCTGGCCGGTGGCGACCACAAAATCGTCGGGCGTATCCTGTTGGAGCATACGCCACATCGCCTCGACATAATCGCCCGCGAAGCCCCAGTCGCGTTCCGCGTCGAGGTTACCGAGCATGAGTTTGTCTTTCATGCCCAGTTTGATCTGGGCGACGCCATCGGTGATCTTGCGCGTGACAAATTCTTTGCCGCGGCGCGGGCTTTCGTGGTTGAAAAGGATACCGGACACCGCGAACAGGTCATAGCTTTCGCGATAATTGACCGTGATGTAATGGCCATAGGCCTTGGCGACTCCGTAGGGGCTGCGCGGATGGAACGGGGTATTTTCGGTTTGGGGGATTTCCTTGACTTTGCCGAACATTTCGCTGCTGGAGGCCTGGTAGAAGCGTGCGGTGGGGCAGACCTGACGGACGGCTTCGAGCATACGGGTCACGCCGATGGCTGTAAATTCGCCGGTAAGGACCGGTTGGCTCCAGGAGGTGGGGACAAACGACATCGCCGCCAGGTTGTAGATTTCATCCGGTTGCACCGCCTCCATGACCTTGATCAGGGAAAGCTGGTCCAGCAAATCCGCCTGCACGAGCTGGATGTCGTTCTTGATATGGCCGATGCGCTCGAACGTTTCCGTCGAGGAGCGCCGGACCATGCCGTGGACCTCATAGCCCTTTGAAAGCAGCAGGTCCGCAAGATACGACCCGTCCTGTCCTGTAATACCTGTAATCAATGCTTTTTTCATAGGTTCAATCCGTTTTTTTGAATGACCGCGACGGTCAATGACTCCATTTATCTTCAATAAACTGTTTTGCCCTGGCGATGGCATTGGGCTCTTCCATTGTTATCGGCTCGAATACGCGGAAGATATCCAATTGAGCAAACCGTTTCAAGCGGTCAAAATCGACCTTTCCGTTTGGGGGCATCAGATGGTCGAACACCGGCGGCTGGACATCATGGATATGCATGCCCACCAGCCAGGGTTGCAGCCGTTCCAGCCACCGTTCATGATTGATCATGCCCAGGTTCTCCCGAACCTGGGCATGACCGATATCGTGCCAATACCCTAAATAGTCTGAGTTAAAATGTTTAAGTAACTGTTCGATTTCCACTTCCGTGGGTATCGCTTCCCAGGTGGGCAGATTTTCAATGCCCAGTCTGACGCGACATTCTTCCAGCACCGGCAATAACTGCTCCAGCGAGGCGTACAGATGCGGCAACTGCTTGCGGACCTTTTTCTCGCGCTTCATCTGAAGCTTGAGTTTGGTCCGTTCATACGCGGGTGTATATAGCTTACCTTCCTGATAAAGCGCAACAAGGCGGTCGGTCATACGGGGCATATCGACATTGCCCGCATGCAACACCACCGCCTTCGCGCCGATTTCGGCGGCAAAGCGTATTGTTCGTCCGGTATGTTCCACAGCACTTGCCCTGGTACGCCGATCGGGATCCGACAAGGTATAAATCTCGGGATGACCGCGCGGCGCGCCGACAGGCACGGGGCAGAAATTATGCACTGTATCCACTGTAATGCAGCCGTTACGCACCATCGCCTGAACCCCGGGCACCAGATCTATACGCAGATCGTAGCCGAGCTCGACGCGGTCAAACCCCAAATCGAGGATTTCCTCGATTATGGCTTCACCGGATGAATGCCGACCAGCATTCCAGCGGGTTGTCAGCGCAAAATGCATACTGACCCGTAATCACATCTTTCCCCGTTACCGGGGCGCTTCCCATGGGGCGTATACGGCCTCATGTCTGGAAAGTTATGAGCTTCGCGAACGAGCACGTGCGGATTTCCGCCGTTTCTTCTCGCTGGGCTTTTCGTAGTGACGATGCGAACGCATTTCGCGCATGGTACCCTCTTTGTCCAACTTTTTCTTCAGTCGGCGCAGGGCCTTGTCTACGGACTCACCTTTTCTGACTTTTACTTCAGCCACGTTAGAGAACTCACTCCCTTCCAAAATAGATTTTTTTATGCGGATGGCGCCGATTTTTCCGGCATATCCGTGATTCGAGCGCAAACCGTAGTGGAATCCCCCGGGAATGTCAAATTGAAGCTGCGAGAATTTTCATAATAAAAAAATGGGGGAAAGCCGGCCCTTTTTCGGGATTTCCATGGTCAAATCGCTGATGACCGGGAAATTCACCCATGATTATTTTTGCAGTTTTGGCATATTCCCCTAATTTCGATATGCACCGACTGGATGTCGGCAACATCCGGCACATCGTTGTCGGGGTGATAATCATTCAGTTCCTTGCTGTAAAAGTCTTTGATAAGTCCGCATTTAACGCAGATGAAATGATGGTGGGGCGTTATGTTGGCGTCGAATCGTGCCCGATCATTCTGCATGCCCAGTTTTCGAATTATGCCCTTTTCTTCAAAGAGGCGCAGGGTCCGGTAGACGGTATCGAGGGAAATGACCGGAATCTTTTCACGTACCCGTTCGTAGACGGTTTCCGCGTCCGGGTGCCCGGTCATCTGTAGAACCTCCCGGTAGATTTCCAGGCGCTGGTGGGTGATCTTCAGACCCTGGCGTTTGCAGAAGTCAGCAAAGGATGCGAGTTCACCATCCGGCATGCCGTCTGTCCTATCTGTTTCTATAAATTTCATAATAATTACCAGGTAGTAGCCTACATCTTCTGCGATTAATTAGCAAGTGGGCAGGATGAGAATTATCGGGCAGGGTCAAATTGCTGGAGGACGAGGCCATAATCGGAGGGGTCCATATAGATCATGAATTCCTGGAGAAAGCTCATTCCCAACAGTCCGTCGATGTCCTGTCCGTAATCCCCTTTGCCCAGCACCACGGTGGGCACACGTTCGACCTTCGAATCGCCCACTTGCACGGAGTCGAGTATAACCGGAATGGCCTCTGTCACCTCGCCGTTGGCCAGGGTGACTTTGGTTTCGCGGGCGGAGTCCATTTCAAGCTGAAGGATATCGGCGATCTTTTCGGTAATCGATACCGAACTGGCGCCTGTGTCGACAAGCATGCGCACGTCCAGCTTGTCGTTGAGGCGGGCGGTGACATAAAACTGACCGTTTTTGTTGACATCCGAATCAATATGGACCTGGTGTACCTCCTGTTGGAACCCCTTCAGGCGCTGATTGATTTTTTCGAGGAATGCAAGCTGTTCCGGGGTGGCGTCATTGCGGGCTTGGCGGCTTGTCTCGCGCGAAAAGATATCGAGGGCGCGCAGGTAGTTGTGGATGATTTTGCGCTGCTCCTGTGTTTCCTTGACACGCTGCTCATAGGTCTTGAGCGTTTGGGCGTGTCGGCCTCTCAATGCATTATGGCGCGCGATGATCGTGTTGTATCCCACAGGATCGTCCTTTGCCGAGACGCTTTGCCAGGCGGAAACAGCGGCCAGCAACTCCTGTTCGATCTGGTGTGCGCTTTCCTGCAGCGTCACCATTTCTTTTTGGAGGTTTTCGAGTTGTTTGCTGGCCTGGCGGGATTGCTCGCGGGCATTAACCAGCCCGTTGAACCCGGCCGCTATATCCTCCAGCCCCTCCGGCACATATTGTTTGTGTGTAAAGTATTTGTCCTTCCAGGCTTTTTCCATGTTCTCCGTGGTATCCGCCTTTTCAATGCGCAGGATTTTTTCCCGTTTCAGGGTAATGGAGCCGAGGCCGACATCCAGCACAACCCCGGCGTCCGTCTCTTCCTTGACGACCCCTTCCAGGGTGCGGCCATTGGTGAGATGCACGACATCGCCATGCACGACGAAGGTCAAGAGCAAGACGCCCAGCAAAAAATAGGCTATGCCCTGTGTCCTCATTGCCTGGTATCCAGGGAGCCGATACCGGCCTTTTCAAACAACAGGTGCCAGGTGGAATGCCGCCAGATGCCCCGCAGGGAATCGGTGGCTTGCGCTATGCCGATGATGAAACAGAGCCAGAAGAGGATCCAGAGCGTCCGTCGGTGCATACGGTCCAGCCAGGACGCGGTGAAGAGCATAAGCAGCGGGACGGCTTCCAGCAGCCAACGGGGGCCCAGGCATATACCCCCATAGTTCCGCGTCTTCACGCCCAGTGCGAAGATGACCAGGGCCAGGGGGATGCCAATAGTGAGGGCCTCTGGACGGCGGGCCTCGCGTTTTACCAGTACACGTATAAGCTCGAAGGCGCCGAATAACAGCGCCGGCGTCATTGCGAAAATTCCGTGATGTCCGAAAAGCAGGTGAAAGAAATAGACCCCCTTGGGTTCCCAGAGCGCGTCAATTCCCGTCATATTGAGCCAGTACGAGCCGTCATAAAAATACAGGCCCTTGCGGAAGTAGACCGGTACGACCGAACCAGTCGACAGGTACGTCAAAAACAGGCTGAGGGCAACAAAAACAACCGATGCGGGAATAAATCGGCACACCGTTTTTCGTGGATGGAGCGTCAGCAGATAGAACATGAACGCCCCGCTGAAAAGGCCGGCCCAGACCTCGAGGGTAGGGGCCAGCCCCGCGAAGAGGCCGGCCAGAAACCAGTGGCCGGGGGTGTCGGCGATATTCCTGCGTATGAGATAACAGTAATAGAAGCAGACCAGCAGGGCGGTGGCGGCGGGGGTGTGGTTGTTGATGCCCCGGGCATACCCCAGTCCGATAAATCCGAGCGCCAGACAGGAAAACGCGATGAGGCGCGCCATGTCGTGCCGCACCCAGTGACGCAGCAGCAGGAAGAAAAAAAGCAACAGAACGATATGCGGAAGGATGACTGTGACGAGGGCAATCCAGAAAAGGGCGCCGGGTTCGTTGCTGACAAAGGTTTCTCCGGTGATGCGGTGATAGAGCCAGTAGGGGACCACCCCGACCACCGGGAGCAATGGGGGTTTCGACGAGTAATAGTGGCCATCAATCTGTACCTTGTCCGGGGTGCGACAGTAGGGGCTGTGATCAATCCGGAAGGTCCCGCGATGTACCAGCGAATCAATGGTCGCCAGCCGGCTCTCCGGATTGGCCGACGGATGCCGCTCATAAAAGACGCACAGCAACACCACGTTCAGCAAAAGCAGTCCGGCAACGATGCCCTGGGTCCATGGTCGGATTCGCTCTTTGTCGGCTTCCATTACGCACCGCGTCAGTCAAGGACCAGGGTGAGCGCCTGTTGCTCTGGCAACAGCGTGAATGACACAGTGACCTGCCGGTCGTCCTTCTGGACCGTGATTTCGTAGTCCCCGTAAAAGGCGCGGTTCCGGTAGCCTCCGTCGCCGTCGGTCTGGCCGTCAAGCCGGGTCCACCAGTCATCGAAAACAAGCTGTTTGTATGCCTTCAGCGCCGGCCGTTCGGTCCAGTCCCTGCGCAGGAAGGCGGCCTGTCCTCGCCAGTGCGCGCCTTCCCAGAATCCCCACACAAAAAAGCCGGTAATAGCCGGATGACTGAAGATCGTCATCATGAAATCGCGCGTGTAGTCGGCCTGCAGGGCCTCATCCTGCGTATTGACATCGAACTCGGTGATCTTGAGGTCCAGCCCCAGGGCGGCATAGCGGTCGAGCAGGTCCAATACACGGGTGGGTGGGGTGAGGTCGGCGCCAAAATGGGACTGGAAGCCCAGACCGGTGATGGGGGCGCCGTTGTCCAGCAGAAAGCGGGCCGTCGTTTCAAAGTGATCCTGGTGGAGGGTGTCGCGACCTCCCGCGGCCAGTATCGAGTAGTCGTTGAGATACAGCGGGGTGTCGGGCAGGACGGTTCGGGCCTGTCTGAACCAGTCAAGCATGATGTCCGGTCCGAAGAGGTCCATCATGTCGTGGTTGTCGTAGGGTTCGTTCAGGACATCCCATTCGTCTACCGTGTCCTGTGTGGCTTCACACATTTCGGTGATGTGTTCCCGGATGATACGGGGAATGTCGTCGGGGGCCTCTTTTAACGCCTTGAGCCGTTCGGGCATATTCTTCCAGCTTGGCCAGACCAGCGCATGGCCCCGAATGTAAAACCCGTTGTCCCTGAGCCATTGCAGTCCCTTCAGCGTGTTCTCACTCGACAGGTCCGGCCCCCAGTCGCCGGACCACGCCTCCCACTTCAAGGCGTTTTCAGTCACGACAGCGTTGAACAGTTCCTTCAAATGGCGGGTGTAGCGTTCGCTCTCTTCGTCGGCGCGTATCACCCGGCTGGGGACAACGGCGGTTCCAAAAGGAAAGGCGTGCCGTCGCATCTCGATGCGCACACGCGCCGACTCTACGGGCTGTCCATCCCGGTCCACAACGCGCACGGCGAGGTCGCCCTTGCGTATCCGCTCGATACGCTGACGCGCTTCTTCGCGCCATGGGGCCTCGGGTTCCTGACCGGCATAGGTCAAGGTTGTTTTCGGCAGGTCATCCACGGTCAGGGTCTTTCCGTACCCTGTAAGCGAAACGTCGGCAATCTCGATGCGCTGGTTGATCGAACCCAGCCCGAACGCCAGGTCGGCGGCGCCGGCGGCATAGCCGTCGATAAAGGTAAACGGCAGGAGGTATTCCTGCCAGTGCGGCCCGATCGACAGGGTGACCAGCAGCGATTTGTCCCAGTCGGCGACGGACTTCTGGCAGTAGATGGTCAGGATGCCTTCGCCGGTCTCATCAGAAGACGAAACACAGCGGGTCCTGAAGCGTAGCAGCGCGACATCGCCCTTTTCGACGGATACGGCGAGGGGTTTCTTGATCTCCGCGCCCCAGGGTTGACCCGAGGCATTGGTTACCGTGATTTGCAGGATCTCGGCGACGGAATCAACGCCTGGAAGCCGGGCAAACTGAGCGCGGTTGTTCATGTACGGTTGAGCGCCTGCCATGTTGGCGTCCCCGAGGAGGTTGATCCCGGTCGGGATATCCGGTGTCGGCTCAAGCGCATTGGAATCATCAACAGGTTTCAGCGTCATATCATCTTTCCCCTGTACAGGCCGGGTTGCCGGTGGATGCGGTGCGGTGCAGCCCATGAGAAGTGTGAGTATACAAAACAGTATATAGATCGTCTTTTTCATCGTTTTCATGTCCAACATATCCAGCACTTTAATTAGTGGTGCAGGCACGCTAACGGGTAATCGTCTCAACGTCAAGTGCTGTGACCGCAGTGATTTTTTGGTATTTTCGTCCCTGTGCATGCGCGGCTATGCGTACGCGGCAGGCTGAAGCCTGTACAACGAACCTCTTCCTTCCAGGGCAACACCCTGGTGTCAACTTCCACGGGGCAAGGAGTTCTGCCCTTGTCCCCGAAATTAGTTGCGGCAGGTGTTGAACCTGCTGCCGATTTTGTGTACTATGCAAGGGAAGTTAGGCAATACGCTTACACAGTGAGTACATCGGGTTATGTGGAAGAGAGCGTTAAAAGAGGTCCGGGAACGAAGCGTTGGAGCGCCATTGCGCCGGGCGGGCGCGGTGGTTTGCGTTCTGCTCGCGGCTGTAGATCCGGCGTGTTCGCTGGAGGACGGGATGCCCGGAGATATATTAAAAATTGTGCGCTATGACAATGACCTGTCCGGTTATGATGTGTTGGGCTGGATGGGGCATATTATCGTGGTGGCGTTTGTCGTTATCATCGGCATTCTCTATTGGAACTGGCGCCTGTACCGGGAAATCAGAAAACGGGAAGAGGTGGAAGTGGCGCGTCAGGAAAGTGAGGCCCGTTACCGGATATTGATCGATCAGGGGTTTAACGGCATATTTGTTCATGATCATTTTGTTGTTCTGGATATCAACAAACAGATGGCCGAGATGGTAGGCCGCGCTAGAGAAGAACTGATCGGAACGGATGCGGGCGTGCTGTTTGAGCGTAGTATGTCGGATGCGTTGCATGGGCTGTCTGACCAGGGGGCCACGGCCAGGTTGCGGTTGTACGTGCGACACAAGGACGGTTCCGTCATACCGGTTGAAGCCTTCAGCGCGTTGTGCCGATTTCATGGGACGGACGCCACCATCGTCGCCATGCGCGATATGCGCGCGCAGGATGAAGCAGAGCGGATTTTGCGCGCAAACTATAATGAGATGGAGCAACGGGTCCAGGAACGTACCAGCGAGTTGGATGCTCGCGTGCGTGAAGCCGAAGACCTTAATCGGGCCATGATCAATATCCTGGAGGATTTGCAGGCGGTCAACCGGAACCTTAACCAGATGGCCGTGCGCCTGGAAGCCGCCAACCGCGAACTTGAGTCCTTTTCCTACTCGGTTTCCCATGACCTGCGCGCGCCGTTGCGCGCCATCGATGGATTCAGCCAGGCCATTGAGGAGGACTACACCCACCTGTTGGATGACCAGGGGCGCCATTACCTGCAACGGATACGCCATGCCAGCCGACGCATGGGCGACCTGATTGATGATATGCTGAACCTTTCGCGTTTGTCCCGTCGTACCATGCAGATCGAACAGGTCAACCTGAGCCATATCGCCTACGAAATCGGACGGGAACTGAAGGAAGCGCAGCCTGCGCGGCAAGCGGAGTTTGTGATCGCCCCCGATGTCGTCGTCCAGGGCGATGAACGCCTGCTGACCGTGGCCATGACCAATCTGCTTACCAATGCGTGGAAATTTACCTCCAGCCATTCGTCCGCCCGTATCGAGTTCGGGATTGAAACAACGAATGAATGTACGGCGTGTTATGTAAAAGACGACGGTGTCGGGTTCGATATGGCGTACGCGGGAAAGCTCTTCGGGGCCTTCCAGCGGCTGCATCACCAAGCGGAGTTTCCCGGCGCCGGGATCGGGCTGGCTACCGTGCAACGGATTATCCATCGGCATGGCGGCCAGGTCTGGGCAAAAGGCGAAGTGGAAAAAGGCGCCACCTTTTTCTTTAGCCTGTAACGTGTGAGGCCATATGAATGATAAAGCGTATATCCTACTGGTCGAGGACAATCCGGACGATGAGGCCCTGACCATCCGGGCGTTGAAAAAGAACAACATCAGCAACGAAGTGGTTGTGATTCGCGACGGGGCCGACGCGGTCGATTTTATCCTGGCCCGGGGAAACTATGCCCACCGTGATCCCCTGGACCTGCCTGTGGTTGTCCTGCTGGACCTCAAACTGCCCAAGATCGAGGGCCTTGAGGTGCTGCGCCAGATTCGGCGCGATCCGGTGGCCAAACTGCTCCCGGTCGTGATCCTGACCTCATCCAAGGAAGAACAGGACCTGATCGGAGGATACAGCAACGGCGCCAACAGCTATATCCGTAAACCCGTGGACTTCACGCAATTCACCGAAGTCTTGGGCCATATCGGCTTATATTGGTTGTTGCTAAACGAAAAACCGCCTATACTTCGCGGCACCAAACGTAAACAGGACACATTATGAGTGCATCGCTGATAATTCTGATTGTGGACGACAATGAAGATGACGCGTTACTGATTGTGCGTGAGCTGCGGCAAGGCGGCTATGAACCGGATTATCATTGCGTGGCCTCGCGCGAAGGCATGACACAGGCCCTCGAATCCAAACGGTGGGATGTCGTCGTGGCCGACTACGCCATGCCCCAGTTTACCGGGCTCGATGCCCTGAGTATCCTCCGGGATCACGATCCGGATATGCCCTTTATCCTGGTGTCGGGGACCATCGGCGAAGAAACCGCCGTGGAAGCCATGCGCGCCGGCGCCCAGGATTATATGATGAAAAATAACCTGCATCGGCTCTGCCCGGCCATCAAGCGCGAATTGCGCGAGGCTGAAGTCCGCCGCCTGCGGCGTTTTGCCGAGGACGCCCTGCGCGAGCAGAAGGAACTGCTGGACAATATCATCAGTACCGTACCTTACTGTGTCTTCTGGAAGGATCGTGACTCCGTCTTTCTGGGGTGCAATGAGAGTTTTGCCCGGACCTGCGGGCTGAACCATCCCGATGATATCCTGGGCAAAACCGACCACGACCTTCCCTATACGCGGGATGTGGCGGACGCCTACCGGGCGCTTGATCAGGAGGTCATGAGTACCGGCATCCCCATCACCGGACAGGAGGAAACACATACCGATGTCAACGGACGCCAGTCCACCATATTGATCAGCAAGGTGCCGTTACGTGACAACAACGGAGGGGTGGTCGGTATCCTCGGCGCCTTCACCGATATCAGCGAACGGAAAACGATGGAGGAAGAACTCCTCCAGGCCAAGGAAAGCGCCGAGGCCGCCAATCGGGCCAAAAGCGAATTTCTCGCCAATATGAGTCATGAACTCCGTACCCCCCTCAACGCCGTACTGGGCTTTACCGAATTGATCCTCGAAACGGATCTGACCACAGAGCAACGCAAGGATCTCGAAATTGTATGCAGTCGTGGCAAGGATCTGCTCGAATTGATTCAGGGCCTGTTGGATCATTCCCAGATTGATGCCGGACATATAACCTTCCGTCCGACTGAAGTCACGCTGCGCAACCTCATAAATGACATCGTTTTTTCCATGGGCCCCCGCGTCCGCGCCAAGGGCCTGGCGCTTCATCGACAGATCGATGCGGCGGTGCCGCCCATTGTTGTCGTGGACGTGCTCCGTCTGCGCCAGATCATTCAGAACCTCGTCAACAACGCCATGAAATTTACCGATGAGGGCGCGATCACCATCGATATCGCCCTCGCCGCCCAACCTGATTCCTCGCTCGAAAAACCACCCTTTCTTCTACAGTCCGACGAATACGACACCTGGCAGGAACTGGAATTTCGGGTGCGTGACACCGGCATTGGCATCCCGAAGCATCAGCAGGAGCGCATTTTCGAGCACTTTACACAGGCCGATGGCTCTATGACACGCGCCTACGGCGGCGTGGGGCTGGGCCTGGCCATTTGTCGGCAGTTGGTCGGCCTCATGGGCGGCGAGATCACCGTCGAAAGCGAAATGGGGAAGGGCAGCGCCTTCACCTTTCGCCTTAACCTGCCCTGCCTCGATGAATCCCGCCAGGCCGACGGGCCCCCGGACCTCTCTTCCTGCATCTCATCCACCGTCAACCCGCCGGAAATTCACCGCGAAAGCCTGCAAATCCTGTTGGCCGAAGACGATCCCGCCAGCCGCATCCTGACCTCAAAAAAACTGCGCAGGGAAGGCCACCATGTATTTTGCGTGGCCAACGGAAAGCAAGCCGTCGAACAGATTATGAGCAAAAAATATGACCTCGTGCTGATGGATATCCAGATGCCGGTGATGGATGGTCTCGACGCCACCCGTATCATCCGCGAGCGTATGGATGAAAACAAGCGCCCCTGTATTATCGCCATCACCGCCCACGCATTTGATGACGACAAAGCTCGCTGTGTGGCCGCCGGCATGGACGGCTATATCGCCAAACCCGTCCGCGGCGAAGACCTCCTCAACATCATCGAATCCCTCCAAAAATAAATCGGGCAAAAAAGCACCACGGATGGTTTCGCTGCTGCGTCCGGCGACATGGATGATGGCGTTTTTGGCCCTACATTCCCACGCGCTGTGGGGGGGGGGCGGCGATATTTTCGGTAAAGAGCGGATTGGTGGCGAGTTTCAGTGGATGGCCTGCCGTGACGACGGCGCGGTAGCAGGCTTTTCCCTCCAGGGGGGCGGTATGGGAAAAGGTGGTCGGCAGGTCGCGTTCATCCGTGGCGATGACTTCCCCGTTCCTGATAAGCTGGATGGTGGCGCGCGTGTCCGGTTGTTTGCTGCTGAGCGCGAGGGTTGCCGTGACCTCGGCGTCTGCATTTTCGGAGGTGGTCTGTTCCAGTTTCCAGTCATCCAGTACCAGGTAATTAGCGTCGGTGTTCCGTCGCGCGTAGCACTGTCCCGTGCGCAGGCCTTCCAGCAGGGCGTCCGGGGTACGGGTTTCGGCCAGGATCACGGTTTCGACATTCCCGAGTTTCTTGGTTTTTGCCTGGCCCTCGTAGTGGTAGAGCATTTCGCCATAGCACCAGGCGGGCGCGGGGCGTGAGCCGTCCAGGTACTGTTCGAGGGCCTTGTCCCAGAGGCTTCCGGGATCCGTCAGATTGTTTTTACCTTCATAGACCCCGCCGAAGGCGGTATATCCGCTGGTGGTCAGCAGGACGCCGGGGTAGGGGGCGGTATCGGCCTGGAAGCGGATACCGTGATAATCAAACTCGTGGTGGTCCACCGCTTCGGGGTGCGCCCAGTAGTGCACGATGTTGTGCCGGTTGAAGTAATCAATCATGGCCTGCTCGTGGGTGGGCGCGTGTTCTTCGCCGTAGATCTGGAAATCCGGTTGTTGGCGGGCCCACCAGTCCGCCGCGAAACATACAAGCGCGATGGGCAGGATCACGGTGGCCAGCGCGGACCAGCGGATATCGCGCGTGGAGAGCCCGCTGCGTCGGGCGAGGACCGGCGCCACGAAGAGGAAACAGAAAATGGCAAAAATGAACAGGGCCAGCAGCGCGCGGGTGGCGATGATCCAGTAGGTGTGTTTGCCCGGGATAAAGCCGCAGCACTCGGGGATGTCGCGCAGTGTTTGCGCGTCGAAGGGTCCCAGCGCGATAATGTTTCGTTGATGATTATGACAGACCAGGTCCTGGTTGCGGAGGGCGCCGGTCCAGTATACACGCGGGCAGGTTTCGGCCCCGGCCACATACAGGATATCGTCTTGGCGCGCATTTTCCCGTTGTATGGCATCCAGGTAATTTTCCGGCCCAAAGGTCATGATGGAAGGCAGGGAGTACCCGGCCCAGAGGATGTTGCGCAGCGGGGGGAGCCCGAACTGGATATACTCGGTGATGTTGTCTGTCAGGAACACCGCATCCAGGCCGTAGCCTTTTGCGACTTCCGTGAGTTTGGGCAGGGCGTAGCTCCCGCTGGACATGTCGCTTTGCACATGTAAAACGGCCCGGTACTGATTTTTATCTTTCCATTGCGCATCGGAAAGTGTTTGCTTCGGGGGAGACGCGAATGTATGGAATCCGACGGAAAGGATTGTCAGGAATATGGTCCCTGTTGATAACCGGGTAGCATTAGAACCGAGCATTGCGCATGTCTCCTCGCCTGTAGATTGTATTACTGTCTTGCATATCATTACCCGCCTTGACCATGGAGGTTCGGCAACCAATACCATAGTGACCCTCGAAGGGTTAATCAAGCGGGGATTTGGGGTAGAACTGATTTATGGGCGCACGCGTGATGACCCCGCCGCGTTGAAACATACCCTGCTGACGCACGATATCCCCTACTTGTACCTGCCCGAGATGATCCGTTCGGTGCATCTGGTCCATGACAGGACGGCCTACCGGGAAATCCTCGCCTACATGCAATCAGTGCATGTCGATCTGGTGCATACGCACTCATCGAAGGCCGGGGTCCTCGGTCGACTGGCCGCTCGTAAATGCGGGTTGCCGGTGGTGCATACGGCGCATGGGCATGTGTTTTACGGCTATTTCAATCCGCTGGTTTCGTGGTTTTTCATTGCCATTGAGCAATGGATGGCCCGGTATACTGATCGGCTGATCTCGTTGACGGATCTGGAAACCCGGCAGGGCCTGGCCCGGTTTATCGGACGCAGGGAGCAGTATGTGACCGTTCCAAGCGGGGTGCCGGTTGCGCACTTCCGGGATATTCCCTCGGAACTGGGGATGGGATTCCGGGTGCAGCACGAGATTCACGACGAGTTTATCTGGCTGTCGGTCGGGCGCCTGACACCGATCAAAGGGCATGATGTCCTGATCAAGGCCTTTGCGGCCATGCCCCATGAGCGCATGTGCCTGATCCTGGTCGGCGACGGGGAGGAAAAGGCGGCGCTGCAAAAACTCGCCCAGCGGCTGGGGGTACAGGCGCAGGTGAAATTTATGGGGGGGTGCGAAGATATCCGTCCGGCGCTTTCGGCGGCCAACGCTTTTGTGCTGGCCAGCCGCAACGAGGGGATGGGGCGGGTCTTCATCGAGGCCATGGCGGCGGGGCTGCCGGTGATCGGCACGGCCACGGGCGGCGTGCCGGAAGTGGTGGAAGAGGGCGTCACCGGGTTGCTGGTGAAGCCCGGCCATGTGAACGAACTTGCCGCGGCCATGACTCGACTTTACCAGGACCGTGAACTGCGCCATGCCATGCGGGCGCGAGCGCCGGAAGCCGTGTACCCGAAGTACGACCAGGAAACCATGATTGACCGCATTGCGCAGGTGTATCGCGATGTGCTGGCGGAAAGGTCCCGTCGATGAGGATATGCGCCATCCATCAGCCGCAGTTCATGCCCTGGCTGGGGTACCTGGACAAGATACGGCGCGCCGATGTGTTTGTTTTTCTCGACAACGTGCAGTTCAAGAAGAACGAATTCCAGAACCGCAACAGGATCCTTGTACAGGGCGTGTCGCAATGGCTGACCGTTCCGGTACGTTTCGCGTTTGGCGATACCCTGCGCGAAGTGCGGCTGCCGGAGGATACGCGCTGGAAGAAGAAGATGTGGCAGACCGTCAGCCAGCACTACACGAAGGCCCCGTTTTTCAAGGAATATGCCGAGGGGTTCCGGGACTTTCTGTTTCGGGACTGGCCTGATCTGGCCGCATGCAACCAGGCCTCCGTGGAATGGCTGATGGCCTGTTTCGGGATTGATACCGAGCGGGTGACGTGTTCGGAACTGCCGTCATTCACTGAGGAACGTACCGGAAGGCTGGTGGAAATATGCCGGCACCTGAACGCGGACACCTACCTGTCGGGCGCGGGCGCCCGTGAGTACCTGGCGCTGCGCGCCTTCGAGGAGGCCGGGGTGCGGGTGATATTCCAGGCGTTCCGGCATCCGGTGTATCCGCAGCTTTCACCGATAAAAAATGCGCCTTTCGTGCCTTTTTTATCAGCCCTCGACGCTCTGTTCAATTGCGGCGGCGGTTTTTTAAATTTGTATTCAACAAATCCATCCTGATGGGTATAATACGTAGACAACAAGGTATAGCAGGAGTTTAGCATATGAAGATCCTGGCGTTGGGCGCGCATCCGGATGACATAGAGTATGGCTGCGGCGGCGCGCTGTTGCAGGCGGTCGGCAAAGGGCACGCGGTTTATCTGCAGGTCATGACCGACGGGCTGGGTACGGTTGACCGCCGTAGCGAGCAGGAGGCATCCGCTCGGATGCTGGGGGCCGCGGATTTAATCTGGGGCGGCTTTAAAGATACTGAACTGCCGACCTCCCGCGAGGTGATTACCTCGATCGAGTCCACCCTCCGCAGGGTCGAACCGGATATCGTCTTTGTGAACTATTTCCAGGACGCCCACCAGGACCATAAGGCCCTGGCCAGTTGCACCATCACGGCCTGCCGCTACGTCAAACGCGTGTTTTTCTACCACGATTATACCTCGCTGAATTTTATGCCCGATACCTTTGTGGAAATCGGGGACGAACTGGAACAGAAATCCCGGTTGCTGGCCTGCCATGCCTCGCAGGTCGGCAAGGACTATCCCACGGGTCTGGACCTGTTGGAAAGCGTGCACGCCCTGGCGGCCTTTTACGGGTTCATGGCCAAAGTGAAATACGCGGAGGCCTTTCTCCCCCTGCGAAACCTGGTGTCTTTTTAGATGATTCCCCATTCCCGCCCCACAGTTAAACAGGATGAGATCGAGGCGGTCATCGCCGCGTTGCGCGCGGGACATTTGAGCCAGGGGGACGAGGTCCGCTTGCTGGAGTACCAGTTGTCCGCCATGTTCCAGAACAGGCATGTCGCGGTGGTTTCCTCGGGAACCGCCGCCCTGTACCTGGCGCTGAAGGCGCTGGGGATTACCTCCAGGCAGGAAGTCGTCATTCCCTCCTATACCTGCAACAGCCTCTTTGGCGCGGTTTCGCTGACGGGCGCCACCAGCGTGTGCGCGGATGTGTCCGCCGGCCAGATCACGCTGGACTGCGCGACGGTTGATGCCGTGCGCTCGTCCGCCACGGGCGCTGTGATAGCGCCGCATACCTGCGGTTTCGCCTGCGACATCGACGCGCTGGGCGACCTGGGTATTCCGGTGATTGAAGACTGTGCGCAGAGCATCGGCGGCTACCATCTGGACGGGGCGCCGATGGGGAGCAAAGGCGTTGTCGGCATATTCTCGTTTTACGGCACCAAAGTGCTTCCGGCCGGCGAAGGGGGCGCGGTCATTACCCGCAGCGCCGTCATGGCCGAAAAGATACGTCGCTGGCGCGACTGTGACGAGCGGGATCCCGATCCCGCGGGGTTCAATTTCAAGATGAGTGATCTGTGCGCCGCGCTCGCCCGTGCCCGCCTGGCCCGCCTGGACGAGGCCGTGCGCGAACGCGCCGTCATCGCGAAGAATTATCATCGTCTGCTGGGTGGGCACGCGATCTACCAGCCGACAAAACAGCCGGTCTTCTTTCGCTTTCTTGTAAAGTGCAAACATGGTGTCGAAGAGGTCATTGACGCTGCCCGCTCCAACGGGGTGGTGTGCCGCCGTCCGGTGTGGAACCCGCTGCACCTGCGCCTGGGGGGCGCCTGTCCGAACACAGAACAATGGCATCAGCACGTATTATCGATCCCCCTGTATCCCGGGTTGACGGACCGGGAACAGCAACTTGTGTGTGACGTGACGGGAGCATTGCTGGCATGATATACCGTAACGCAAGTACACGTGGAGGCGCATTTTTTGTGCGTCTGTTACTGGTGGTTGGACTGGTATTGCTGCTGTTCGCCCTGCTGGCGGACGTTTCCGAAAAAACGGGGGCGCTGATTGTGATTTTCGCGGCATCCTCCTGTACGGTGGCGGTTACAACCCCCTTGATTATTCGCTACGCGAAAAAAATCGGGGCCCTGGACCTTCCGGGCGGCAGGCATTGGCATACGGAACCGACACCGCGGTTGGGGGGGCTGTCCATCTGGATGGGTGTGGTGGTGGCCCTGTTGTTGACCAGCATCCACTACATGCCGAATTTGAAAGCGTTAATGATCTGTTCGACCCTCATGCTTTTTGTCGGCGCGCTGGATGATGTGCGCGGTGTTTCCGCCGCCGTGCGCCTGTTTGTGCAGGTGGCGGCTTGCGGTATACTGATTGCGGATGGTATTCATGTGACCTTCCTGCCGAACACCTGGTGGGGGATCGGCGGGGAGTGGCTGATCACGGTAGTCTGGATTGTCGGCATCACCAACGCCATCAATTTCCTGGACGGCATTGACGGGCTGGTGGCGGGCATGGCGGCCGGCACATCGCTCATGTACTTTATCCTTTCCCTGTTGCTGGACGCCCCCATGATGGCCTATTGTTCCGTGGCCCTGCTGGGGGCCTCCATCGCCTTTCTCGGGTTTAATATGCAACCGGCGCGGATTTTCCTGGGGGACGGCGGCAGCTCCTTCCTGGGTTTTTTCCTGGCCACCATGAGTATCCAGGGTCATTGGGCTAAAAATGAACCGATGGTCTCGTTCTTTATCCCCATTTTGCTGCTTTCCGTGCCTATTTACGATATGGTGTTCACCACCGTGGCCCGCATCAGGTCCGGCAAGGTGTATTCGATCAAGACATGGATTGAATACACGGGGAAAGACCATTTGCACCACCGGCTATATCAGCTCGGGCTGACCCGGTCCCAGGTCACCGTCAGTATCTGTTTCCTGAACCTGGCCGTCGGATTCGGCGCCATTACCCTCCTGCAAGCGCGCACATGGGGGGGCGTGGCATTGGTCCTGCAAGCCATCTGCATATATATAATGATTGCCCTGCTTGAAACGCTGGGCCAAAGAAAGGCAAATGCAAAGGAATAGGCATCTTTTCATGTTTGGTATTAACAGAATTAGTCAACTCGATTACTTGTAATCATTTAGAACATAGATTACAATTCATACATATTTTTTTAATGTTGTTGGTTAGTAAAGCAGAACGAGGTCAACAGGGTATATGCATATAGACTATTGGAAGTTCAAGAAACTCCCGTTTGAAAACATTCCTGATCCGGACTTTTTTTATGAGTCGCGGGCGCATCAGGAGGCGATAACCAGGCTGCTGTTTGCCGTCGAAAGCCACAAAATGCTGGCCCTGCTGACGGGTGACTACGGCAGTGGCAAGACGGTCGTCTGCGAAA
This sequence comes from Spartobacteria bacterium, assembly GCA_009929845.1. GTDB lineage: Bacteria > Verrucomicrobiota > Kiritimatiellia > RZYC01 > RZYC01 > RZZM01. The sequence continues at coordinate 38,896 of RZZM01000001.1, forward strand.
CCGTGATTGACCGCCTGCCGGCCAACTCGCACGCGGTCGCCATGTTGACAAATCCGACCATGGACGCCACCGATTTAACCAGGGAAATCATCTCCCAACTCGGCGGCGACTGCCCGGTAAAGGACAAATACGATGTCATGCATGCGTTCAAGGATCTGCTGGAGCGCCACGCGGTTGCCGGCCGCCATTGCACCGCCATCATCGACGAGGCGCAACTGATCGCCAACTCGGGCGTAATCGAGGAGTTGCGCCTGCTCCTGAACGTGCAGACCAGCAATCGCTCCAGCCTGACCCTCATCCTGGCCGGGCAGACCGAATTGAATGATGTGGTCAAGATCATTCCCCAAATGCGGCAGCGCATCAGCTTGAAATACCATATCCAGCACCTGGAAAATGACGAAGTCGGTCCATACATCAAGCACCGCCTCGTGGCGGCGGGTGGCGAGGATACGATCTTCAACGAGTCGGCCATTCGTGAGATTGAGCGTTTGAGCAAGGGCAATCCAAGGGAAATAAACGCGCTGGCGGATTTGGCGCTGCTGTTCGGGTCACTGACACAGCAGGCGGAGATCGGGGCGGATTTAATAATAGAAGCCGGTAAGGAACGGGCCTGATCAACGGGCTACAAGGAGAAAAGCCGCGCATATGAAAAGAGTCTTAATTATTGAAGATGACGAATTGGTGCAGAAACTTATCGCCACGCTGGTCAGGCGGCTGGATGCCGAACCGGTGATTGCCGACAGTCCGGAAACGGTCGAGAACGCCATCGAGCAGATCGAGACGATGTCCTGCGCCATCGTGGACCTGATTCTACCCTTTGAAACAGGGTGGGATATCATCGACCGCATTCGCAAGGCGGGGGAGGCAGGAACGGCTTTGCCGGTGGTTGTCTTTACCGGGGCGCTTATTTCTGAAACGGAACAAAACAGGCTGCTTGAAAAGGTGGAATGTATCCAACGGAAGAATGATTTCACGATTGACGGGTTTACAGACCTGTTGCGAAAATGGATATAACGCATACTTTTCGAACAAAGGACATGGTTGCATGAGACTCAGTGATTACATAAAGGGCGGGCAGAAGCCGAAGGAACCCCCGGCGCCGTCGCCGCATCCCGCGCCCGAACAACCGCCGGGTGAACAGAAGACCGCGCCGCCCGAACGCGAAAAGGAGGTCTCCGGCCTGCATCAGCCCACGGGCTATGACCTGTTCCAGTCCGGTATCCTCGAGGCCGCCGCGCAGTTGGGTATCTCCACCTCCCGCCCCAAGGATACGGTGACGGAACGTTCCGCCAAATGCCTGGCCATGGTGTTCGAGAAATTTACCGGCGATGAAGATGATTATGAGGCGGTCTGGGCCATGGTGCAGAGCGTGGCCGCTGAACTGGAAGGTATCAGCCGCGAAGGGAACAGTTTTATCCCGCAATACCTCAACGGCTGGCAGGATGACCGCCTGTTGGTCCATAGTGTCTACACGGCGGTGTTCGCCATGGAAATCGCCGTGGCGGTGGAACATGGGCTGGACACCTCCGTAACTGATATCGGGGCCGCCGCGCTGCTCCACGACGCGGGGTTCCTGCGGATGAAGGACGGGAAAACACGTTTTATCAATGAATTCGACCGGCGCAACGCCGAACACGTCAAGCAATCCGTGCAGATCGCCCGTCAGATCGGCGCGCCGACGGAGGTTGTGCGTATCATCGAGCAGCATCACGAACGTTGCGATGGCGAGGGGTTCCCCGCCGGCCTGAACAGTGAACAGATCGGACGCAGCAGCCAGGTGCTGGGCATCGCCAATGTGCTCGAAACCAGCCTTGCCCGCAGCGCCTCAATCAATGATACTGAAAATCGTAGCATTTTTGACGTGCTGGTGGAGTGGCGCAAGGCCTTCGACCATGATTTGCTCAAGTCCGTCCTTTCACGAAAGGGCTTCTACAGTGTCGGTGAAATGGTCGAGCTCACCAATCGCTCCATTTGCCAGGTGGTGCACCTTAACCCCGGCTTCCCGTTGCGTCCGGTGGTCAAGGTCATCGTGGACGGCTCCGGCAACCACCCGGATGTCTCCAAACTCATCGACCTGAAAGATGTCGGTGTGCTGGCTATTTCCAGAAAGATTACCTGATGAGGATGAAACCTATGTACAAGGGATTAACACGATGGGTTATTGGCGCGCTCCTCGGGGCGGGGGCCTGTGCGTTCAGCGGTTGTTCTTCATCGCAGACGCCGGTGGCCGCGGGGCCGCTGTCCGGCGAAGAGAAGCAACAGGAAGCGGCCCTGGTGGCGCAACAGACCGCCGAGGTCATGGCCACGGTAACGCCCCCCCGGCAAGAACAGCCGGCAGGCAAAAGAAACCTGGTGATCGCCCCCGGCGACAGCATACGGATCAGTGTCTGGCTCAGTGACCGCGTCAGCCAGTTGAGCGGTTTTCCCGTGGAGCAGGTGATCCCCGATTCCGGCGAGATATTCCTGCCGCACCTGGGCATGATTCAGGCGGCGGGGAAAACCACCACGGCCCTCAAGGCGGACCTGCAGTTCAATTTCGATAAAATCCTCAGCGAGTCGTATATCGCCGTGACACATGATCGCGAAAAAATCTCCGGCTCGGACAGCCGCACCAGCGTGGAGGTCGGCAATCACTTTATCATCCTCGGACATGTCGCGCGCCCCGGCGTCTTTCCCCTGTCGCCCGGCTTGCGCCTGCGCGACGGCATTGCCATGGCGGGCGGGTTTCAACGCTACGCGCTCAAAAAGGTCTTCCTCGTGCGCGGCGAACGCGACGCCCCGGAAGTGTTGCGCGTCAACCTTGACCAGATCATGCAGGGGGTTGATCTGTCGCAGAATGTCACGCTGGCGGCCAACGACGCCATCTATGTGCCCCCGAAGAAATTGTGGGAAATCAGCGATTTTATTTCCACCTTGCTCATGCCCATTGTTTCGGTGCGTGACGCGATGTGGGTGATTGATCGCGTAACGGAAGAATAACGACAACGGAATAGCATTATGGCCCGTGAAGAATTGGTATTCAGTGATTATCTGCGCGTTGTGCTGCGGCACAAGTGGTATGTCTTCAGCGCGGTTATCCTAACATTCACCTTAACCTACCTGATTTCCGGACGGGAAGTTCCGGTCTACCAGAGCCGGACCCGGATCAAGGTCCAGCGCGTGATGACCTTCGCAGATATGTTCGACGAAGTCCTCATGAGTAGCGGGAACCCCATCGAAAACTACCTCTATGAAATCAGCAGCTATGTGGTTATCAGCAGCGCCGCCACCCACATTTCCTATCCGGAACCGGCGACCCCCGAAGCCATTGCCGCCCTGCACGGTTCTATCCGGGCCCAGAGTATCTCCGGCACGGACCTGATTGATATCTTCAGCAAGGCGCCCACCCCCGCGGAGGCCAGGGCGCGCGGCGAGGCGGTGGTCTCTTCCTTCATCAAGCACCATGATGAAATGATGCGCAGCAATGCCGAGGAAATCTATAATTCCATCAAGGAGTCCCGGGATAACCTGCTGCAGCGCCTGGTGGAACGCGACGCCGAGATTTGGAATAAAATGGGCGCGCGGGCGATTACCGGCGCGCAGGACGCGAGTGAAATGGGGATGCTTAAAGCAAAGCTCACCGAACTCGAACTCCAGTTGTGGCAGCTTCGCTCCACCGGTAATTATACCGAGGAGTACCCCGAAATCCAGGCTATCAAAAAACAGATTGAGGTGATCAAGGACCGGATCACCAGCAATGTCGAGCAGGAATACGAACGGCATATTCAACTGACGGAGTTCGAACAGCAAAAGACCATCTCCGATGAAATGAGCCTCTTTTTTACGCGCAAGCTCGAGGAGGCCAAGATCGCCTCGCAGCGGAAGAGCGAGGTGATCCATGTCATCGAACCCACCAATCCCGGTACGCCTATCAGCCGGGGAAAGACGCGCACGCTCTTTGCCGGCCTGTTGCTGGGGTTGATTCTCGGTATTGTCATCGCGTTCATCGCCGACAGCCTGGATACCTCTATCCGTACGCTGGTGGAAATTGAAGAAACATTCCAATTGTCCGTACTTGGGGTCATTCCGCATTTCTCGCCGGATGATATCGATGTGCCGCTGCATACGGACCGTCTGAGCGAGCGGGTGCGTTACTCGCGGCTGGTCATGGGGCTGAGCGCGTTCTGGCGGGCCCTGGCCCTTTCCTTCAGGTCCAGCCGCCGCCGCAACCTCGGGTCCGCGCGCCGCGCCGAGCTGGTGGTGCCCTTCGCGCCGCGTTCGCCCGCCACCGAAGGCTACCGGATCCTGCGCACCAATATGCGGTTGGTGATGGAGAAAACCGATTCCAAGATTTTCCTGGTGACCAGTTCCGGCCCGGCCGAGGGCAAAAGCACTACCATCACCAATCTGGCCATCACCTTCGCCCAGGCCGGTAGTCGGGTCCTCCTGATCGGCGCAAATATGCGCCGCCCCAAAATGCACCGTATCTTTGGACTTGAGCGCGACCAGGGCCTTTCCAATATCCTGGCGGGCGAAGTGGAGTGGCGCAGTGTCGTGAAGGACTATCGCGACGTGGCCCTTGGCGGCACGGCGCCGGATGAACTGATTACCGCGCCGGGGATTGACAACCTTTTCTTTATCACCTCCGGCGGCAAAACAGTCCAGCCGGCCGAATGGCTTTCGCTGCCCGCGTTTAATACCCTGCTCGATGAGGTGCGCGGGGAGTATGATATCGTACTGATTGACGGCACGCCCGTGCTGCCGGTCCCCGACAGCGTTATCATCGCCCAGTCGGTCGACCAGGTGCTGCTGGTCTACATGGTCGGCGTCGCTTCCCGTGAGTCCATTCGCAGGGCCTCCAATTCCCTGCGTAATGTCGGCGGCAAGATCGCCGGCCTCATCCTCAATGATGTCCGTTCAAGCTGGGCGGAAGGCGCGGACTTCCGGCACTACCGCGGGTATTACGGCCGCCCGGACCACACGTAGGCGGAGCCGCGGGTATGTCGACGGCCGCCGTACAACGTGATGCGCGAAACCGCATCCTCCTCTTCCTGCTTATGGCCGCCGCCGCGTACTTCCTCAGCGTGGCGGTCTGGGAAGTGCGGATATCCTACCTGCTCGGGGGGATCCTGTTTGCCATAGCGCTTGCGATCTCCTTTATACGCGGCACCGACGCCTTGTACCTGGTCATTTTTGCGATGCTCTTCAGTCCGGAAATCGGCGGGTCCGGCGGACCCGCCGCGTCGGGCGAAGGGGGTGGGGGACTCGTCCTGCGCGTAGAGGACGTCCTGCTGGTGGCCACGGGGATGGGCTGGCTGCTGCGCACGGCCTATCTGGGGCGGCACTTCGGCATCCCGCGCACCCCCGTGAATTCAACCATCGGCTACTATATCGCGGCCTCTGCCATCTGCACCCTCCTGGGGGTCATCGGCGGTTCGGTGCGCCTCGACCGCGGCTTCTTCAACAACCTGAAATACTTCGAATACTTCTTCCTTTATTTCATGATCCTCGCCCATGTGCGGGATAAGCAGGACATCAAACATATGATCATTGCCATGCTGATTGTGTTTTTCCTGGCCATGATCTACGGGTATTTCATGATGGCCGCCGGCGAGCGCGTGTCGGCGCCGTTCGATGAGGAGCCCAACACGTTCGGCGGCTATATCGTGCTGCTCTACTGCGTGGCCCTGGGCATTCTGCTTTCAATCCGGCCATCCAATATGCGTGTCATCATCGCCGCGCTGCTGGTCTTCGCCATACCGCCGTTTTTGTTCACCCTCTCGCGCACCTCCTACATGGCCATGGCGGGCGGTATCCTGGCCTTCATATTCGTCAGCAGCAAACGCTGGGTTATCCTCGGGGTGACCCTGGCCCTGTTGGCCATCATCATGGCTGGCGCCATGGTCCTGCCGAAAACCATCGAGGAACGTATCGCAGGCACGTTCAAAAAAGGCACCCAGTATCATGTGCAGGTCGCCGGTATCGATCTCGATCCGTCCGCCTCGGCGCGCGTGCTCTCCTATAAACAGGCCGTGGATGTCTGGCTCAAGAGCCCGTTGTTCGGTCACGGGGTGACCGGCACGCACTTCATCGACGGACAGTACATGCGGCTGCTCGCGGAAACCGGCGTCTTCGGGTTAAGCACCTTCCTGATCCTGATGCTCGTCCTTCTGCGTGAAGTCTGGCGGGTTTGCAAACGTACAAGTAACGAGCTGTGGCAGGGCGCGGCCCTGGGCTTTTTCTGCGGTATTGTTGCCATGATGGTGCATGCCATCGCCGCCAACACCTTCATCATCGTGCGCATCGCCGAACCCTTCTGGTTACTCGCCGGCCTTGTCCTCCTCATGCCCTACCTGGAAGCCCTCCCGGACCCGGCCCCCCCCGCTGAAGTCCCCGCCTATCCGTCACAGGTTGTTTAGGGGTTTAGGGGGTAGGTGGTTAGGTAGTAAATCGACAAAGCTTGCGACTTATGTTGCGTGCGGCGTTATGTTGCGTGGGCATAGCGCGTAGGCATAAGTGGCTATGGGTGGAGCTTTCATGCCTTATGACGCAACATAACGCGACAAAGTATTGAGAATCTGGGGGTTTTCGTAATTCGTGTGATTCGTGATCACTTTTCTGTCGCGAACTTTGTCGATTCTCTCTCCGCGTCCCCGCGTCTCTGCGTTAAAAAATATGCGCGCAGAGGCGCAGAGGCGCAGAGAAGGAAAGAAAAAAGGTAAAATTCTCAGGTTATTGAGAAGTTAAAAAGGCATTTTGCGGATTTTTCACCCTTTTTCCCCCTTCTCTGCGCCTCTGCGCCTCTGCGCGAGAAAAAAGTGATCACGAATCGCACGAATGACCTGGAGCAGCAGAGCCGCAACCAAATTCTTTTTTGCCCACAGATTTCGCAGATTTACACAGAATGCCTTGAAGAAGGGGCGGGAAATGAAAAAGGGGACAAACGGCCAATGGTTGGTTTACATTCGGGATGTTTTTGCATACAACGTGGCTTTCCCGTGTGGAATTTGCAATAGAGGAGTATAACGGACATGATTGATGAATTGAGAGAAGAGTTGAAGAGCTTTGCGGAAGGTGTCGAAGAGATGCGGGGGTATCTTTGACGTCCCAACCAAAATGATGGAAATCGCCCGCCTGGAAGAGCGGGCCACGGCGCCGGACTTCTGGAACGACCAGCACAGGGCCCGCGAGTTAATCGCGGAAACAAACAAGCTCAAGGCGGTGGTCAATCCCTTTAAAAAACTGGCCACGGCAGTCGAGGACGCGCTGCTGATGCTTGACCTGGCGGAGGAGGAGCAGGACCAGGCGTTGCGCAACACGGTGTTGAAGGATGTGCAGGAATCGCTGATATCGCTGCGGTCGGATTACGAGCGCATCGAAACACAGTCGCTGTTGAGCGGCCCGCTTGATCCCAACGGGGCATACCTGAGCCTGCACGCGGGGGCTGGCGGTACAGAATCCTGCGACTGGGCGGACATGCTGTATCGTATGTACCGGCGGTACCTGGAGAATAACGGCTACGATGTGGTGGTGCTTGATTACCAGCCGGGGGAAGAGGCGGGCATCAAAAGTGTTTCATTCAATGTCATTGGCCCGTATGCCTACGGGTACCTCAAGTCGGAGCGCGGGGTACACCGCCTGGTCCGGATCAGTCCGTTCGATTCCAATGCGCGCCGTCACACCTCGTTTGTGTCGCTGGATGTGGTGGCGGAGGTGGATGACAGCATCGAGGTGGAAATCAACGAAAACGATTTGCGGATTGACACCTTCCGCGCGAGCGGGGCGGGCGGACAGCATGTGAATACCACCGATTCGGCGATCCGAATCACCCACATCCCCACCGGGATTGTGGTGCAGTGTCAGGCGGAACGATCACAGCACAGCAACCGGGACAAGGCGTACAAGATGCTGCGCGCCCGGTTGTACGAATGGGAACTCGACCAGCAGAAAAAAGAAATGGAGCGTTTCTATTCGGCCAAGGGCGAAATTGCCTGGGGCAGCCAGATTCGTTCCTATGTGCTGCAGCCCTATACCATGGTGAAGGACCACCGCACAGGCGCGGAAACCGGAAATGTCGAGGCGGTGCTGGATGGCGACCTGGATATTTTCATCGAGGCGTACCTGAAAAAGGAATGCGGACGTGAACATTCTTGAGGAAATCGTGGCGCACAAGCGCGTCGAAATTGCGGAACGTATGAGGGCCTGTCCGCTCGATGGGATGCGCGCGCGGGCGGCCGCGGCCGCGGCCCGGCCTCCTTTTGTCGATGCGTTGCGCGCGGCGCCCATGGGGTTGATCGCCGAGGTCAAGCGCCGGTCTCCGTCCAAAGGGAGCATCCGGGAAGGCCTGGTGGCCGGTTCGCTGGCCGGGGAATATGAGGCGGCCGGGGCGCAGGCGATTTCATGCCTGATGGACAACCGGTATTTCGGCGGCGGCGAGGCTGATTTCCGCGAGGTGCGCGCCGCGGTCCACCTCCCGATGCTCTACAAGGAGTTTGTGGTTGAGCCCTGGCAGGTCTGGCACGCGGTCGCGCTGGGCGCGTCGGCGGTTCTCCTGATCGTGGCCGCGTTGGACAAGGACGCCCTGCTGATGTTGATGGATACCTGCCGTGAGGCCGGCATAGAGACGCTTGTGGAAGTCCATAACGTAGATGAAATGAAGGTCGCCGCCGCGCTGGGCGCGGCGTGCATCGGGATCAATAACCGGGATTTGAAGACCTTTACGGTCTCGTTGGACACCACCTTGCACGTTAAGGAATATGCCCCGGAGGGATGTACGCTCATCAGCGAGAGCGGAATTCGTTCCGCCGATGATGTGGCCCGCTTGCGGGCGGGCGGGGTCCACGGCATCCTGGTGGGGGAGCATCTCCTGCGGCAGCAGGATGTGTCCGGGGGGCTGCGTGACCTGATGCGGCGGGTGTGGGGCGCGGATACATGAACGTCCCTGGACCCTTTGTGAAAATCTGCGGGCTGACTTCGGCGGAGGATGTCCGGGCCGTGGTGGCCTTGAAGCCGGATGCTGTCGGGTTTGTTTTCTGGGCGCCGTCCAAACGGTATGTGACCCCCCGTCAGGTGGCGGAATGGGCGGCGCTCATTCCGTCGGATATCCTCAAGGTGGGCGTTTTTGTGGATGCCGGGCGGGATGTGATTCTGGAGACCGTGCGGCAGGCCGGCCTGGAGGTGGTGCAATTGCACGGGGGCGAGGCGCCGGAAGCATGCGACGGATTTCCAGTACAGGTCTGGAAGGCCCTGCACCTGGACCGTGTGGATGAGCGTAGTCTGTCTGCCTATCAGGTTGACGCCTTTCTGATAGACAGCTACAGTACTGACGCTCCGGGTGGTACCGGCCGGTGTTGCGACTGGCGGGCGGTCCGGACATTTGTGGAGAAGGTTTCGACGCCGGTGTTGCTGGCGGGCGGGCTGGAGTCCGCCAATGTGCGCGAGGCCCTTGAGCAGACCCGTCCCTGGGGCGTGGATGTAAGTTCCGGTGTGGAGAAAGCGCCGGGTGTAAAAGACAGATTACTGGTGAAAGAGTTTATAGAACAATGTCGTCAAAAATAAAAATACCGGATGCGCATGGCCATTTTGGGCCGTATGGGGGCATGTTTGTGCCTGAAACCCTGATGACTCCGCTCAATGAACTGACCGAAGAGTATGAACGAGCCAAACGCGATCCCGCTTTCCGTAAGGAGCTGGCGTACTACCTGAACGAGTATGTCGGGCGTCCCACGCCCCTGTATTATGCCGCTCGCATGTCCGAGGCATTGGGGACCGCAAAAATCTATCTCAAGCGTGAGGACCTGTGCCATACCGGGGCGCACAAGATCAATAATTGCATCGGCCAGGCGCTGCTGGCCAGGCGGATGAAAAAGAACCGTCTGATCGCCGAAACCGGGGCCGGTCAACACGGCGTGGCCACCGCGACCGTGGCGGCCATGTTCGGCATGGAGTGTACGGTGTACATGGGCAAGGTCGATATGGAACGTCAGGCCCTGAACGTCTTTCGAATGGAGCGGCTCGGGGCTACAGTGGCGCCGGTGACTGCCGGGCAGCAGACCCTCAAGGAAGCCATCAGCGAGGCTATGCGCGACTGGGTGACCAATGTACGCTCGACGCATTACATCCTGGGTTCCGTGCTGGGGTCACATCCCTATCCGATGATGGTGCGGGATTTCCAGAGCGTTATCGGACGGGAAGCGCGCAAACAATGCCTGAAAAAAGAGGGACGTTTACCGGACCGTCTCATTGCCTGTGTGGGGGGGGGCAGCAATGCCATGGGCCTTTTTTACGCATTTGTGGACGACAGGGATGTGGAGATGATCGGTGTGGAAGCCGGGGGACGAGGGATCAGGGGCGGGGAGCATGCCGCCCGTTTCGCCGGGGGGCGCCTGGGGGTTCTCCAGGGCACAAAAACGTATGTCCTGCAGGATAAGGACGGACAGATACAGCTTACACACTCGGTCAGCGCCGGACTCGACTACGCGGCGATCGGTCCTGAACACGCGCTGCTGCGCGACTTGAAGCGGGCCACATACGCGCATGTTTCCGACAAGGAAGCGGTGAAGGCGGTCAACGCCCTGTGTGCCTGGGAGGGGATTTTGCCGGCCCTTGAATCGGCGCACGCAGTGGCGTACGTCATGAAGCAGGCCAAAACGTGGAAAAAGGATGACATTGTGATCATCAATCTCTCCGGCCGGGGCGACAAGGATGTGATGCAGATTGCGGAGTGGGAACGGCAGCAGAAGGCCGGGAACTGATAGGACAGGAGTATTCATGGGTATTCGCAGTATGACAGGATATGGACAGGCCGCGGTTTCCGCGGAGGGCGTGCGCGCTGAAATTGAGCTGAGCGCCGTCAACCGCAAACAGCTTGATGTGCGCGTTTCGCTGCCCAGGGATTTGGTGCATCTCGAACCACAGATACAGGAGGCCCTCCAGCAATTGGTTTCGCGGGGGCGGGTGAGTGTGGATGTGCGCATGACCTACTATGGTGAGCAGGGCAGGGCCACCGTTAGTGTGGACCAGGAGCTGGCGGGCGCGTATGTGCAGGGATTGCGCGCGGCCGCGAAAAAACTTGGGTTGCGGGATGACCTTGACGCATCCATGCTGCTCAAATTTCCGGATGTGGTGCGTGTGGAGCCGCGCCGCATGAACCACGATAAGGTCTGGTCGGTTGTCTCAACGGCCCTGGACAAGGCGTTGAAACGCCTGTGCCGCATGCGCGCGACCGAGGGTAAGGCCCTGCAGAAAGATTTGGAAGGCCGGATAAAGATTTTGGAATCCTACATGCGAAGTATCCGCAAGCAGGCCCCGCTGGTGGCCGCGCAATACCGCGAACAACTGCTTGGCCGCCTGGCGGACGCGGGCGTGGAGGCCCTGGTCAATGATGAACGGTTGCTCAAGGAGGTGGCCATCTTCGCCGACAGGGCGGACATCACCGAAGAGCTGACCCGGCTGGACAGCCACATGAAACAGGCGAAGGCCGTGCTGAAAGCCTCGAAACCCGGTGGTCGCACCCTGGATTTCCTCGCGCAGGAAATGTTCCGTGAAATCAACACCATCGGGTCCAAAGGCAATGACATTACGATTTTGAACAATGTGGTCCTTTTTAAAACGGACTTGGAACGTTTCCGTGAACAGGTACAGAACGTCGAATGATTGAACGCGAACATATCCCGTTGCTGTTGGTGATCTCCGCGCCTTCCGGCGCGGGCAAGACCACCCTGTGCCACAGCCTGGTCGGCGAATTTGACGAAATTATCTATTCGGTCTCCTGCACGACGCGTGCGCCGCGACCCAGTGAAGTCGATGGCAAGAGCTATCACTTTTTGGGCAAAGAAAATTTCCTGATGCGGGTAGATCGCGGCGAATTTATTGAGTTCGCCCAGGTGTACGAGCACATGTACGGCACATTGCGTCAGACCATCCTGGATGGCTTTGCGCGGGGCAAGCATGTGCTGATGGACCTGGATGTGCAGGGCGCCGCGCAGATTCGCGAGAAGGTGCGGCAGGCCCCCGCGGACGACCCGTTGCGCCGGGGATATTTGGACATCTTCATCGTGCCGCCCTCCATGCAGGTGCTGGAAGAACGGCTGCGCGGACGCGGGCAGGACGCGGACGATGTGATCAACCTGCGCCTATCAAGGGCACAGGCCGAGATCAGTCGTTGGCACGAATACCAATACTGCGTGGTGAACGACAACCTGGAGCGTTCCTACGGCGCCCTCCGCTCAATCTACATCGCCGAACTCCAGCGCGTCCGTCCGTGACGCGGTGGTTCGTCTGGTAGGTGATTTGGTGGTAGCTGAAGTCTATTCGAAAAGCCCTGGCGACACATGGAACCCGAAAACCATATTTGCAGGGTGGACTTTGGCGGGAGATTCACTATACTCCGCGCACAATGAAAATCCTGGAAGGTATATAAAAATGTCTTTATTTGCGATATTGTCCATTATTGTCGGTTCGGTGTTGATTGTGTCGGGCCTGTGTTTGCTGCTGTTGCCACTGGCGAGTTTGCAGGCGGTGACCATGTTTCCGCGCAGCCGCTGGCCGGGGTGGGTGTTGACGGCGGTCGACCTGGCCTGGGTGGCGTACATTTTGCAGGATGCCTACCTGGGCCCCTGCGAGTTTCTAAAACCCTACATCTATCCAGTTGCGCCAGTGGCTTTTTTTCTGGTGATTTATTATATGGATGAGCTGCTGGCCCCCCGCGCGCTGGGCGGCTTGCTGCTGCTGGCGGGCAGTCCGGTGCTGAACGCGGCGCGATGGTATGACACCTCGTGGCGGTTGTATATGGTGGTGCTCGCGTACCTCTGGGTGATTATGGGCATGACCCTGGTCCTCAGCCCGTTCCGTTTTCGCAAGACCATGGAGTTTGTTTTCAAGACGGATGTCCGCCGCCGGGCGTGCGCGTTTGCAGGCACGCTGGTTGGGCTCTGCGCGGTACTGCTGGCTGTCGCAAAATACCGCTAGCGCAGAAAGGCCGGGTATGGAGGCGATACCGCGATTCCTTGTGCTGCGGGGCGGGGCGATTGGGGACTTTATCCTTACGCTGCCGGTGCTGCAGGCGCTGCGCGAGCGATGGCCGACGGCGCACATCGAGCTGATGTGTTATCCGCACATCGGGCAGCTTGTCCTGGATACCGGGCTGGTGGAGGCTATACGTTCACTCGACGAAGCCGGGATGGCGGAATTTTTTTCACTGCGTCCGGAATTCACGGAGGAACAGGTAGCCTATATTCGTTCGTTTGATATCATTATCACCTACTTGCATGATCCGGGCCATATTGTGCGTGAGAACCTGCTGCGCGCCGGTGCGCGCCAGGTCATCTATGGAACCCCGATGGTCACGGAGGGACATGCGATTGATTTCCTGCTCAAGCCGCTGGAGGAACTGGCCCTTTATCCCGAGTGCGCCGTGCCGTGTTTGCGGCTGTCCGAATCGTCCGCGCTAGCCGGCGGCGTGTGGCTGCAAGAGCATCACCTGGCGGGGCGGGTCACCGCGATTCATCCGGGAAGCGGCAGTCCGAAGAAAAACTGGCCGGCGGAACGGTTCGGCCGGTTGGCCGAAGCGCTGTGCAGGGACGGGGGCGGCTGTTTTTTCATTTTTGGCGAGGCCGACCGGGACATTGAAGCGGCGCTATCACGTCAGTTGCCGCGGATACCCGTTTTATCGGGCGTGCCCCTTACACAGGTGGCCGCGGTCCTGGCCAACTGCGACGCCTATGTCGGGAACGACTCCGGCATCACGCACATCGCCGCGGCCCTGGGCATTCCGGTCGTGGCCCTGTTCGGACCATCGGACCACACCACCTGGGCGCCACGCGGCGAACATGTTTGCGTGCTTCGTGATGAGCGCGGCGACCTGGCGGATGTCCCCCTGGAAGCGGTGGTGTTGAGTTTAAGTGTTTAAATTTTTTTTAGACATGATTCACAGGATGACTTTTTGAGAAGTTACAAAAAAACGACAAAAACCGTCAAAACGGCCAAAAAATGGCCATTTTTACGGTTTTTCAGCTCAAAATGGCCATTCTAGGGCAAATTTTGCGAATTTTACACTGAAATTGGCCGTTTTTTGTGCGTTTTCGGCGCGGAACATGCGCGACTCGCCGTGCGCGGCAGGCTAAAGCCTGTACAACGAGCGGCAGGCTAAAGCCTACAACGAGCGGCAGGCTAAAGCCTCTGTACAACGAGCGGCAGGCTGACGCCTGAACTGCGAACGGACGAAGCATGTCTTTCGCTAATCGCTGTGTGAGCAGTTATTCCTTGGATTTGAATTTGCCTTTGATATTGGTGTTGTAGAACTGTCCCTTGGAGGGGGCGCTCATGAACGCCTTGTAGATGTCCTGGGGGACCGCCGTGTAGACATAGTCGCCGCCGGAGGTCATTTCGATCGTCAATTCCTGGGTGGCCGCGTCATATTTCACCTGGCTGATGAGGCTTGAATCCACCTTTTCGAAGTCGCTTCCGGCTTGCGCCGCCGCCGGTTTTTCGGCGGGTTTTTCAGCGGGTTTGGAGCATCCTGTCACCGCGATGGTGATGGCGACGAGTCCTGCGGTTACTACGATACGTGCTGTCATGTGTCTGCCTCCGGTTGATAGGTTGTATGTATTCATCATCTATGCCTGTTTCTGTATCCAGGTAAACTATATGAGTGCGGCATCAGGAATTCAAGCCTTCATATTTTTTTATCATTGAAAATGAGCGCTGGGCTGATAGGGTCCAGGCATGGACAAAGAAAAAGTACCGGACAGTGCCCCCCCCGCGGAACCGGGTGTATGCCCGGCATGCGGATACAGATTTAGCAAATGGCGCGTCCTGCGCCAGTTTGCGTGGCGGTTCCGGTGTGCCGGATGCGGCGCGGCGCTTTGTTTTTCGAAAACGTCCCTCCAGCGGTGCGCGGAATTTGCCGGTTTGTTTGTGCTGACCGCGTTTGTGGTTGTGGGGTGCGAAAATGCAAGGAAATGGCCTGTTTTTTCGACTATATTGTTGCTGGCGCTAATCAGTTCCCGTGTGGTTTTCACGTGGATAGCCCGTGTGGAAAAGGCGGAGCAGCCGGGATAAAAATGGATGCAGCTTTCGGTTGCCACGCCGTATTTTATCCGGTATGTTCCGTCCGCAATTTTATAGAAAAGGTCGATGTATGCCCGAAGATATTTATGGAAGAATCATTGCCGGCGATGAAGCCCTCGCGCGGCAGTCCTATGCGGAATTTCAAGGTTTGGAGGTGGATTGGGACTTGCGCAACGGCTCCTGTCCGGCGCCCCGCGAGCAATTGACCACCATTGATGAGCCGGTAACCCTGACGGGGACCGGGACGTTCCTTGGCAAGGCCACGCGCACCATAACGTTGGAGCCGTGCGAACTGGAGGGGTGGTGGATCGACCGGTCGGATTTGCCGGATTGTCTGCCGACCAGGGTCTCCATCCGCAATGTATGGACGACAGGCGACATGGTCAGCAATATTGTGTTGCGCAGTGGGTCGCCGCACAACTACCTGCGTATGGTGGAGCACATTATCGCCCTGAAAGTGGGCATGGGCATAGACAACCTGATGGTGCGCATTGATTCGGGGGATCCACCGCTGTTTGAGCGGGGGAGCCTTGACCTTGTGGAGGCGATCGGTTCCCGCGAGGTACGCGAACTGCCCGGACGGGTGCGCTATGTGACGGTGAAAGAGAAGGTCACCGCGGTGGCCCCGCATGGCGGATTTGTGACCCTGGCGCCCTGTGCGGCTTCCGTGCCTGAACTGAACCTGGATTGCGCGGTCAATTTTCCTAATGCCATCGGCCGACAGCGGATACAGTTCCCGGCGACGTATGATCATTTCCGGATGGGGGCCGAGGCGCGGACGAATACCACCTCCGGCAAGAAACTGTATTGTCAGACCATCGGAAAGCTTTTTGCGGACGTGCGGAACCTGGGGTATACCTACAAGAACGTCCTGGTAGCGGGAAAGGACCGCTACATCAACGAGCCCCGGCTCCTGCACGAAGGCAAGTCGCTTGAGGCGGTCTGGCACCGGGCCACACTTGACCTGTTGGCGGCTATCGCCCTGATTGATCGCGGACGGTTTGTCGGGGAGATCACCTCATATAAGGCAGGACATTCCCTGGATGTACATCTGATCACCCTGCTCTACATGCACGATCTGCTGGTTCCGGTTTTTGCGTAGTGTCGGTGATTAGCGGGCGTTTCGGATACTGTCTATTTGGCCGTCGCGTTAAAGATGCGGTCTCCCGCGTCGCCGAGGCCCGGCACGATGTAGGCTTGTTCGTTCAGGTGTGAATCGACGGCGCAGACATAGATTTGGGTGTCGGGGAATTCCGCGTGGATGCGCTGGATGCCTTCCGGCGCGGCGATCATGGAGAGCAGTTTGATGTGCGGCACCCCCCAGCTTCGTACCGCCTGGATGGCCGCGACGGCCGAGCCGCCGGTCGCCAGCATGGGGTCCAGCACCAATGCCACATCCACGGGCCGCCCGTCCGGCAGTTTCTTGTAATACTCCACCGGTTCAAAGGTTGTTTCATCCCGGTAGAAGCCAAGATGCCAGACCTCGGCTTCGGGCATCAGGTCCAGGACCGGGTCGACCATGCCCAGGCCCGCGCGCAGGATGGGGATTAAGCCCACCCGGGGTTTGATGATGCGTCCCTGTGTCACTGTAAGCGGCGTTTCCACCTGGACCTCTTCGGTTGCGAAGTCTTTGGTGGCCTCATAGGTCAGCAGGCGGGAGAGACGATGAATAAGATGCCGGAATGTCGGAGAAGAGGTATTTTTGTCGCGCATGCGGGTGACGTGGTGTTGAATCAGCGGATGATCGATTTCAAATACGTTCTTCATTTCAAAAAGACATCTCCATGGTTAAACGTTTCGGGCTCATTGTTGTCATAACAGGTATAAGATTGCAATGTAATGTGTGAGAAAATAGACTGGATGAGGACAAAAAGAGTGACGGAATGAATGAAGGAGACCGCTTGACGTATTAAAAGAAAGCGGGTACGGTAATGAGTAAAGCGTTTTACTTGTATTTGACTGTGTCCCAGAATCGGGGTACATAGGTAGGTATTCATCGAGTGTGTATAGACATTTTGTCCGGCAAAGAAAAGAAAGGGCTTAACGTGAAAGCAAAGCTCAGACTGTGGTGTATGTGTCTGCTAATTGGAGGGGTGGTCGCGTCTGTCCCTGCATCCGCTGAGGTCATCCTTCAGGTGTTTAACAACACCTGGGCGGAGATCACGGAAAAAATTCCGGAATACGTCGAGGTGGGCTATACCGCCCTGTGGCTGCCTCCGCCCCAGAAGGCGGGCAGTATCTGGTCGGTGGGATATGACCTGTTTGATCCGTTTGATTTGGGCGGCATCGACCAGAACGGGTCCGTGAAGACACGCTACGGCACGGAAGCCGAATTAAAGAATCTGATGGCGACGGCGCACCGTTTTGGATTGCGGGTATATTTTGACAACATCATGAATCACCGCGGGTATCACATTCCCGGCTACGATGCGAACACTCCGCTGGATGTCTACCCCGGCATGCTGCCGGAGGACTTTCACTTGCAGGTGACCCCGGAAGGATTCTACCGGGCCTGGCCGGACACCGTGAACTGGGGCAGCACCTGGGAGGTGCAGAATTACTGGCTTTCGGGGCTGATCGATATCTCCCACGAGGAACCCAACGCCAATTTCGGCCAGAACGCCGGCGACACCCACCCGCGCATCAAGTTCCTTCGTCATCCGAATAATCCGGAATTCTACGCCTACCTGCCGGATGATACCTACGTGGGGTTCAACAGCCCCCAGATAACAACCAATACCCTCGCGACCAATTCCTGGTATTACGAGGAGGATGTCGGCGCGTATCTGAACCGTTCTGTGCGCTGGCTGGTGAATGAAACAAAATGCGATGGACTGCGTCTGGATGCCGTGAAGCATGTGCCCGGCTATTTCTTCGGTGAGCAGTGGGCGGGGGACAAGGATTCCAGCGACGCCGGCTATTGTGGACAGGCCCAGGTGGAGTTCAATCTCTCGCGTGGCTTCAACGATTGGGACAATCACCGCGATACGGTGTTTGATACCGAGCTGGATTTCGGGCGCAATGACCTGATGATTTTTGGTGAGCACATGGGCGAACCGCCACCGTACAGTGACTTCTGGGCGGCCGGCATGCGCCTGTTGGATGCGCGAACGCACTCGACACTCAATGAACGCCTGGGGAATCCCTGGAGCAACCTGAATGGCCTGGACAGTGCGGATTACATTGATGGGGTTCAGATGGGGCAGCAATTGGGCATCTATTATGCCAAAAGCCATGACGACGGGATCGCCAATCACGAGGAATTGCATTATGCGATCAATCTGACCCGCGCCGGATTACCGGATATCTATACCGACGGAAACAGGCAGGCGGAAACACTCGGCGAAAGCGGCGGGGCCTTTCCCCGTCACGCCAATACCTGCTACCTCGGCCAGTGGGGGGATAGCCGCATTCCCAATCTGGTGTATATGCACAACCAATTTGCCCGTTCGTGGCAGTATCCCCGATTGTCTGATGACGATGTGGTGGCCTACGATCGCATTGATAAACGCGAGAACTCAGGGATGTCGGACGCTGATGCCTGCGTGATGTGTTTCATGTTGAATGACAATTACGCGGACGGGGCCTATCGCGAGGTCTCAACCGCGTTTCCTGAAGGGGCGTATCTATGGCAGTATGCCACAGGCGGCGGTAATTTTTACACGCAGGTCGACGGGGGTAAAATCAAGGTGATCATCCCCTCGGGCGGGTATTTTCTGTTTTCCTGGCGCAGTCCCGAAGAGTCGACCCTCTGGAGTTACGGCGGCGGCAACCCGTTGACGATTTATGAAAACGGAGAGGAATGCGGCTGGATGGGGTATTGGCGGTATGATGGGCCGGACGGCGATCCGAATTTCAATCCGTATGCGTCGGGTGTAACCACCAACTACGGATACAAATGGTGGGTGCCGCTGGTCACCTCCCGAACCAACCTGCGTTTCGCCACGCGCGTGGACGGCTCCGCCTATCATGTCATGTTCAAATTGGATGGCGGAATGGATTTGAACGGGGATGCGCACGCCCCCAGCGGCGACATGCGCGATCATCCACCGGGAAATGAAGGCAGTTACGATGTCTTTCTGGGGTACGAAGATGCTGATTTCGTGAAGCGTATCGGACCGGAGAAATTTGCGGACAGCGATACGTCCTCCAATACGATCGGTTCAGCGGGTAGCGGCAGCTATGAAATGACGATCGGATCGGACGGGGTGAATGTCAATCACGGGAACGGCGCGAATGATTATGACAATACGCAGGGCGCTTCTTTTGTATACCATGACCCGACGGCCTCCACCGACTTTGGCGAAAGTCAGTTCTGGCCCCCGCCCAGCAATGCGGCCAATCAGGATTTGTGGATTCAGGTCAAGGTCGGTCAGGCGGGTGACATTAACCGGGTCTATCTCTACTATTCCATTGATGGCGAAACCTGGCCGGAAGGCGCCGGCGGTGAGGCGGTAGGCAACAATACCTATGTCACCGAGATGTATTGGACGACCAACTGGGTGGACGGGTCGGACACCAACGACTGGTGGAAGTGCTCGATCCCCGGCGGCTTCCCGGCCGATACGGTGTTCCGGTACAAGATCGGCGCCTGCCGCGAACAGGGGTACGCAGGCGCGCCGTGGTATTGTCCGTTCCCCAATTCGGAATACGACATCGCCATGAAGACCCGCATGATGGGCCTCTGGGAAATCGACGACTTGAATGTAGATACCAATGTCTATTATCAGCACAACGACTGGGGCAACGTCATTACCGGGCTGGTGGACGGCTTCCATGTCATTCGCTCGCGCGCCTTCCTGCAGCGGGAAACCCAGGCGCCCATCTACAACACCTTTACGCAGCCGTTCTATCTCGACGCCGAAACCGTGCAGGGCGAACTGATCTACCCGGCTGAAAACGATACCCTCTACAATAACGAATATGGGTGCGTGCTGCGTACGGATTGGACCTGCAAAAAAGTATACTTCCATATTGAAGACAACGACCCTTCGAATGATGACGCCGCTACGGGTCGTACCCTGGGCAACGGCACGAACGCGGCGGGGGCCTGGGCCTGGGCGGAAGCCTCGGAAAATATCCCTGCCCTGAATATTGATTCTGTTTACCCCAAGGAATGGCGCTTTAACTACAGCAATATCCCATCGAACGGTGCTGCGGTTCTGTATATCAAGATGGCGGAATTGTCCTCCTCCACCAATTATCTGGATACGGCCGAGGACGGACATTTCGGTGAAATCGTACGCAACCTGAACGCATCCGGCCCGGGCTATCGCATGTTTATGGCATGGCCACAGAATAACGGCGACACGGTCGGTGAAGGCTATGATATGAAGGTGCACTTCAGTTGGAACCTCTGGGAGGGCTTTGACGAGACCACCGTGAAAAATCGTTTCCTGATCACGATCGATGGCGAAACACAGGGGCGCGATAACTATTCCCTCTCCTGGGGCGGGGCCGGAGACTACCACGAGCTGGCCTATTCGTTGCCTGACCTCTATGACGGTTCTCCCGAAAACGTGCATGAGATTGTCGTCACCCACACCAATGCCGCGGGCAATGGCGTGACCCTGAACGCCGCCCGGGAGGTGCTGGCCTATCCCAGTTCGACGGGGCCCACCATCCAGATCACCGATCCGCCCGAGTACGACAGCGACGGGGCGCGCTACCGGATCATTTTGCCGGATTTGGCGTCGCCCACACCGACTGATCGCATGTACCAGGTGTCTGTGCAAACGGACACGACGGTCAAGGACGTTTGGATTGATTTTACGAACAGCTCCACCGGGTATATCACGCCGGTGTCCGCCACCAATTACCTGATGAGCAACGCCGTGACGGTCGTCAACGGCACCAACCTGGTGCTGGGCACAAACTTTAATTCGGTATTGTCCGCCGGGAACCGAATCCTCATCGCCTCCAATGAGGTTACCGTTGCCACCATCCTCAACGACACCAACCTGCTGCTGCGCTTTAACTGGGACCAGGCCTCGGGCACCAACGTCGCCGCCTACCGCATCGGCGGAAATCCCACGGTCGAGGGCAGCGCGTATATCTGGAAGTTCTGGTGGACCAATATGACCAAAGGGTCCTACACCTTTGTCGCCAGCGCGACCACCAATACCGATACCTACAATGTGCATGCCGCCGCTACCCGTAATGCCACCGTGATCTTCCGCGAAATTGTCAATGCCTCCACCAATGATCTGGATGATGACGATGACGGTCTCTTTGATGCTGATGAAACGACGTCCGTGGACTTACCCTCCTCCAATCCGGAATCCTGGACGAATGGCGTGGTGCATCAATGGTACTCCTTCGGAAAAACCGATCCGCTGATGCCCGACACCGATGGCGATGGGCTCCCCGACGCGCTCGAACTTGGCTTCCGCTATGCCTCGTCGTCCACCGATACCAACACCGATACCAACGGCGATGGCTATCCCAACTTCATCATCGACCTCGATCCGCCGATATATAATACGGTGCCCGATAACAGTGATATGCCCGGCTTCAACCTGAATGCGTCCCGCACCTCGAAACTCATGGGGTCGACCACCGACCCCAATAATCCGGATTCCGATTATGATGGTCTTCCTGACGGCGTTGAAGACGCCAACCGCAACGGATGGGTCGACGGGGACCACGATGCCCTGCCGGTTGGTTATGAGCCCTGGGACGGATGGGATTATCCCCGGGGTGTCTGGTCGGCGTCCTGGACGGAAACTTCGCCCAACCTGGCGGATTCCGATGGCGACGGGCTCAGCGACGGATACGGCGAGGATGGCGACCTGAACGGGGCCATCGCCGGCGACATCAATTCCAATCGCGTCTATGACCCCGGGGAGCAGTGGACGGAAACCGATCCGTTGAACCCGGATACGGACGGTGACGGGCTGCCTGATGGTTGGGAAGTGACCTACAGCCTGAGTCCGTGGGATGATGGGGTAATCGGGCATACCAATATGTACGACGGCTCCCTCATTACCACCAATACGCATGGACCGGACGGAAACCCCGATGGGGATTATATTGTCGACGGCACCGTGACCAATCCGTATACCAATATCCGGGAATATGAAAATGGCACCAACCCACGCTATTTTGACCCCCTGGAGCCGCCGCCGGAAGGCAGCATTGTCATCGGCCCCGGTCCCTCGCTGGGCGAACTGACCGGCTTGGGCACGCAATATACCGAGTTCACCGACTGGACTGCCGACGATGTGCTGGCCCTCGATGAATACGAAGGAGCGGGTAAAAATTCAGAAGGCGGTGACATCTATAGAAAGTGGGATGAATGGGACAGCTCCCGTGACCTTGTCGCGTTCTATGCCCGCGACGGTGGTTCCGATGTAAATGAATTCTATTTCCGTGTCGACTTGCATGATCTGAAGGCGCATGCGGAAGAGGGAAATGTGGATTTCTACGTGGTCATCGATACCGGCAATCCGTCCGTCGGCGAGATGGCCCTGCCGGACGAGGTGGACTGCACCACCTCCATGCGCTGGGAGGCGGTCGTTGCCGTGTATGATTCAGGAAACGGCGCGGTGTATGTCGATACCGACCGTGAGCACAACACGACGGCATCCTATCAGAACCTCTATGACTATGGGGTGGTGCGTCGCGATATGTCCGACCCGATGGGTTTTATCGAGGCCTACTTCAACTCCAGCCTCGACGCGGTCGAGTTTTCTATCCGCCGGTCCGGTCTCACCGATTCCACATCCGGCGCCGGCTGGAACGGCCTGAACCCGGGCGACTTGAATTATCAGGTCTATTCGGTCGCGGATGGCACTTGTAATACATGCGGAGAAGAAGGGGGCGCTGGCGGGGGCGATATTGGTGGTCGTCCGGATATCCGGGACGCCATTTACAACGACTACATCGCCGAGGATTTCTGGAATGCGCAGGCGGGTTTGCCGCATGTGCTGATGTATTGGATCCCCGGTGACGCGGAGCCGAATCTCGCCAAGATATCCACCATCATCCACGGCAACCAGGCCGTTCAGCCGGGCAGTACGATTCAGGCCCTGATCAACAACGGTGAGGGCGGGGGATACGGACGTCCTCTGGGTTCCCACGGGCTCTTCCAGGCACCCTTGAACCTACATGTCACGCCCACCCTGGCCATGGCCATGGAATGGGCCAAAACCGACCCGGCCAATACCAACGACTGGCGCAAGACCAAATACGCCTCCGGCCCGCTCTTCAACGACTGGATCGCGGAACTGTATGCCACCAACCTGGTCTACCTGTTCGCCTCCACCTTCTCTGATCATATGATGCCGTATTTCACCGAGGCGTATAACAATGATAACATTGCGCTTGCCGAGCAGGTCCTGCATGAAATCTACGGATTCACCCCGGACTCGAATACCGTGTTCTGGACGCCCGAGCGCGTGCTCGATTCCGATACCTTCGGCAAAATTCTCAGCGCCGGCTACCGGCACACCTGTGTCGACCAGTTAACCCATATCTGGAACTGGTTCGGACGTGACGAAGCGCTGGGAACGCCCGGATACCGTATCAATCAAATGGAAGACGTCGATTGTTTCGTTATCAATAATGGTCCCAGTGCCGTGATGTTTGAGAATTACGATGAAGGCCTGCCGATTGACCTGCGCAATCTGCTCATACGCAAGGGCCTCGAAGACACCACCAAAGACCAGTTGGTGAACCTCTTTATGCCCTGGGAGGACTACGCGGATACCGACAATGCGAATGCCTACGATGTCAACCTGCGATGGATCGCCAATCACCCGTGGATTCAACCCGTCGGATTGGAAGAAATAGCCTCCGACCGTTCATTTGGCGGACATACCTGGTGGAGCGTCGAGCGCGGTTCTTCGCTTGCGCTTTCCAAGCAAAGTCATGTCTGGCTTAATCATGCCAGCGATGATGACTTCGATAACTGGTATCTTGGCGGTACCCTCCATGAGGGCCTCCAGGATAAATATTTTGACATCCGCCCCGGCGTGGCCATGACCAACAAGTACGGCATGCTGTACACCCCGGGCGTCGTCGCAGATGCATGGGACACGGTCGATGGACTTTCTGACCCCGACATCTCCGCGCTGGCGCGCGCCGCCCTGCACGCCTCCACCTTCGAGACCGCTTTCCATAATGAAGATGAAAACGACCTTTCCCGCTGGTCAACCGGCGATTTCATCCATCCGGTCAGCAACTATTCTTCGTTGGCCACTTTCTCGAAGATTGCCCAGTCCCAGTCCCGCTTTGCCGCGGTCTATGACCGGGTCGACCAGTGGGCCGCCTCGGCGGCCTCGGTGACCACGCCACAGACCCAGGCCCTTGATGTGGACCTCGACGGCGAGCAGGAATATGTGATGTACAATGACCGTCTGTTTGTTCTGATCGAGCGGATCGGCGGGCGTGTGATCGGGGTCTGGGTCCGCGACATCCTCAACGCCGGGGTCTACCAGGCCGCCGGCAACCTGGTCAGTTACGCAGGCAGCGAGGACGAAACCGAAAACTACTATAATGCCGACACCAATGGCGTGGTCGGCGCCTACCGGACCTCCCTGCTCAAGGACTGGTGGGCGGACACCGCCGACTATATCAACGATATCTATACCGCTTCCCCGGTGGCCGGAGGGTGGCAGATGACCTCATCGAACGGATGCATCCAGAAGACCCTCACCCTGGCGGAAAAGTCCTGGGAGATGGAAGTGGACTACGTTTTGTCCGGTGCGTTGGCGGGAACCACGCTTTACATACGCAACGGGTTCTCCCCGCATCTCTATGATTTGCTGGTGGCCGGGCAGGGGACCCTGGGCGATCTGCAGGATGCCTCCGGCGTCCTTACCCTGGAAAACACCAATTACAATACTACCGTGCTGACTACCATTGGCTATGCGGACGGCACGCACGCTGCAGGCTATGTTTCCACGGCTATCGATCAGCCGTCCTCCGGCGCCCAATTCCATACCATGAACATGCGCAACCAGGCGCAGACCCACCAGGTCGAGCTTTCCGGGTCCGCCAGCTTCTCCTTCTCGCTCGGGTTCCGCGCCCTGCCGTCCGACTGGAACCAGGACGGCATGCCCAACGACTGGGCGGACGAGTACGGACTGGGGACAAACGTCCAGGGCGGCGCCTCCCAGGACGCTGATGGTGATGGCGTCATCAACAAGGATGAATATGTCGCCGGCACCAATCCGAATCAGGATACCGACTACCTTTATGTCTCCCAGACCGCCCCCACCGGAACCGGCATCCGGGTACAGTTCCCGACCAAGGCCGGTCGCGACTACCGCATCTGGTACATGAATTCGTCCCTGCAAACGCCCAACTGGAGCAACGCCACCCCGACGCTCATCAGCGGCACCGGCAGCACCTACGAATGGATCGACGACGGTTCCAATACCGACCCCAACCCCGCGGACACCACCAACCGCTTCTACAAAATCCAGGTCCAGTTGCCCCAATAAGCCAAACCGGTAGTTGACCCTCCCGCGTGCATAAACGCCCGGGAGGAACACCCGGGAGCGTCGCTGCTTGTCCCGCCGTAATATATGAAGGCGGGTCCCCAGCGACCGGGATAATCCAGCCAGCTTACGGGTTTATCCGAAAGCAACCTGGTCTCCCCGGTCATTGAGGACAATGACCCTCCCGTGAGAGAAGGGCGTGCGTATGGCAGCATTCAAAAAACAACAAAACTAAATAAGTAATAAAAAATAAGTATTGACGATGTGTAAGAATTATGGTTTCTACTCCCTTCAATGACAAATGGAGGGTGCCGATGGTGGCATCTCCATGTGGTGGTCAGGATAAACAGGCGGGATGGAGATTGATCGTTGGATCGATGGCGGGTCCCGTAAACGAAAGGGAGAAGTGATGAGAAACATAGTGTTGGGTTTGGTGAGTGTGGTGGTATGTGCGGCATGCGCGGCGCAAGGGGCGCTGATTTTTGAGGATAACTATGACAGCGAAGATACCGGGAGTGGCGTCGGGTATCCGGATGGATACAGCTTTTTTGGCACGGGCATTGATGACCGAGGCGTGACCGCGCTGGAGTCTGTGTCCCCTGATAATTCAGGGTACCTTGCCCTGGACAACGGTGTAACGGCCTGGGGCGCCGGATGCTGGAAAGCGGCGGCCGGCGGGGCTGTTGATCTTACCGAAGGGTCGCTTTCGATCTACATGAAGCGCACCGCCGGGACAGCGGGCGGTGTGGCGTTCAAGGTATGGGACGGCGATGGCAATGAGTATCGTACAGCGGACGAAGACCTCTTTTCCATCAGTACCGACTGGACGGAGTTCAGTCAGCCGCTTTCAGCGCTGACCCACCAGGATGCCGGCAGCGGCGCGCTGGATGCCGCTAACATTACGCAGTATGGACTGATTTTCTACAAGGCGGGCAGCGGAACAGACGCCATTACCTATTACTTTGACGATTACACCGGCAGTACCATCCCTGAGCCGGGCGTCGCTATGCTGTTGATCGGCGGGATAGGGACCTGCCTGTTCCTGCGCCGTCGGAAACGCGCCTAAAAGCTGTGTGTTTTTGTGAATTCGAGCACATCGGCAAGCTTGGCTTCGGCCATGGAAATGCAGGTGTCGGCGCAACCGTAATAGACCCGCAGGACGGTATTGTTTTCTTCCATGGTCAGGGCGCTGGGAAAGACCACGTTGGGGACATCACCGACGCGTTCATAGGGCGCAGTGGGGTAGAGCAGATAGTCTTTCGTGCGGTGGATCACCTTCCAGGGCTCATCGAGATCGAGCAGCGCGGCGCCCATGGAATACAGGAAGCCGTTGCAGCTCATCCATACCCCGTGGTACAGGAGCAGCCAGCCCTCGGGGGTTTCGATGGGGTGGGGGCCGGGCCCGGTCTTCACCGACTGCCAGCCGGGTTTCGGGCCCAGCACAAAGCGATGCGTGCCCCAGTGCACAAGATCGGGGCTGGTGGCATAAAAGATATCCCCGAAGGAGGTGTGACCGCGGTCGCTGGGCCGATGCAGGATGGCGAACTTGCCATTGATCTTGCGGGGGAAGATTACGCAGTTACGGTTGGCGGGGGGCAATGGATTTTCCCATTGTTTATAGGTGTTGAAATCTTTGGTTGTGGCCAGGCCGATGCAGGGGCCCTGTCCGTCTGAATTGCACCAGGTGATGTAGTAGGTGTCGTCCATCCTGGTGATCCGCGGGTCATAACTGTAATGGGTCATGAAAATATCGGGATCGTCGCTTTGCATCCGGATGCGCTCGGGCTCAATCGTCCAGTGGATACCGTCCGGGCTTTCACCGTAGTGCAGTGTGTATTCCATGCTGATTTCATCGATGCGAAAAATGCCCCGGTAGCCGTTGGCTTCTTTCACAATGGCGCTGTTGTGAATGCTGTTGGCGCGGGGGACGGCGCTTGGGGTGACAATGGGATTGCCTTCGTAGCGTTTAAATACGGTTTCATTGGCCATGGTCGGTTCCTTTCATGTGATGCTGTGGACTAATAAGGGTTGCCTCGCCCCATTGGCGGGCGTCATATTCTTCGGTGCCCAGCCAGAGCAGGTGCTGCCACTGGTTCCCTTCACGCTCCGGGTCCGCATCGCAATTCGATACGTTCAATCCGATGACGTGCGGGTTTTCAACGGGGGCGCTTCCTCGCAGGAAATCAAGCGGAATCGCCGCCTCAATGTAATACCCTTCGGGGGTGATCGAGGAGGCGGCCGTTATATTGGTCAGGCTCTTGTTGTTGTAGAGGGGGTGCCGGTAGACGACGTTATCGACGCGGCCGGGGGTGTCGATGGATGGCGCCAGGTTGATCTGCCAGCATCCGGGATTGTGCGGCATATTGTTGAAAAAGTCGGCGTCGTGGCGCGCGTCAATCCACAGCTCTATACAATCGTCTTTCCAAAGGTCCGGGCCGGCCTTGTGTCGGCGCGCCACCTGATTGTCGTTGACGGCGGCGGCAATGTAGAGGGTGTCCGCATTGTAGTGCGCCAACCAAAACGTCATACCGTTGTCATTCCCTTTTTCTTTGCCGCTGAGGGTGTAGGACGGGATGTCCTCCCATGACTTGGGTTGGCCGTCCGGTTTGAAGGGCGCCGTAAGGGCCGGAATCGCCATGCTCTTTTTCGCTTCAATCCGCTGTGTGGGATCCCAGGCGGACAGGATGATTTCCGGCGTGCCCTCCGGTGGGGTGCTCGCTGTGTCGTCGCGGATAAGCCGGATGGCCGTATCCGGTCCGGCGGACGCATAGGGCAGCACGGCTTGCCGATTGGAAACAGTGACGGTCTCTTTGGAGAATACCGTTCCTTCATAGGTATTCCATTGTTCATAGACCCATGCGCCGTCGCTGATATTGGTAATCGTAAGCGCTCCCTTGAATGCCTGTGGCGCCAGGGGCGGATGGCCGGACCACGGAAGGCGGGATGGATCGTACAGCCAGAGGTTCACACGGTCCGTTCCGCACAGGCCCATGACATGCAATTCGACGCCCGTTTCACAGACGGTTTTGCCGGTCTTCAGTTCCCAGGCGCCGTCGCGGCGGTCCAGGCCTTCCCCAAAGCGGCTCAGGGCGGCATAGTGATAGTACAGTTGATTCGGGTCGATGAGGTCATACCACCACCAGCTCATCGCGTTGCCGCCTTCCGGCAGCATGAAAGCGGCCCAGATCGTCGCATGGATAAACTGCCCGGTGAGGTCTTCGCCATCGACCCCGTCGTCGGTGTTGCGTCCGAATTCGGCCACAAAATGGGGTTTGTTTAGTTCCTTGTAGGGCGGGTACATCGAGGCCAGGTACGAGATGATGTCTTCGGTGTAGACATGGGATTGTGTGTAGTCGATTTCAGGGAGTGAGAACACTTCGACATTGGGTGTGGTGATGTAGCTGGTGGTGACCATATGGCCGTGCGGGTCCGTCTGTTTGATGTATTGCGCCATCTCCCGGTGCCAGGCGGTATCGTGGACCATGTTGAAATTGTCCGACAAGTCGACCTCGTTGAACAGCTCCCATGCCATCAGGTTGGGGGAATGGCCGTACCTGGCGATAATGTAGCGGATACGATGGCGGGTAAGGCGTTTGGCCTCTTCATTATAGAAGAACGATTCAGGGGTTTCGCAGGGCCCGCCATTCGCGCTGTTGAGGGGATTGTTTTGCCACTCCGGGTTGGTGTTTGCGCTCACGCGGCAGTGTTCGTGAAGGACCAGTTGCAGGTAGAGGTCGTTTTCCTCCGCGCAGGCCATGATCTGGTCAAGTTTCTCCGCATGGCGCAGGTTGTAAAGGCCAAGGCCCTCGTAATCGCGAATGCCCTCCATCCACTCCAGTTCACAATTCCAGGGGGCGATCCATATCCGTGACCAGTTTTCGCCGTGCGCGTGCATGGCGGCAAATTGCTCGCGATATTCGGCAAGGCTGTTCCAGCAGACGTTGTGACCCAGCGCATAGTAGAAGCGCTCGTCCGCCAATTCGAAATAGGCCGGGTGGGCCGTGCAGACGCGCGGAAAGCCGCGCGGTTCGGCGGGGGCGACCACCAACGGGGTAACCTCGGTTTCGATGGTTTTCCCAGGGGTACGGGCGAAGAGTTTCCACTGCCACTCGCCAGCCTCTTTCGGGGTAAAACGGATCCGCCACTGGTCATAGGGATGCGATTCCGTGGCCCAGGCATAAAGAAAGCCGGGACAGGTTACCTGGCGTCCGGAGGGGGCAAGCAGAACAACTTCCACGGATAGTTCATCCGGGTCAAACGGGTTCGTTGCCACGATCGCCAGGTCGGCCGAGATTTCGAGCATCCGGTAGCAGGCGGGCTGTTCGGTAAGCAATTCAACGTGCTGGAACGAGAGGGGGGCCACAATACGCGACGCCCGCTTTTCTTGCGCGATAGTGTCGGTGAGTGTCATGTCTATGATGTCCATTTGATACGATGCTCCTGACTCGGGGTAGAGGACCAGTTCCAGTGAAGTAACGGGGGCTTCCATGCGCACAGCGTCTTCGTGCCGCCAGGAGGAGGTGGCGCTTTTATACTGTGGTTCCGAAAGCGCAAAGACGTGCGAGGTGATCGTATGCGCGGGGAGGGTTATGCGCGGTCCCTCATAAAATTGATCGGTGCGTAGGGCGGGGGCGAGCGTCACAGGCTGTTCGAAGGTTTCGACTGTCAGCGTGAGCGTCGATGACGGGGACAGGTGACGACCGGAAACGGCGGTCCCGATGATCGTGCCCTTTTGCGCCTCGCCTTCGGGGCCCTCAATATCAATGTTAAGGCGTTCCGGTTCGACGGGGGTGAGGACCGGGGTCGCGGAATCACCCTGCCAGACCAGCGACCAGGCGGCGGCCGGGGGAGAAAAACTCGATAACGTCGTCATCCCATCGGCCTGTTCCACGATTTCCACGGCGGCCGCAGCAAGACAATACGCAAAAAAACAGAGCATCAATTGCGCAAATAAACGGACCGGAAGCCAGTATACCTTCATGATTTTCGCTTGTTTAGTGGTCATTGCATTCATATACATCTTGCCGTATATCCCTTTGAAATTGCCATAATATATTTTTTTCATGTGCACCGCTAGCCGCTTATCACACAACGCAAACGTTTGCATTTATCTGAAAATACGGCGTGGGGTGGATTTTGTAAAGAGGTTTTTCCGCATTATTTGCGGATAATTCAGGCCTGTTTTATGATTGATGGCACCTTTTTGCTGTGGTAACCTTTTCCCGAGGTTTCGGAACAAGCGTAACCTGCTGTTGTCGGCGGGATAGAACGAACGGAGCGATGCGATGATTGAGCTAAAAGACGGTTTTCGGCGGTTTCGTGGATTGATTCTGTTTTTCTTGACGGGAGGACTCCTGCTTGCATCGGCTTTCCTGTACGCCCTGCAGGCCGCCCCGGTGCCCGATGCGCCCGCTCCGGTTTTCCTTGATATCCCCACCAACGATGTGCAGTACGGCTTTGAGCCCGACCGGCAGGGTTGGCGCAATGTCGCATACACCGACCCCGGTGATTATCACAATTCCCTCACGGGTATCGTGAACGCTACCCGGTCTTCGCTCTATGCGGCCGAAGGAAGTAATTCACTGGAACTGGATGTGCGGATTATCAATGAAACAACAAACCGCCAAAAGGGCGCGGTGGCTGTCGATATGACCTGGTATCCGCCGCCTTCGCTCCGTGCCCCGTTCAACCTGGACGGCACAAACATCCATGCCTACCTGTACTGTCCCGTCGGCAGCGCCGCCACCAACCCGCTCTCGCCCAACCTGGCCCAGATATATGTCAAGAGCCGCCAGGATGAATTTACCTGGCCGGCCCAGTACGGCGCGGCGGCAACAATGGTCGAGGATAGCTGGGTCGAACTGCAATTGACCCCCTCGACCAATACGCCCCCCGGCGGGTACACGCAACCGGGCTTCGACCCGCGGGCCATCCTCGAAATGGGCATATCCATTGAGATGTCGGGCATCTATACGGGCGCGCTTTTCCTGGACGGAATCCGGTTTGACGTGGGGCCGGACCCGCGCCTGACCAATTCGCAGCATATTTACTCTTTCGACACCGCCGACCAACAGGCCTGGTGGCGCTGGGGCGTTAACGCGGAGGGGCATCACGCCAAGGCCTGGACCCATGTGTACTATGCGACCAACGACCTCACCGAGGGCCGTCCGGCTTTGGCGGCCCAGGCGTCCTTCCGTACAAACGACAGCGCCGAAGTGGTCACCAACCAGTCCGGACAGGTCATAACCAATGAATACGTGTTTCAAAAGGGCAATTTCGAAATTGCCTACGAACCGTCCCTGAACCTGAGCACCAAGGACAACCGGATGTGCCAGGCGCGCCTGCGGTTCGATCCGCCGGTCGAGGGGCTCCTTTCGTTCGAGGCGTCCCTGCAACTGTATGACAAGATCACGGACCAGTGGTACTACCAGGTTTATCCCGTCGGTGGCAGCGGCTGGAATATCCTGAACTGGAACCTGGATGATCCGGACGACTATGCCACCAACCGGGTAACCAATCCGTCTCCCCCCGGACCGATGGACGCCTCCGCGATCGGCTTTGCCGCTATCCAGTTGTTTGCCAATGTGTCATGGACCGGCACCGTTTACCTGGAGGAGGTCGTGCTGGGCGGCGTCGAGACCGGCACGAATTACCAGCGTATAACCAGCGGCTTCGTGCACCCCGCCGGGCATAAATATGTCCTGGACGGTTCCAACTTTTATCACTGCGGCGCGAATATTGAGTATCTTCAGACCGTGCCGGACGCCGTGGTTGAGGAGTGCCTTGACTGGTGTACCAACATGGGCATCGACGTGGTCCGCACCTGGGCCATGCAGGAGGGACAGCCGTACAGCTTCCAGCCGGAGCGCGGGGTCTGGAATGAATTGATGTTTGAACATTTGGACCGCATCGTGGCCATGGCCGGCGACCGCGGAATCCGCCTGATGCTGGATGTGCTGGATAACTGGGCGCATAATGGCGGGGTCTTCCAGTATGTGCATTGGGTCACCCGGGAGCATCCGGAAACAGTGAACACCAATCTCGACCCGGAAGGGGTCGCCTATCATGACCAGTTCTGGACCAATACCTATTGCCAGCAGTGGTACAAGGATTATGTGGAGCGCCTGCTGCGGCGCACCAACACCATCACCGGCGTGCAGTATAAGGATGACCCGACCATCTTCACGTGGGAAATAGTCAATGAGCCGCGCTGTGAATCCGATTTTGACGGCAGCACGATTCATGATTGGCTCCATGAAATGAGTGACTGGATTCGGACCATCGATACCAATCACATGCTCGGGCCCGGCGAGGAGGGCGGGTATGTACGCACCTATGCCGACGCCGACAAGGTCGGCTGGGAGGTCTATCCGGCCAATTATTATCACTATGGGGTCTATGGCACCGGCAGCGCGACCTGCGATGTGTACGGGTGCGGCCGGGGGCATGGCGTGGACTTTATCAGCGATATGAGCAGCGTTTCCAATTATGTCATGTGGCAGGATGGCGGTTGGTCCAATACGGACTATCATCCGCCGGAAGGGGAATGGCGCAGTGGAAATTCCAATATCCATTTCTGCACAATTCGACTTTATATCGACCAGAAGGAATACAATCTCTGGCGCACCAATTTCAATGACGCCGATCAGCGCCTTGAATGGATCAATGACCACTGGTATGAGTCGCACCGCGTCATCGGCAAACCCATGTTGCTCGAAGAGTTCGGCATCCACGCGGTCGGCTGGGTGTTCAACGGGTCCTACGGGCAGGTGCAACTGGTGCCGTCACCCAAGTATGATATCCAGGACCGTGTCGACTTGTATGATAAGTACTACTGGCACATTGAAAATTGCGGTATCCCCGGTTCCTATTTCTGGAACTTCGGATACGAGGGCATGTGGAACGATCCGTTCCACCGCTGCGAAGAGCTCGCGCCGTGGTACGCCTACACAGCCCAGTGGTCGGCGGTCTCCGTGGCCCTCGATACCAACTATGCGATGCAGGGCGCCAATTGCCTGCAACTGAATTTTGACGTGCAGGACCCCGGGGAAAACCGGGCGGTCTTCATCTGTCCCACCAATGAGATGTGGGTGCTGCGCGTGGACCCGGATTCCACCAACGATCCCCCCACCCGCGGGGTCAACCGGGTCAAGTTTTTCTGGAATGTGCTGAGTCCCACCCAGGAGGTGTATGTCGCTATCGGCCTGCGAGGCACGGCCAGCAATTACCTGGCCGAGTCCGTGGCACAGCGCGTGCCCGCCGGGGCCTGGACAAACCTGATGTTTGACCTCAGCGCGGGGACCTGGGCCTGGGAGGGCAACGGATGGAGCCATACCGACTATCTCATTCACATCACCAACAGCGCCACGGGCACAAACATCCTGGCGGATGTCAGGGAGGTGAATGTGGTGGTCTATGACCTGGCCATGGGCGCCGGCGCGGTCTACCTGGATGATATCCAGATCAAGCGCGATGACGGGTTTGTCGTGTACCGGGACGACCCCGTTTGCGCGGTCATCCAGGCCCACGCGGAACGTATGGCGGATTGGAACATGCCCACCAACCGCCCCAATATCTCTCCCGTCGCGCCTTCACTCCTGGTGGATGTGCGCGCCTTTACGGCCACAAATATCAACCTGACGGCCACGGATGCGGACGGCGACAGACTCAGTTATCGCTTCATGTCCATGCCCACCAACGGCTGGGTGTTCGGCTCCCCGCCCTCCAATGTCCTGTACAAAACCTTTCCGGGCACACCGGCCTTACAGGATGAATTCACCTATGTGGCCTATGACGGGTTGGCCGACAGCCTGACAGCCACCGTACGCCTCGTGGTAACCGATGGCGATGTGGACGCGGACGCGCTCCCGGATAGCTGGGAATATGATTTCTTCCCCAAACGTGTGCAGTGGTGGCCGGACTGCGACCAGGACATGCTCACCAACATGTATACCGCCTGGGACTGGGACCGGGACGGATGCACGGACTGGGACGAGTACCGGGCCGGGACGGACCCCACCAATGCATCGTCGCTGTTTACGATTCTGCAGCAAGTGCAAACACAGGCGGCATACGCTGTATACTGGTCGAGTGTGGACGGCAAAGCATACGTGGTGGAACGTGCAACCAACCTTGTTGAGGGCTTTGTTTCCCTGGTGACCAATGTGGCAGTCCCTCCGATGAACAGCTACACGGATGAAACCGGCGCGGCGTCAAGCGCCTGTTTTTACCGCATTCGCCTGGGTGACTAAAATCAGAACTCCTTTGGAAACATAGACTGATACCCAAGCGGGAGGTCGCTGTCCGTAACGACTGGATTATCCAACCATTTTTCAGATTCAACAGAACGCTTCCTGATTCACCAGGTATTGAGGACCATGTCCCTCCATCCACAATCCCTGCGGAGCAGCCTCTGGCACGATCGGTGAGTGAAAAAGTGTATGGTTTTCTTCGTCGATCCGGGTACTATGCCACTATGAAGTATTTTGTATTTCTAATGCTGGCTGTTGTGTTTATGTGCCCGGCGCAAGTCATCGGCGACATGTCCGGGGCGCGTGTTGTGCTGCGTCCGTGGACATTCCTCCGGGGCGATGATGTCGACTGGGCGAAACCGGATGCCGATGAATCTGCCGGGACAGCACAAACAGTGCCCGAATTATTCGATGCCACCGGGGATTCACCGATGGCCTGGTACCGGGTGCGGTTCGACCTGCCCCGGGAGAGGCCCGCCGGCGGATGGGGCGTACGCACGGGGCGTATCCTCACCTCCGACGAAGTGTATTTAAACGGCGGGCTGATCGGCGGCGAAGGGCGCATCGGCGCGGATTTTGTTGATGCGCCGCAAAAGGAACGTGTCTACCGCCTGCCCGGTCATCTCTTGCAACCGGAAGATAATGTGTTGGCGGTGCGCGTGCAGTCCAGCCAGGCGCGGGGCGGACTCGCCGGCGCGGTGGTTGTCGATGCCTGGGAGGAGATATCACGCATTGCGCAGCGGCAGATGGCGCGCCAAAAAGCGAGTGAAGCGTTTGTGCTCGGGTTGCTGGGCATGACACTGGTGTTCTGGGCCATGCTGTATGTGCGGGGTGTTCCTCACCGCGGGTATCTCTGGATCGGCATGCTCATCGTCCTCTTTACCCTGGTCTTTGGCCTGGAAAGTTTGCTCTTCTACGAAGCCAAATGGCTCACACCACGGCTCCAGCGCATCGCCGTCGCGGCCCTGGCCGCCCTCCCGGCGCCGTTTTTCATGCTCAGCCTGCCTGTTTTTGACAGCCGGTGGCCGACACTCGTGTTGAAAGGCCTGGCGGGACTTTGCGCCGCGCTGGCCTGTTTCATCGCCATCGCCGGGAATCTTCAATGGTGCCACCGTATCGAGCCGCTATGGATGGGCCTTGTGCTTGCGGGAACGGCCATCATCGTGCCGGGCTTCCTTCGAAAAGGGTGGGGGGCCTTACCCGCATCCGATCTCTGCGTGTTCGCCGGGTTCCTGTGGCTGGTGGCATTCAGTCTGGTGGAATACCTCGTCTGCCAGTGGAATCCGCTCCTGCCGCCTTTCAGCCTGGCGCTTCACATCGGTTTCGCGGGACTGGCCGCCTCCCTGGCCGTTGCGCTGTCTATACAATACCGCGCGACCTACCGGCAACTGCGCCATCTCTCGCGCCAGCTTGTCGGGACTGAAGAACAGGAGCGGAAACGCCTGGCCGCCACGCTGCACAACGAGATCGCGCCCACCCTCTCCGCGGTCAAACTAGATATTCAACTTTTGCTGCGCCGGTGTCCCCGGGAGGAAGATGACGACGGCAAGCGAATCGTTGCGCAGCTATCCGATTCCATCAATGCGCTGCGCGATTTTTCCCACGTCCTGCGCCCCGCCGAAATTGACCAGCTTGGACTGACTGTCGCGTTGCGCGCCCTGGCCGAACGGACAGCCGACCAGCATGGGTTCTCGCTGGAACTCGACCTGCCAGAGGGGGAGGCCCCATTCGCGGGCATTTCGCCGGACATGTCGGTCACCATCTACAGGGCCGCCCAGGAAGCCTTCAACAACATCGTCCGCCACGCCTCCGCCGATAGCGTCCGGCTGACCCTGGAACGAAAAAGCAGCGGATTGCGCCTGCGTATATCGGACAACGGCCGGGGCGGCGCCCCGTTGCAGGCGAATACCGGAATCGGCCTGCTGACCCTGCGTGAACATGTGGACGCCCTGGCCGGCACATGCCGCGTCACAACCGCCACAGGAAAAGGAATGGATATAGAACTATGGCTCCCCATCAACTGATTCGAATCATCCTCGCCGACGACCACCAGCTTTTTCTCGAAGGCCTCCAGCGGTTATTCAGCGATCAACCGGATATACAGCTTGAAGGCTTCGCCCGCACCGGACGGGAAGCGCTGGCGCTCATCGAAGCGCGAAAACCGGACATCGTCGTGCTCGACATCGACATGCCCGACATGGACGCCTTCACCATCGCCAACCGGCTGGCCGGCGCCGGCGATCCTCCGCGTATCATCCTGCTCAGCATGCACAACGAGACCGCCTACCTGTTAGCGGCTTCACGCCCCGACATACAGGGCTATGTCCTCAAAGATGCCGCCTTCGACGACCTCATACATGCCGTGCACGAGGTCCATGCCGGAAGACGTTACATGAGCGCAGGCATCGCCGACGATGCCGTCGGCAGCCGTTCTCCGTTGACACCGCGCGAACAGGAGGTGCTCCGCTACGCGGCCGCCGGTCTGACCACCCGCCAGACCGCCGATCAACTCGGTCTGAGTGCCAAAACCATCGAAACCCACCGCACCAACATTATACGAAAACTGGATGTCGCCAACATCACGGAGGCCGTCCACATCACGATGCGTTTGCGATAACGAGGGAAGCGCAACGTATGCGGCCTTAATGAACCCGTAATATGCGCTTGACGACCGCCCCGCCCCCCCCGAAAATGCCCCCATGAGCACACAAACAGGACCAATCGATACGCTTGCTGCCCCAGGGCAAAAAGCGCTTTCTTATCAGGTGTTTTACGGGTTTATCCCGTGGATTATATTCTGGATTTTTTCAGGGGCTGGGCTATGGCCTGTTGCCATTCTGGGCGGCTTGACGTGCGCTGCCGTGGTTGTCGTGTGGCGATGGCTTGCGTGCGGCAACACGAAAACACTTGAGCTGGTGGCGTTGGGGTATTTCGCGCTGCATGCGTGCCTCACCCTGCTTATCGGCTGGCCATTTCTGAAAACCTATGGAATGGTTGTTAACGGAGTCGTACTCGCCGGCATGGCCTTCGGAACGTTGGCGGCGAAAAATCCATTCACGTATCAGTATGCCAAAGAGGAGTGGGACGAAATCTACTGGGATGACCCCGAATTCTATGCCATCAACGCCATCATTACGGCTGTGTGGGGCGGAATATTCTCTCTTAATGCACTCATGGGCGTCCTGGCCGTCCTGCGCCCCGACATGAGAACATGGTTCTCCATTGTTTTCCCGACCGTCAGCATGGCTGGAGGCATCATTTTTTCGTATCAATTCCCGCTCTTTGCCGTCCGGAGAGGGCTGCAGCAACGGCTTGACCAGTGGGAGCCGTACAAATGGCCTCCCCCCTGCTTTGACGCGCGCCCCACGGCGGAACGCGAGCACGATGTGGTCGTGGTGGGTTCCGGTATCGGCGGGCTTTCCGCTGCCGCCTTGCTGGCCAGGCGCCGGATTATGCGGAAAAGAAGCGCCGGGTCGGCGACGCGATGATCGACGCCGCTCAAAAAATAATCCCCGGCCTGCGCTCGCGCATCACCTATCGACAAGAGGCGTCCCCTGCCACATTGGCGCGTTACGCATGGAGTACGCACGGGTGCATTTATGGCCCCGCGCCCGGGCAGGCGGGGCTCACCACCCAAACGCCCCTCAAGCATTTATACCTCGCCGGCTCCGCAGTCGTTGGCAGTGGCGTCGAGGCGGCGGCCATTGCCGGCATGCACGCCGCACACGCCATCAGGCCCGAGCCGCACCGGTAACACTGGTTCGATTATGGTTTCGTTCTTTGCAAATCATCGTTGAAAATGTCGATGGTCATCCAGCCAAGAATAAAGTCGATAATTTCTCCAGGGTTGATACCAAAACGCAACGTCCCCCCCAGACCGATGACGATGTCGATGCCTGTGTAATAGTGCAGGTGTTCTCTGGAGAAACTCCACTCATGTTCAAACTTCTCGCCTGTGTCAACAAGCGAGAGAAACGGAAGGGGTTTGCTGGTATTCACGCATTTGTGCCTCGCAATTACCACTTGGTTTGTCGTCTCCATCCATTCGAAACCAAATCCGTATAGAGGAAAAAGAAGGAAGTCCGTGTCAAGCGACCAGGGGATAGAGACTGTACCAGCGCGCACACCCGCAAGATCCCGGTTCACAACAAGCCCAACCTGAACCGGCCCAACGCGTCCTTTTGCCCCCGCGCCCATGCCGACAGTCATCGTGGCCATATCCCCCGCATCACGCATTCGGTCACCAAGATAGCCTGTGGTGGCACAGCCCGCGCAGAGCGCCGAAATCAAAGCCGCCATGAACTGATAGACGAACACACGACCAACACATTTCAGTACTTTGTGCGTCCGCTTACGAGCGTCCAGTTTTGATCTTCCCTGTGTAGTTGCCTCTATTATACTCATCATATATACCTTGCTATGGCCAGTGTACGGTTACGCCATATTGGTTCCTCAACGTTGGGATCTGATTAGTCTGCGCAAATGATGTTAACGGGTTGCCGGAGAGCCAAATGTGGTCTCCTGAACCAAGCCCGCCCAGAGAAGCATTGGTAACAAGCGCCGATAGGTCTGCTATCTGGCAATTCCACATGGGTATTCTTTGGAGGTTTGTCAGTGCGGAAAGCGAATCAATATTTTCAATACTTGTATATCCGAGGTCGAGGTCAGTCAGGTTTGTCAGACCGGCCAAGTGCGAGAGGTCTACTATGGGGTTGAATCCCATGTCAAGGTCGATAAGGTTATGCAGATGGGTGAGACTGGCAATATTTGTAAGTCCGTTGTCTGACAGATCCAAATAGCTGATATTTGTCAGGGGGACAAGGGGCCCAATGTCAACAATGCCGTTGTTTTGGAGTTCAACATCAATCAGTGCCGTTAATCCACTTAATGGCGCAATATCCGCAATACTATTGCCGCCAAGTTCCAGTATCGTCAGGTTCGTTAGCCCTGCCAGTGGCGTGAGGTCTGAGATTTCGTTCCAGGTTAGCTGCAACCGAGTCAAATCCGTAAGTCCTGACAAGGCCTCCAGATTTGAGACGGTAGTTTGGGCAAGGTTTAGGTTTGCAAGACCGGTCATGTTGCTCAACGCCGAAATACCCGGGATGTTGTTCCCGCTGAGGTCGAGATAGGTAAGATGGATCATGCGGTTCAACGGTTCCGCATTTGTTATGGCGCAAGACCCAAGAGCCAGTTGCAAAAGATTAGTAAGGCTGGACAATGAGGGTAAGTGTATGTTGGTGTTGTCGCTCAAAACCAGCGTGGAAAGGTTAATCAGGTTGGTCAAAGAACTGACATCTTCGATGAAATTGCCCGAGATATCCACATACTCCAGACTACTGCAATGCTCTAGACCTGCCACGTTGGTTATACTTCGCCAGGATGCATATAAATCTGTTAAGTTCTCAATTTCCACATCGTATATGGCATTCGTTGGTGCTCTTTTTGTTTCTGTTTCTTCGATGGCATCCCTGATGGCTGAATCGAGGGCAGGATCAGGGAAGGACACCATTGCCAACCCAACCTGAAGCCGAAAAAAAGCTACGCTCTTGTTGTCTTGGGGAAATTGAATCGTGTGTGCCTGTACTCCCGTTGATGAACCAACACACAGAGAGCTGCCAACCCAATTCGTGAGTACAGAGGCACTTTCGACAATGAACTGGTTTGTGGGGATATCCCAAGACAATTCAACATTATTATCTCTAAGGGAAAGCCCTGTTATGATTGGAGGTTCTGCCTGGACCCACGTAAATGGAAAGATGACAATACAAACGTAAACAGTCAAGGGCATCACAGCACGGTTCATGCGGAAGAGACTATTTTGCATCGCTGTTTGCAGTCAATAAGAAAATGAACTCGATAACCCCTGGGGGGCACGCGATGGATTCACCATTCTTTTTGCATTTTCCTGGGGGGGGGGTATCAGCAGTATGTCATTTGGGCGCAGGCAGGGTCGCGGGATCGATATTTTCACGCAGCGCAACCATGGCCATGACCTTAGGGACGTACATGCGGGTTTCCACGGGGAGGCGCGACGAAATGTCGTCAAACGTTTTGGCGCTGTGCTGCTTCAACAATTTTCCTACCCGTCCTTCGCCCGCGTTGTAGGCGGCCAGCGCCAGCGGCCAGTCGTCAAACCTGCGGTGCAGAATCTTCAGGTATTCCGCCGCGGCGCGCGCGCTTTTCCGTGGATCGAGTCGGTCGTCGTTCGGCGACACCTTCATTCCGAAGCGTTCCGCCGTGGCGGGCATGAACTGGAAGAGGCCGGCGGCGCCCACCGGACTTTTCGCATTGGGATTCATGGAAGATTCAACTTCCGCCAGCCAGACGAGTTCAGGCGGCACGCCCTGGGCCTTGAAAATCTCTTTCAGGTCGGGAACGAGTTGCCGGGCATTTTTCGGGGCGGGACGGCTCTTCAAGGCCTTTTCCCAGCTTCCCGCGCCGGGCGCCGTGTGCGTTGTTTGCGGCGGGGGGGCCGCGGGGCGTGGGGTGGGGGTCTGTAC
>RZZM01000263.1 GCA_009929845.1 Spartobacteria bacterium
TGCTTCATTAAACAATCCG
Organism: Spartobacteria bacterium; assembly: GCA_009929845.1. Lineage (GTDB taxonomy): Bacteria > Verrucomicrobiota > Kiritimatiellia > RZYC01 > RZYC01 > RZZM01. The sequence continues at coordinate 20 of RZZM01000263.1, forward strand.
GAAATGATCAACCATCACACAACGACGTGAGCGGGCAAAACTGTGCGGGCCCGTGAGGCCTTCGCCGGTCGGACTGGCGATGGTAAAGGTGGTATAGCCCTCGCCGCCGAGTCCCAGGCCGGCCACCGCCGGGCCGTTTTTGACAAAGATACTGCAATTGCACGCCTTGGCCATCCTGCTGAGGTTATCGATATTTTTCGAGTGCATGATGGTGGAGTGCTGACAGCCCCCTTCGAGGGCCACCGCCAGCTTGATGGCGTAATCGGCATTGGGGACGCGGACGACCGGCATGATGGGCATCATTTGTTCCGTCCAGAGCAGGGGATGGTCCTCGTTTACCTCAATGACGCCCAGGCGCACCGTACTGGGGACCTGCATGCCGATTTTGGCCAGGATGGTTCCGGCGTTGAGGCCCACGAGATCGCGGTTGAGTTCGGCATGCTCACGCGGTCCATGCATTTTGGTAAAGATCGTACGTTCCAGATCGGCCAGACGATTGCGGTCAATGATGACCGCGCCGTGTCGCGCCATGGATTGCAGCAGGTCGTCGGCCACTTTATCGACGACCACGCATTCCTTTTCGTCCACGCAGATGATGTTGTTATCGGTCGAGGCCCCGCGCACGATATCGCGTCCAGCCTGGTCGATATCGGCCGTTTCATCCACCACCACGGGGGGATTGCCCGGGCCGGCGCAGATCGCGCGCTTACCGCTGGCCATGGCCGCCTGCACGACCGCGCCGCCGCCGGTGACGACCAGCAGGCGGATATCAGGGTGATGCATCAGTTCCTGCGCGCTTTTCACGGTCGGCGCATTGGAGCAGGTAATGACATTGGGCGGTCCGCCGGCGCTCACGATGGCCCGGTTGAGGAGTTTGACATTTTCCACCGACACCCCGGCTGCGCGCGGGTGTACATTAAAGACCACCGTGTTGCCCGCCGCCAGCATGCCGATCGAATTGCTGATAATCGTCGATGTTGGATTGGTGGTGGGCGTAATCGCGCCGATCACGCCGAAGGGCGCCAGCTCGACCAGCGTCAGTCCGCGGTCGCCCGTGAAGCTCACCGGTTGCAAATCCTCGATGCCGGGCGTCTTTTCGATGGCCAATGTGTTTTTGGCGATTTTGTCCTCGAAACGCCCAAGGCGTGTTTCCTCGAACGCCGCCTTGGCCAGGGCTGTTGCGTGTTCTCGCATGGACTGCCGCATCGCGGCAATGATTTTCGCGCGCGTCTCCATCGGCAAATCCTGAAAGACCGGTTGGGCCTTTTTGGCGGCGGCCACGGCTTCATTGATGGAAGAAAAGATACCTTCGCCCGGCGCGGGAAGGGGGGCGGCGGTCGGCGCGCCCGATGAAGGGGCGCCCGGGGCGCTTCCCCGGATATCTTCGGCTATTTTCCGTGCAATGGCATCAATATCCTGTGGGCTCAAGTTGGCCATAGCGTACCTCGCTTACTGTAGTCGCGACACCCGGTGCCGCGGAAAAAATTATAAAACACTGTCAACCGGTCAGGCCTCGCCGGATTTCAAATATTTGGTGGTATTTCCGATATCCCAACTGTCGACGATGGCCATGATCACCGCGTCGCAGGGCCTGTTGTTGGTGGCTTCGGTCTGGCGCGCGGAACTGCCGGACGCCACCAGGACGAATTCGCCCTCGCCCGCGCCCACGGCATCCGCCGCCACCACCTGCGCACCGGTCTCCTTGCCGTCGCTGTCCACCACATCAACCAGCAGGAATTTTAACCCATCCATGCTGCTTTCCTTACGGGTGGCAACCACGGTTCCAGCAACTTTACCAAGATTCATGAAACGACTCCCGGCAGGATCCCGTTCCCGGTGCTCCGGGAACGGACGTGCCTGCCCAAAAACAATTATTTCTTCTTGGCGGGTTCCTGGTCTTGCCGACCCAGGGGCATCACCGTATCGACATTGGCGTGCGGACGCGCGATGACGTGCACCGAGACCACTTCGCCTACGCGCGCGGCGGCGATCTGGCCCGCGTCACAGGCGGCCTTCACAGCGGCCACATCGCCACGGACAACGACGGAGGTGAAGCCGCCGCCGGTTTTTTCGTAATTGACCAGATCCACTTTGGCCGCTTTGACCATTGCGTCGGCTGCTTCCACTGTAGCGGGAAATGACCGTGTTTCAATCATGCCTAATGCTTCTGCCATGATATACCTCTCCATGTTGTATTTTTTACGCTTCTCCGACTGTTTGTTCGGAATATTTGTTGATTACTTCATTACATCCTGTCCGGTAATGGACTCGATAGCCTGTTCGGCGGCCTTGTAGGCCACCTCGATGTCCTTTTCTTCGCCGCCCAGGTACACGCGCCCGAAACTGCCTGTCGCGCGGACCTCGAGGATATTGATCTCCGCGGCCTTTTCGGCCTCATTCGCGGCGATGGCCGCGTAGCCGGCCGGGCCCACTTCCATCACGTACATACTTTCGCCCGGCACGATCATGTTGCCGTGGCGCATACGGTTGATGAGCTGGGTCTGGTAGTCGGACACCGCGCGAATCACCTGGCTGGAATAGATTTTCGGTTTGATGCGGTCCTCTTCCTTGAGGCCGAGTTCGGCCAGGATGGACCGTCCCGCCTCGCGGACATCCGCCTGGGAATCCGAATGGATTTCCAGCATGCCATTGAAGCGTTCGACGATCTGCATGCCCGGGGTGACATTGGTCGATTTCAGGGCCACGTCGGTCACGCGATTGATCGCGATGCCCGGTGAAATTTCCACGAACAGCGAAGCCTGGCCCGCCCGCGGAAGGAAACCCTTCGCGACGGTGGCCAGGAATGACGCATGTTGCGGCTGGAGACTATCCAGAAAAATATATGTTCGTAATTCAACCACGGCGTATCTCCTTTTTTTATGCAGTCGCGGCTTGCGCCTTGGCTGCTTCGATAATCTTCACACTGCTGCTGGCCCCGATTCGCGTGGCCCCGGCGGCAATCATTCGCATGGCATCCTCGTAGGTCCGGACGCCGCCGGAGGCCTTCACCCCCAGTTTCTTCGGCGCGACGGTCCTGCTCATCAGGCGGAGGTCCTCTTCGGTGGCCCCGCCCGAGCCGAACCCGGTGGAGGTCTTCACATAGTGCGCGCGGGCCTTCATGCTCAATTCGCACGCGCGCACCTTCTCGTCATCGGTCAGGATACTCGTCTCCAGGATCACTTTGCAAAGGGCGTCCCGCTCACGACAGGCCTCGACCACCCCGCGAATGTCGCGCAGCACCAGGGCGTCGTCCCCGCTCTTCAACGCGCCGATATTGATGACCATGTCAATCTCCGTCGCGCCTTCGCGGATGGCCTTGCGGGCTTCAAGGGCCTTGATCTCGGGCGCGGCCGCCCCCAGCGGAAAGCCGACCACGCAGGCAATCTCGACGTTGGAGCCCTTCAGCAGATCGCGCGCCTGCGACACATACGTCGGGTTCACACACACCGAGAAAAAGCTGTTTTCAATGGCCTCCTGACACAGGCGCACAATATCGCCTTTGGAAGCCTCGGGCTTCAACAGGGTGTGATCGATCATGTTGGCCAGTTCCTTCGGGCCCATCGCGGGTGTTGCGGATGCCGTCGCTTGCGTGCCCGGGCCACCGGCGAGCAATTCCTTCACCCGCATGGCAATCCGGTCAATATCCTGAGGTGAAAGTTCCACCGCTGCCTCCTCGTTTATGGTTGTCCTCGACATCGTTTCCGGCCCGTGTTTCAGATGGCCCTGCTCAATGTCTTTGATCAGTTGCACCCGCCGCAAATGACGGGGCGCGCTGCATGCTGTTGTTAAAAATACAGAAACAATGGATGTGGCCTCACGGAGGGAAACCTGCCCGGCCCCGAGGGTCAGGACGTTGGCGCCGTTGTGTTCGCGGCAATTGTTGGCCAGGGCCTCGTTGTAGCAGGCCGCGGCGAGCACACCCTTGACCTTGTTGGCGGCCATGGCCGAACCGATGCCAGCGCCGTCGATGGCGATGCCGTAGTCGCAATCACCCGAGGAAACGCGCAGTGCGACGCTGAGCGCAATGCGGGGATAGTCCGCGGGTTGTTTATCCCGTATGCCGCAGTCAATAACTGTGTATCCGGTTGACTTCAAATACGCTATCAAGCCAGTCTTCAGGTCAAATCCGCCATGATCGGACCCGATGGCAATTCTCAGTGCTTTGCTCATGGAACATATACAGTAAGCGTTTTCCCCGGTTTCGTAAACATATTTATGCAGGACTTTTCATCAACTTCTCAATAACCCTTTTTTGGCTGCAGTTACATGGCTGCCCCAACGGGGGTAAAGCTGGCAGCTCAGGGTTGGCGCGCCTGCGACAAATTTCGACCTCGCACAATCTGTGTTCATCCGCGCCTCTTAAAAAAACAGCAGTACAATAGCGATGAACCGCCCCTGTTTTACTCAATTTATTTTTTGCTCTGTTTCTCGTGATTGTAGTAGCCTTCCCGGTTTTTACTTTCCGGGATAAGTATTTGACTGTGTTGAGACTGTCGGACTACACTCCCCGGGTTGCTGAAAAAAGGAAGGAGTGAGTATCATGGATAGCCAGGAAACAGGGGCTGTGGTCCCGGAAGTTGAACCGTCAGATGTGCGTCACCAGTATCCGCTGGCCGTACGGAGCGCGTCATTTGGTGTCGCGCTGGGACTTTTTATGAAAACGTTGCCGTATGCGCTGGCCCGTTTCGGGGTGCTGCTGGTGGTTTCAATTATAACAATCATATGGGGCGTTATCACATTGGGCGGCGCGGCGTGGCTTGGTAATAGGGTGCATGAAACCTTTGGCCTGGTCTGGGGGGTGGGTGGGGTGGCGGCCTATGGCGGCTTCTGGGTGCTGGTAGTGCGCTATGTCCTCTATATGATCAAATGCGGCCACATTGTTGTGCTGACGGACCTGGTCACGACCGGGCAGATCGGCAACGGCACCGAGGGGATGTTTGCCTATGGCCGGCGGGTGGTCCGTGAACGTTTTGTGCAGGTGAATGTGCTGTTCGGCATGGACCGCTTGCTCGATGGGGTGATCCGCTCGTTCAACCGGACGCTGGACTGGGTAAGCAGCCTGATCCCGATCCCCGGACTCGAAGGTCTCATGAACATTGTAAAGGCCATCCTTTACAGCGCCTCGACCTATCTGGATGAAACGATTTTTTCCTACATCCTGGCGCGCAAGGAGACGAATCCCTGGCGGGGCGGGCAGGATGGCCTGATCTATTATTGCCAGAACGCCAAGTCCATCCTGAAGACGGCCATCTGGGTGGTTATCCTGGACAAGGTCTGTACCGTGCTCCTTTGGGTGCTCATGTTGCTGCCCGCGCTGGCGGTGACGCACCTGATCGGCGGCGCCGCGGGTGGGTGGGCCATTGTCATCGCCATCCTCTTTGCCGCCAATGCGCGAAGCGCCTTTTTGAAGCCGTTGTTCCTGATCATGGTCATGACCACCTTTCATGTGTGTGCGGAAGGCCAGTCCATCAATCTTGAGTGGGATGCGCGCCTGACCAAACTCAGCGGAAAATTCAAACAGATCAAGGACAAGGCGGCGGCCTGGATCAAGCCGTCTGCCGCCGCCTGATGTGCCGCAGCAAAAAAACAGACACCCACAATTAAAGTTACTTGAAGGTATGGTGATCCATGCAGCAGATACTCATTGCGTTGGCGCAGGTGAATCCGGTGGTCGGGAATATTCCGTACAACGCGGACAAGATTGTGGACGCAGCATGCCGCGCGGCGGATGAGGGGGCCTCGCTGGTCCTTTTTCCTGAACTCGTGCTTTCGGGGTACCCGCCGGAGGACCTGATTCTTAAGGACCATTTCATGCGCGATTGCGAGGAGGCCGCGATGGGGTTGGCGGACCGCCTGCCGAAGAAGGCGCTCACGGTGGTCGGTGCGCCATGGCGCGAGGACGGCAAGGCCTACAATGCGGCGCTGGTCTATTCCAAGGGCGCGCTGGTGCGCACCTATTACAAGGTGCTGCTTCCCAATTACGGGGTCTTTGACGAGAAACGTGTTTTTTCCAGTGGCGTGAGTCCGCTGATCATCAAGTCCGGTGGTGTGCGTTTCGGCATACATATCTGCGAGGACAGTTGGGATGTCGAGGGCGGGGCCTGTGCCATGCTGCGCGAGCGCCGGGTGCATGCGATCTTGAACCTTTCCGCGTCACCCTACCATCGCGGCAAGATAGCCGTGCGCGAATCCTATGTTGGAAAAGCGGCCAGGGAACTGGAAAGCTATCTATTGTATGCGAATCTGGTCGGGGGGCAGGATGAACTGGTTTTCGATGGCGCCAGCATGGTGATTTCGCCGGAGGGAACCACCGTGGCCCGCGCGGGCCAGTTTGCGGAGGAGATTTTATACTATCCGCTGCGGGTGGGGCAGGCCATGGACTTCAAAGGCGACGAGTCCACCTGCGTGCTGGATATCGGAAGAAGCAGCGCCGATGTGGAGGCGCGTATCGAGCCGGAATTGGACCCGTTGGATGAGGTCTATCGCGCCCTGCTGCTGGGCCTGCGCGACTACGTTGAAAAGAATGCCTTCACGCATGTGGTGGTGGCCTTGAGTGGCGGGATTGATTCCGCGCTGGTGGCCGTGCTGGCGGTGGACGCGTTGGGGGCGGACCGGGTCACCTGCATTACCATGCCCTCGCAGTATTCTTCTTCCGGCACCCTGCATGACGCCGGACAACTCGCAAAAAACCTGGGGGTAACCCTCCATACCGTGCCTATCAAACCGTTGTTTGACCAGTACCTGGCCGAGTTGACGCCATACTGGGAAGGCCGTGCGCCGGACATCACCGAGGAAAACCTGCAGGCGCGCATCCGGGGCAATAT
>RZZM01000264.1 GCA_009929845.1 Spartobacteria bacterium
CACGCGGGTTCCGCTCTTTTGAAAATTACAGAATTTCCATTCTGTTCTTCTGCGGCAAATTGAGCATGCTTCCATGAAATTTGCAGAAGAACCTAAAAATTGCCATTTTTTGCGGATTTTTGTCCTTTTTTTTGCTGTTTTGCGCACGCGGCTCGGCATGTGGCTCGCCGTGCGCGGCAGGCTAAAGCCTGAACAACAAGCCCAGGACAACACCTTGGTATCACGTTAACTTCCACGAGGTAAGGAGTTCTGAAGTTTCAGGTCTCAGGGTCTCGCGCACGAACAGGAAAACAACCATCCCGACAACCACGGCGTTGCCGCCCTTTGTCGCGACAAAGTATTATCAGAAAAACCACTTGATGATATTCAGCGCGCCGGATTTCCAGGGGACACGATGGGATATGCCAGTCTGGTTCCTGAACTTCTCGTAATTGGCCAGGTACCACTCGTAATTGCGCACCAGGGCGTCCTTATTGGAGTATTGCGGGATGAAACCGAGGACTCTTTCCGCCTTGTCAATCCCGACGAACGAGTCGGTGCAGGCGGTTTCATAGACCCATTTGTACAAGGGGGAAAGATGCATGGCCTCGAGCAGGCGCAGGGCCCAGATCGCCGGACCGGCAGGCGTGCCGACAATGCGCTTCCCGAAACCGGCGCGGTCCAATACCGCCTGATAGTCCTCCTTCATGGTGGTGAACTCCTTGGCGCCAATGTTGAAGGTGTCGTTCGCAATCTCTTTATCCAGGGTCAAACACAAATATATCGCGGCGCTCAGGTCTTCCACATCCAGAAGCTGATAACGGTTATTTCCCCATCCGATCATCGGAAAGTTCTTTCCATCCTTCGCCCACTCATAAAAAATGGCGAACACCCCCAGGCGTTCCGGGCCGATGAAAGACTTCGGACGGACCACCGGCACGCACATGCCTTTTTCGCGGTACTCGAAACACACTTCTTCCGCCTTGATCTTGGCGATGCCATAGGGCCCCACCCCATCCAGCTTGTCATCTTCATACAACGGATGATGGTCAGGAATACCGTACACGGCTGTCGAGGAGACATGCACACAGCGTTCGACATTCGCCGCGTGCGCGGCCTCGAGGATATTGCGCGTGCCGTCGATGTCGATCCCGAAGATTTCCTCCTTCGTATAGAGCGGCAGCGCGGCGGCCGTATGAATCACCCATTGCACCCCTTCCATCGCCTTTTTGACCGCGGCCTTGTCCCGGATATCCCCCTGGATAAACGTGATCCGGTCCTTCTCCGGATAATCGAAATCGGCGATGTCCAACACCACAATGTCGGTTTCGCCCTTGTTCATCAAATAGCGGATCATATTGATCCCAAGAAATCCACTGCCGCCGGTCACTAACGTTTTCATATACTGCTCCTGCATTGTTTCTATTTCAGAGTCGTCATTCTTACAGGGAAATGCCACTGTGGTTCAATCATGAATGACAGAAAAGTTGTATCCAGGGCAACCCCGAGGTGACGATGATGGAAAAGTGGAAGGTGACAGGAACAAAGACAGAATTCAGCGACGAATGGTTTTCGCTACGCGCGGACACCTGCGTAACCGGCCGGGGCGTGCTGGTGGACCCGTACTACGTGATTGAATGCCGCCACTGGGTACACATGGTTGTTTTTAATGAGGCCGGACGCCTGATGCTGATTCGCCTCTATCGTCATGGCACCTGTGAGATCAGCACGGAAATTCCCGGCGGCAATATCGAACGGGGCGAAACACCCGAAGAGGCCACGCGCCGCGAATTGCTCGAAGAAACCGGTTATGCCTCCGACAAAATATACCGTTTAGGCCGCTTCACCCCGAATTCCGCCCGCTATAACAACTATGTTTACCCCATGCTCGTGCTCGATGCCCGCAAAGTCGCCGAACCAACCCCGGATGAAACCGAGGATATTGAAGTGGAGTTCTTTGACGTGGAAGACGTCCTGCAGATGATCGACAGCGGGACATTCTTCCAGGCCCTCCACATCGCCGCTATTTTCCTCGCCCTCAGAAGAAAAGCAGAGTTTTTGTAGGTTATGTTGTCCAAAGTGGAGCCTCTTATACGTTGGGCCTCTCTCCTTCTATGCATAATCTTTCCAGATCATCAAGTCGCTGCTCAAACAACGCGGCGCAGTACCATTCCGGATCGGGGACAACGCCCTTGCCGGCCCACGGTCCCTGCTGATGAAGTGCGTGCGCCAGCACATCGCAGTGAGTCTGTTTTTAACCACGCCTTCCGCACCGCAGAATCCGCTGATTTGTTTTCTTGCGCGTCAAAGTGTATGCCTTCCATTGCGCATTCCCGATGTACAGCATCCAGAAGTGCCCCCCATTGAAAATCAGGATTTGCTTCCTTCAGCAAAAAATCCAGATCCTCGGAAAACCGGGCCAGACGGTAAAACAGCCTCAAATGCAACAGCGCAGCCAGCGCAAAAGGATGCAACTGAGATTTTCGCCATTCCTCCGCCAACATGAAAAGCCCAGGCTTCAATCGCAACATCTCCCCCGCTGTCATCGCTCGATTCAATAGCAACTGACGCGCCCCCGCGACAAATCCGGGAACAGGTTCACCACAACCGTCAAATCAAAAACACCCCCGGGTGGTCCCAGCCGATACACTTTTTCTGTCAAAGTTTGCATACCAATAAATGACGACATTCGTAACTCCATTGCAATTTATTTATTTCTGAATGGTTATTATTGTTGCTTACCACGGACAGACGTAGTCGTCCGAGAGAACGGTCGGCGGCGGCGCGCTTACTCCTCCTGCACGCAGAAGAAGCGCTGGTTGGCGGCATCGAGCACACCGGTATAGCTGTTAAGCGGCGGGGTGGCGGGCAGATTGGTCGCGAGGACGCTGAATCCATGTACCAGCCCCGTCGAGGCCAGCACCCGGTAGGTCCCGCTGGTCCCGCTTTGCCAGGTCAACACCACCTCCCCGTTCCCGGCATTGACCTGCTCGGAATTCAATACAAACAGATAGTCCTTCACGGTGAAAGGAATCGAAGAACCACTCCAGTAGACGTTTGTCCCCATCGCCAAAAGCCGCACATCATCGACCGCATTCAGGACCCGCACCATTCCCGTCCAGACTCCATGGACAAACCCCGTCAGATTTGTCGGCTGAATAGCGACATGGACCGGGATCATCGGCGGCCCCAGGCGAATATTTGGAAAATAGAACGAGGGGTTAGGCGATGGAGAGCTTCCTGACCACACCAAGGGATCCCCATCCTCGCTGTCGCTTCGGTATACAATCGAACGATAAACCAAGGCTGTGCCGGCCTGGCAATACCCGTCGCTTGTGTAGTTTGTATTGTTGAAAGAAAAATCCGCCATCAGGTGGTCGGCGCCGTTATAGACAAAGGCATTGGTGAAGACAAACGACACCCAACCGGTCGAAGTGATGAGGAGATTGGATTGATAGACCGTGGTCCATCCTGTTCCCTCCCACTCCGGAGAAGCCGAATACGACTCCAGTGCGGTATGTCGGAGACGAATGGTGAACGCATTCAACCGCTGCGAGGTCTCTGTATTCACATGCAGCGCCATGTTGCTGATCGTTTGCGCGCCGCCAAGCATGGTTGAGGGATAAATGACCTGGGCGCGGGCATCCTGATAATATGCGGCCAGTGGATAGTTCCAGGACAACGACTGCTGCCCCACGTAAAAGCCGGGATCCAGCGGCGGCGCCACCGCCTGGAGAAAGGCGGGCCCGTTGAAATTCGTCATCACGCGCCCCACCGCGTTCTCCGCGGTGATCCGCACCCCAAAAGGCAGATTTGTCGCCTGCAACACAGGAAGCGGATCAACGGCCAATCTATCCATCCCCAGCGTGTCGACCGTCGGCTTCGTCAGGAACAACCCCCGGCCCAGTCCGGCGGGCGTCTCCTGATACATCGGATGATCTTCCGCATACTTGTTGGCATAGGCAAAGTCATACGCCTCCTGAAACGAAACATATCCGTCACCGTTGTAGTCGGCATGGCAAGGCGCCGCATCCAGCCAGGGCGCATTGGTGACCGGAAAAAAACCGCGCATCGCCGCCATCCAGTAATAGCACCATTGATCAAAGCCCGGAAAGGTTTCCCCGGCATAAGACGATTCGTTGTACTGTGCCGCCGTCGCAATGACCCGGTTTGGCTGGTCCAAATCGTTTAGAAACCCACCGCTGTAACACTGCTCCATGGCAAAAAGAATGGGACATGGCAAGTTGGTCGTCAGCGCCTTGAGGGCAGCGTCCGGAAGCACCTCCGAGTTCCAGAGGTTCAACTGCACATCCCAATCGCCGGCGGAAGGAATCGGCTCGCCATGGTCCGTAAAGAAGACAAAAAGCTGGTCGTTGGTGGTCAGGCGGGACTGAAGCGCCTCAAATACATTGCTGACATTCGCCGCCGTGGCCGCCGCCAAGGTGTCGGCCACCCCATCGCCATCAAGGTCAAAGGGCGAGTTACTGTCGTCACTTCGATCAGGGGCGGGATCCAAACCGTCCGAAATCAACGCATAGATGTTGGTCTTGGGATACCCATACTTCAAGGTCAGTGTACTGTAGACATGCGCCGCATCCCCCCAGTAACGGATGTGATTGTTGGCCAGGTCGCACCCGCCAGACAAAATCACCGCGTAACAGTTGGACACAGCGCCCGTGTAGTTGATCGCCACAGGTTCACGGAACTCCGAAGGCGTGATGGAACTTGTTTCCCGCGGCGGAACAAACGGGAGGATCGTCTCCAGCGTTGTGCCCGTGTCCGCGTCGTTCACATCCGTCGGCGACACCTCCAGCGGGGTCAGCGCGTACTGCACCGCCACCGACGACAAATCCGCCGCCACAAAAATATATCGACAGGGATGCGCCCAGTTCGCCAGCGGCGCGTCATCAGAGAAAAACACCCAATAGGCCGTCCAGGGCGCCGTCAATTCGCGTCCGCGCCAGGTCGTCAGCCGGGTCCGCCCCGTGGACGCCAGGGAGGTCATGGCCGAAAGCGCCAACCCACTGGTCTTTCCGTCCAGCAGAAGGCCCATCACCAGACGACGGGCATCCTCAAACCCCGCGCCGGATTGTGGATCAAGCCCGGTGATCGTCAGCGAAAGGGGCTTCCACCCGGATGCCCGCTGAAGCGCGCTCACGGTGACCATACGGCGCGCATCGGGAAGCCGTCCCGTCAGCGTCCACACCGCCCCACCCCGGTCCTCCACAACCAGCGAAGGCGAAGAAAAATCTATGGCGCCGACGGTAGCGCTGACCCCCTTTTCCAGGAGAACCGCCAGCGGCTTTTGCAGATCGGATCCTTCGGTACTCCCCATGGGGTCCGTACCCGTATAGCCTTGCACAGAAGCCACCGCCAGCGCATGCGTCCATGCCTCCAGCCCCTCGCTTTCCATCGCACCGAAACTCGTCAGCAACCGTCCCATCAAAACAAACAGCATGACAAGAAATCGCTTTTTTTGCATCATATGCCCATCCACGCTAATACCCCACGGCCCCATACCGACATCCTGGGCGCGCAAGTCCCCGCGACCGAAAAAGTTGTACTTCGATTCTGTGTTCATCGCCAGGCTCCAAGATCCGGGTTTGCAAAACAAAACATTCACATGGTCACAAATTTCGGAGGTTTATGATAACAGCCAGATTGCATAAAAGGAAGAAAAAAGTCCATTTTTACATTATCAAAATGGCAAGCTTGCCCCCCTCTTTCACATCCTCACACCATCAGCGATGTCCTGTTGGCGCAAATAAAATACATTACTGACGATACAGAATTTTTCCGGGATAAAAACGCGCTTCTTTTATATAAAATCTGCGCAAATCTGTGTAATCTGTGAGCGTAAAACAACTAATATGGAAGTGAATGATGATTCTATTTGGCGCGCAATATTATCGGCCCCCGACCCCCGGCGCAGAGCGATGGGCGATGGATTTCCGACGCATGAAGGATGCCGGGTTGAATACGGTCCAGCTCTGGGCGGTCTGGGGCTGGATGGAGCCGGAACCAGGGCAGTATGTGTTTGATGACTATGACCGGCTGATGGACCTGGCAACGGAGCAGGACCTGCAGGTGGTGATCAGCGTTATCGCGGATGTCCAACCTTTCTGGATGCCGCGCATTCATCCGGAGGCGCTCATGATCGATGAGCGGGGACGGGTCGCGCGTGGCGCCCCGCGCGCGGAATGCCTCCCCGGCATTACGCCAGGATGCTGCACGGACCATACCCAGGTCCGCGAACGTACGGTCGCCTTTATGACGGCGCTGGCCGAACGCTACCATGCGCATCCCGCCTTGTCGGCCTGGGACTGCTGGAATGAAACGCGCTGGTGCGTGCACTGCGAACACTGGGTCTGCTACTGCGAGGCGTCGCTGACAGCGTTCCGCAAGTATCTGCACAAGCAATACAAAGACCTGCCGACGCTGGGAGAGGCGTGGGGATGTCGCCTGGTATCCTGGGATGATGTGTACCCGTCGCGCAAAACGGGCCTGCTCAATCCGGCCTTGATGGATTTTCAGCGATGGCTGATTCAGCGGGCCCGCGAAACCGCCGCCTGGCGCCGCGCCGCGCTGCGGGCGGGGGACGACCGGCATTTTATCTCCGCGCACAGCGCCGGACCCATTACGGACACAAAATGGTCCGGCGAAGAGGCCCCCTTCGCGCGGGGCAACGATTTTGACAATGCGGCGGAGGTTGACGGATTCGGATCCAGCGCCTTTCCGGCCTGGTTCGGATGTGATCCGTCGGACTACGGGACGCGCATGGAAGTCGCGCGTTCCGTAAGCGCACCCAAGCCATTCTGGAACAGCGAACTTCAGGGCGGGGCCTTCAATCAGGGGTTCACAT
>RZZM01000023.1 GCA_009929845.1 Spartobacteria bacterium
AGTGGCCCCGGCGCACGTCCGATGAATCCAGAATGGGCGCGGTCGTTGCGTGACCAGTGCGTTTCCTCTGGCACTCCGTTCTTCTTCAAGCAGTGGGGCACAGCAAAACAAGTGCGTACAAATGCGAACTATCACGGCGGTGACATCCTCGACGGCAGGCAGTGGCACCAGTGGCCGGAGTAAGGACAACGTTAACAATGACGGGCGGCTTTAGCCGTACCGTCGATTGTCTTGTTGGGTTATCCAATAAGACTGAAAGGAACCAATGAAGCAAAGAACCGGAAAAGAGTGCAAGAAAACAGATTGCATACGGCATGAAAGCTATAAGAAGTGGCAACCCGGTGATTTAAATTTGAATACGTGCATGAATTGCAAATGGGCATTTGTTTCGCAGTTCATTCGCAAACCCAACAGTACATTATACGTCAAGAAAGGCGGTGCGTCGTGAGCGATAAGCAAACAAAAGAACTGGCTGGTGAGCTATTAAAATACGGCGCGCACAAACTAAGTTGCACGCACCGTGTTCACAACATGTATCCGTGCAGTTGTGGATGGAGAAACGTCGAGGACTTGGCGTTTGAGTTATGTTTTGGGCCTAGAGCGAATGAAAAGAAGAAAGGCGGTGCGACGCCATGAAGCTGCGCCCATACCAGGAACACGCCAAGAATGCGATTTTGAGAGAGTGGCGGTCGTTCGATAAGACTCTGCTGGTTCTGCCTACCGGGTGCGGGAAGACTATTGTTTTCTCGCACCTGGCACAGGATTTGGTGCGGGATGGCGGGCAGGTGCTTATCCTGGCACACCGGGATGAACTGATTCGGCAGGCGGCGGACAAGTTGCAGGCCGCAACCGGTCTTCAAGCTGCCGTCGAAAAAGCCGCAGAAGAAGCGCATGAGGCTATGGAGATGGTGACGGTGGGCAGTGTGCAGACGATGCAGTCCGCGAAGCGCCTGGGCCGGTTCTCGCAACGCCACTTCACACACATTGTTGTCGATGAGGCGCATCATGCGCTTTCGGATTCATATCAGCGCATTTTCGATTACTTCGATGCCAAGGTGCTGGGCGTGACCGCGACACCGGATCGCGGCGATAAACAGAACCTTGGGAAGTTCTTCGAGTCTTTGGCCTATGAGTACACCTTGCCGGAAGCCATTCGCGACGGCTTCCTGTCGCCTATCCGGGCGATGACCATTCCGCTGCAAATTGATATGAGCGGCGTGCGGATGCAGTCTGGCGATTTTCGCTCCGGTGACGTGGATGAGGCGTTGGCTCCATACTTCGACCGGATCGCCGATGAAATGGTAGAGCATTGCCGGGGCCGCAAGACCTTGTGTTTCCTGCCGCTGGTCAAGACTTCGCAATCATTCGCTGAACTACTCCGCTCAAAGGGCCTGCGGTCTGGCGAGGTCAACGGAACCAGCAAGGATCGCAAAGAGGTGCTGGCAGACTTTAATGCAGGGGCGTATGACGTGCTTTGCAACGCGATGCTGCTGACCGAGGGATTCGATGAGCCGTCGATTGACTGCGTAGTGAACCTGCGCCCCACAAAAATCAGGTCGCTATACTGCCAGATGATCGGGCGGGGCACGAGGCTGTCGCCTGGGAAAGAAAACCTGCTACTGCTGGATTTTCTGTGGCAGTCCGAAAAACATGAACTGTGTCGACCTGCGCATCTGGTGGCAGACAGCGAGGAGCTGGCACGGGTTATGGTCGCCAAGGCCGAGTCCGACCCGGGCGGAACGATGGAGCTTTCCGACGACGAGGTGAACGCCGCGCACGCGGAACTGGTGGCAGAACGGGAGGCGGCTCTGGCGAAGAAGCTGGAGGAAATGCGCCACAAGAAACGCAAGCTGGTGGACCCGCTGCAATGGGCGGTGTCGATAAGCGCGGGCGATCTGATGGACTATCAGCCTGAGTTTGGCTGGGAAATGGGGCCGCCGTCAAAGCAGCAGTTGGATTACCTGGAGAATGCAGGTATTTACCCGGCTGACATCCAGAATGCCGGGATGGCGGCGAAGATGATTAACAGGCTGAAAGCGCGACGCGCCGCCGGATTCGCCACACCGAAACAGGTGCGCTGTCTGGAACGGTTCGGCTTTGAGCATGTCGGCAAGATGCAGATTGATGATGCTTCCAAAATGATAACCAGGATCGCCGCTAATGGCTGGCGGGTTCCGACAGGGATGAAAGGTGACGGGCAATGAGCAATGCGTACAAAATAGTGACTAGAAAAATAGAACAGGAGTATGTCAAGGGGCAGCGGCACCAGGTGCGGCGCGACATCGGGCGGCTGGCCGGCGGGTATTATGCCGCCGGGGAGTTGTCCGAATCGCAGATGGCGGATATTGAGCGGGCTATTACCGCCGGGTCCGATGCCCCGAAGGCAGCCATGCGCGAATGGCAGGAGGCCGTGCAGTATGGGCGGCGGGAACCGGTCAAAATGGATGAGTGGTCTTTCGATGATGAGGGCGGCGCGTTCGGGTGGAATGATGAAGTCGGCGGCGGTGGCGGCGGGTCAAAGCTGAAACCTATTGTGGACCACCATTATCTTGAATCCGAGGGGGTACCGGCTCCGGCCACAGATTACAGCGGGGACCTGCTGCGGTACCTGGAGGCCGTGTTTGAACCTTCGGACATTGTGGCGTATGTGACTGAGGCATGGCAGAAAGAGGACGGCAAGTGGCTGCCAAAGCGCGGGGTGTGGGATCGCACTGCACAGCAACTCATCGACGAATTGCGCAAGGCGGGTGATGACCTGGGCGGAGTGATTGGCGACTGGAAGCCGGAGTGCGGCGCGTGGATTCGCATCAACCCTTTCGATGGGGAAGGGGTGCGGGACGCCAATGTGACGGCGTACCGGCACGCGCTCATCGAGGCCGACGAGGGTGACCTGGGTAAGCAGCTTGCTATCATCCGGCAACTGGAACTGCCGTGCAGTGCTATTGTACATTCCGGCGGCAAGTCCATTCATGCCATAGTGCGCATCGAGGCGGCCACTTACGATGAGTACCGGAAACGTGTGGACTTCCTCTATGATGTGGCGAAGCGGAACGGCCTCAAGGTGGATCAGCAGAACCGCAATCCTTCGAGGCTGTCGAGGATGCCGGGCGTGGATCGGGGCGGGCAGCCGCAATACATGATCTCCGCCCGCTGCGGAAAAACATGCTGGCAGGAGTGGGAGGACTGGGTGGCCGATATGCACGATGCTCTCCCGGACCCGGAATCGCTGTCCGCCGTGTGGGATGACCTGCCGGACCTCGCCCCGCCACTTATCGACGGTGTTCTCCGCCAGGGCCACAAGATGCTGCTGTCCGGGCCTTCCAAGGCTGGGAAGTCCTTCGACCTGATTGAGCTGTCCATTGCTATTGCCGAGGGGGGGCGCTGGCATGGCTGGCAGTGCGCAAAAGGACCGGTTTTGTACGTCAATTTGGAGCTGGACCGGGCTTCGGCGCTGCACCGGTACAAGGGTGTGTATGCCGCGCTGGGGCTGGCTCCCGCCAATATCGGAAATATCGACATCTGGAACCTGCGCGGCAATTCGGTCCCGATGGACCGGCTCGCCCCCAAACTTATCCGCCGGGCCGCCAAAAAGGGATACATCGCAGTCATTATCGACCCGATTTATAAGGTCATCACCGGCGATGAGAACAGCGCCGAACACATGGCGAAGTTCTGCAACCAGTTCGACAAAATATGCTTCGAACTGGGATCGGCAACGATCTATGCGCACCACCATTCAAAGGGTGCCCAGGGAGGCAAGCGGTCGATGGACCGGGCATCCGGCTCCGGGGTGTTCGGGCGCGATCCCGATGCGCTCCTGGATCTGATCGAGCTGGATATACCGGAAGAACGGCGTCAACAGGTGCAGAATCAGCTTTCGTGCGCCTCAATCCGCCGGTACTGCTCCGAGTGGGACTATGACCTGTCCGAGGTGCCGGAAGATGCCATGGTGCAGGCCGATGCGCTGCTGATGGAGGTTCAAGGCCGGTTTCCAGAGGTCGGGGCCGACTTCTCGGCGGCATATCACGAAGGCGTGAAGCAGGCTGAATCTATGTCGGGATGGCGCATCGAAACCACCCTCCGCGAGTTCGCCGCTCCCGCCAAAAAGGTGTGCTGGTTCCGCTATCCGGTCCATGTCGAGGATAGCATGGGCCTGCTCGCCGACGCCAAAGCTGCCGGCGAAGAGGCTCCGTGGGAAGAGGCGCAGCGCAAGAAGCGAGAGCAAAACAAGCAGGCCAACGAGTCCAAAAAGCAGGAAATTATTGCCGCCATCGCCGATGCAGGCGGGCCGGGAGAGGCCACAGTTAAGGCGCTGGAGGATGCTCTCGGGTGGCACAAACAGACCGTGAAGAAGTGGATTAAAAGGGCCGGTTATGATGTTAAATCAACCACCCTCGAAGACGGAAAAACAGGTCCAAGTACAGTTGTGGAGGCTGGTGATGAGTAGGTGTGAAGCTTGTAAAAATGACAATATTCACACCCTGGGTGTGAAGGGTGTGAAGGGTGTGAAACTTATAACCTTCCTACCTAGGAAAAAATGGGGTGTGAATACCCCCTTTCCAAGGGGGATGTTTCACACCCTCACGCAGGCAGTGCAGCATGGCATGCAGGCGTATAGCTACCGCCTGCCTGCAAGCCAAGCATTACTGCACAAACCGGGAAGATTCATAGGAGTACAACCATGACCACCACCTACACCATTCACGGACACCCCGCCATACTCAAAAACTCAAAGCGAATCATCCGCCGCGGACGGAGCCACATCGCCATCATGTCAAAAGCCGCCGAGCAGTACCGCGCTCTCGCCATCGCTCAACTCAAAATCCAAAAGGCCGACAAACCAACCATCACCGAACCGGTAGCCCTCACCATCATCACCTGTATCGCGTGCCGACACGGTGCCGGCAACATGCCAGATGCTTCAAACCTCTACCAGTTCCCCGAGGACCTGCTCCAGGATGCCGGGATCATCGAAAATGACTCCCAGGTTGAACACCATGACGGATCACGCCGCGTCTGCCTCTGTGACGGATGCCCGGATTACCCATGCAAGGCCGTTAAGAACTGCCCATACGAAGCCGTAAACATCACCATCACGGAGGTAAACACATGAGCGAGAAGTACCACATCAGCAACGCATCATACGCAGGACTAATATCCAGGTACCTCGGGGTCACCGGACAGCAGGTCCACAACGTCAACTATGAGCCGCCAAAGTATTACCAGGAATTCGAGCAGTTCAAGGCCATCGTGCAGAAAATGGCCGAAGAAAAACGCGCCGAAGAGGAGAGAAAATATGACTTCGAATGATGATCTCATGGATATTGCCGCAGAGGCTGGTGTGGATGTCGCTCCAAAAGACGACAAAAAGGCATCAAAAACGCGCGACAAGAGGCTGGGACGGTTCAAGACAGGTGAAGATAGGACCAAGGAGGCAAAACGCGAAAATGAACGCATTAAACGCGAAATAGACGCATTGCCGGAAAACAACATCCCGCCGGAAACTCACGACGCAGCCATCGGAGAACCAGGAGCAGAACCGCTGCCGACGGCATGGCATGAAGAATACTGCGTACAGAGGGCACTAGGGCACAACCGGCCTGACTCCTATTTCGAGGCCAAGGACATGCCAAAGCAGGGCACAGAGGAAATATCCAGAACCAAAGCAGCACACATCGCCAATGACCTGGAACTGAAACGCCGCGACATTCAGCCGCGTATCAAGTATTTACGCGAATATTTCAACTCTCAGGAGGGCATTGAGCGGATTGTACGGGCACGAGCCGATGACCTGAAAGTGATACAAGGAATCATAAACGATTCTGCCGCAACGGTTAATCAAAGGATGGAGGCGATGAAAACAAAGCATCGCCTGCTCGGCTGGGATAAAAAGACAACCAGCGACCGGAAAAAAGTTCCGGCCTCGCAAATACTTTCGGCGCTGGCGGCTGGCAAGTCCCAGCGGTGCAGGTGGTTGCGCGAAACGGGGCAGTGTATGATGACGTTTACTGACGGCGAGCGCTTCGTGCAACTCTACGACCATGACGCCTCCCGCCTGCTGGAGCGCGTCGGCGAGGCGATTATCGGCAAAAGCGTGCCGGATATTGCCGAAAAAGGGGGTAAATAATTATGAATATGCGTAAGTCGTTGAATATCAACGCACAAAAATCAGACATTTCGAGTGTTATGCGACGTTGCCGCGCAAACCGGCGCATCCCGCGCACCGGACATGTGGTGACAGCAGGTGGCTGCTGCGTCACGCCCCGGCATGCCGATGCCCCGTCATTCCCGCCGCGCAAGGGGGGGGTGGGTGCCCTTCGAGGCGGGGGGAGGGTTGCCCGCCTTCGCGCGCCCGCGCTCGCCGCCGGGCACCCCCCCGCGCATTTCGCCGCGCCGCATAGACCCCCGGCCCGACCGGACGTATTTCGCCGTGTGGTACACCGCAGGGAGGTGATTTGATGCCTGTACCGGATAAAGATCGGGTTCGTCCCCGGCTGAATGCGACGGTGGATCGTGCGACGCTTGAGGCGTTACAGGGTGCTGCGCTTCGTTTTGGCACGAGCATGGGTGAGCAGGTAGACCAGGCGGTGAAGTTGTTGGTATTGGTGAGGCAGCGAGCAGAGGAGAAGCGAAATGGAATTGAATAGTGCGACGTATGATTTGATGGAGAGTGCTGGCGATCCGCTGACGATAGCGGCGATGCTTGGGTACGAGGAGTTGTATGACTGGCAGTGTCAGACTTTGATGGATTTGTTCCAGCCGTGGTCGCGAGTTGCGTTGGTGACTCCGAACGAGAGTGGCAAGACCAGTTACATTGTGACGCTTGCTGGCATCTGCTGGATGCTTCGTTATCCTGGGAGCAAGGTGGTGAGTACAGCGGGAGCATTCCGGCAGGTGAGCGACCAGTTGTGGCCGAACGTGCGAGAGATTGCGGGTCGTTATCCTGACTGGAAGTGCAACGACGAGAAGCTGGTGATACCGAGTCCTCGCGGGATTCGTCCGAGTGAGTGGACGATTTTTTCGACGAACGACCCGAATAAAGCGGAAGGGTATCACAACCAGACAATCAGCGATGAGAACGGGCAGAAGTTTTTTGCTCCGCTTCTTTACATGATCGACGAGGCTAAGGGGGTGGATGATTTGATCTTTTTTGCTCGTGATCGTTGCAATCCGTATGCTGGTCTTGAGTGCAGCACTCCTGGAGAAGAAACGGGCGTGTTTTGGGAGCGAGTGATGAAGCACCGTGGCAGCAAGGAATACGGCGAGTTCAAGTGGCGGGTGCATGAGGTGGGCTGGCATGACTGTCCGCATCTTCTCCGGGGCGGCAATTATGAGATGCGTCGTCAGCAGATTGATGACTGGGGCGAGGATCACCCGGTTGTGCAGTCGATGGTATACGGTCGATTCTACAGCCTGAACACGTCGCGCATTTTCAACATGACTCATGTTGATTCGTGCATGAGCGGGACGGTACCGCGGTTTGGGAAGGAGCGTCGCGGGGCGGTTGACCTGGCTTTCGGCGGGAAGGATGAAACGGTGTTCGGAGTACGCGATGGCAACACGATGACGGCGATGGAGTGTTTGCGCGAGAAGGACAACAGCAAGCAGATCGGGAAGTTGATTAGGCTTTTTGAGCGGCACAACCTTCGTCCGCACGAGATTACGATTGATGCCGGCGGGCCGGGTGGGAAGGTGGTTGCCGACGAGTTGGAAAATCGTGGGTGGCGTGGTCTTTATCGTTACCAGTGGGGGGCGAAGGCCGGTGATGTTCGGATGTACGCATCGCGTGGTGCCGAGCATTACTACAAGCTGTCGCGTCTGTGCAACAAGAAGTCTGTCGGCCTGATAAGCGACAATGTGCTGCGGGAGCAGTTGCGTCAGCGGTCCTACCTGGTGAGTCCTCGCGGGCAGGTGAAGATTGAGTTGAAGGATGTTCTTCGGAACAAGGGGCAGGACAGCCCTGACCGGGGGGACATGGTGGTGATGCTTTACTCTGATATGACCGAGCCGACCGGTAGCATGGAACAGGTTGGAGGGAGTCGGTTGTATGAGAAGTGGTTAAAACAGGCAGGCGGTATGGCAGACAAGGGTTATGCCGGTATGCGCCTGGATACGTGAAGGGGCGTGCGTAACGTCCCGCATCACCGGACGGAGTGAGCGAAAGAAAGAAAGAAAGAAAGAAAGAAAGGGAGTGACCATGACTGAGAAACAGAATGAAGGAACAATCGAGCATCCAGCGAACTCCGGTACGGGTGGATGCGATGGTACGGAACCGTTTTGCATTCAATTTGAGGATGGGCAGGTGCGCTTCGGGTTATGGCCTCGCGACCTGGCGGAAACCATCGGGCTAAAAGCTATTGTCACATGGAAAACGTGTTACGCAGAACAAGGCGTCCCGGATGCCATGTCATGCGGGACCATTGTTGATGTGGGGCTGGACTCCATTACAATTCAGTTTGGACACACAAAAATGGGCGCTCCTGTTTCTAGTGCCTTTCTTATTCCTAACGCAAAAGTTGAGCGGCAGATAACGCCGCAGGAAGGACGCGGGTAATGATGAATAAACGTAGTAGCGGCGTTATCTGTACGCTCCAACTGCTAGTTCGGCTGTTATTGCCATCTCGGGCTAGATTGCATCCGAATAACAGACGCGCGGGAAGAGAGGAATATCCGCAACTGTGGGACTGCTGGCCGAAATGGACTGGACGCAGGCATCCTCGCATTTTCGCGGTGCGCGTTTGGCTATGCGGACATCTGACTGGCCACGAAATAAGCATAACCGAATGGGGATATGGTGGTGGCAAGTATGTGGATCGCAACTGTCGCTGGTGCGATAAGACGATCAGAGTACCTAAGGCCGAGGAAGACATTCCGCATAACTTGGAATGGCCCGTGCGTAAACTTGGGTTTTGAGCCGAACAGTGCATTATGCGTCAAGAAAGGCGGTGAGGAGTGAGTGTCGAATGTGAATGCACATACTGGTGCGACCTGGATATGCGGGCAAGGCTCCTAACGGGGCACCACGCAAACTGTTTTGAGGGCAGGCCGCAGGCGCAAGTTGCTGCCGCCATGAGGCTGATTGCTGAGTTGGCGTCCGGTATGGAGTCATGGGCTGCTGACGAGGACGGGATTCACCCGGACTGCTGGATGCCATACTGCAAAGCCAAGGCGCTTGAAGGTGTGTTCTTGGACCCGACCAGCCAACGCCTGTGATTGATGTAGTGAAGATATTCGCTTGACAATGGACAATTTTTTTGCTATGGAAAAAACAAGATTAGAGATTCAGCCGGTTCTTTTGGTGATCGCGACTGAACTTGAGTCATTGGTTAGCGGGTCAGAACATGGCGAGATTGTTGTCAAGTTCAGCCCTGACCAGAAGAAAAAATTTAATATCACGGCCTCTCGCAAATTGCGGATGTAGGCCAAGCGGACTGAGACCCAGCCGCATCGAGTGTAACAGCTCGGTGCGGCTTTTTTTTTGCGGTGATTATGGCGACACGCGACAACAAAGACTGCAAGCTGTATACGCAGATATGCGGCGACCTGAAAGCCCGTGATCAATGGGAATCGAAGGATGAGCGTATTCTGAAACGCCGCCTGGGTGAGAGGGCGAAGCAGAAGAATTACCCGTATAAGGGTGCACCGAATTTTGTCGAACCGCTGATTGACGATATTGTCAACTCCAAGACCGACCAGGAAATTTCGATGTTCTTCAATGCGCTGCACGTATGTCACGTTGCGCCGCTTGGCCCAATGGACAACAATCTTCGGGCAATGGTTGAGACGGGCTTCGACAGTTATTTCCGCTATG
Organism: Spartobacteria bacterium; assembly: GCA_009929845.1. Lineage (GTDB taxonomy): Bacteria > Verrucomicrobiota > Kiritimatiellia > RZYC01 > RZYC01 > RZZM01. Next base: position 9,812 of record RZZM01000023.1, read on the forward strand.
TAATTCCCCGGTCCAGGGCGAAGCTTGAAGAGGCGATGGACACAAAGAATGCGCGTGGGTTCTCCGTGCTAAAGCAGGTCCGGGGATACAGTCACCTGCTGGAGAAAGACATCCCGGATTTTGAGGTGATTGACCTGCTTGACGTGATTGTTCCTCCCGATACGACATCTATCTCCGATGCGGAATATATCTGCCATGTGATGAGGCTGACGGAACGTGAGTTCAAACGGCGTGCGAGAGAAAAGGGCTGGGAGAACTGGGAAGATGTTTTGGAGCGCTGCAAGTCCGAGGATCGAGACGGCGGTGACCGCAGCGGCGGCCTTGATACCTACGGCAAGACAAAGGGCATGGTTGGGCTTACTGAGTCGAAGGATGGCGAGTATGTGGTTGTGTGGGAGATATACCACTATGCCGTGGAGAAAGACGAGGACGAGTCCTGCGGGATCTGTTCGGGCAAACGCATGGTAACGATTCTGTGCCCTGATGCGCAAGACCTGCCGCTTGCGAAGTACCCCTGGAAAGAGGCGGATGTGCTGGAGGCCGTTCTGCTTCCCGGTTCTGTTGAACCTGAGATGGTCGTTGTGGAAGAAGGGCATGACCGCCCCTGGCCGTTTGTTCAGCCCCGCTACGAGAACCGGTCGCGCCGGTACTATGACAGCCGGGGACTGGGGCACCTGCTGTACGATGACCAGATCGCGGCGACCGCGCTGAAAAATGCGCAGTTCACCATGCTGGAGTATTACCAGAAACCAATGTTCAGCGGAAACGTGCAGAACAGTGCCAACGTCACGCTTGAGCCTGGATCATTCCTGCCGGAAGGTTGTTCCCGCCTGGACCCGCCGAACCTTCCTGGCCAGCTCAATTTCGACCGGAACGATCTTCGCGCCACGGCGTCGCGTCGCGCCGGTACCGATCAGTACAATTATTCGACAGACTTCGGCAGCCGCAAGCTCCAGAAGACGGCGACCGAGGTGAAGTCTGACCAATACCGCACGAGCCTTTTAAGCTCTGCTGCGGTTGATCGCTTCAATGAACCGCTGGCCGAATTGTGTCAACTCCTGTGGGACGATATGAAACGGATTGGCCTTGAGTTCTCCATCATAATCCCAGGCGAACCTGAAAACGAAATGAACGGCCAGCGGTTCGGCGAAGAGCTATATTCTACCCCGATCATGCTGCAACCTGCTGCGTCTGCCAAGACACTCAACCCTGACATGGTGCTGATGCGCTACATGAATATGTACCAGTTCAATGCGACCTATGCACAGCAGACCGGGTTCGACTTCCTAAAGGCGGCGCGTGTAGTTAATTCGTCCTGGGACCCGCGCCTGACTGCCGGGTGGCTGCCTTCCGATGGCGAAGTCAAGACCTACGAACAACGCCTTGGTAACATCGAGCAGGCCGTCGGCAAAATGGCTGTGGCCGGTAAGCAGATTGACCAGCGACTTACGAACACCGAAGAACTGGCAAGCAAGGTTGCAGCGAAACCAAAGGAGGCGGGCAATGCTGTTTTGTAAGCGTAAGCCTCTAATCAAGTCGCGCATAAAATGGACGGCGGAAGATGCCGAAAACATGCGCAACTTCTGGCTGACACCGACTGGACGTAAGATGCGCGTGCTGATTGATGATGGTCTTGCGGCGACCGCTTTGAGCGGCGTAGAGGCGAAACAGATACGCGGCATGCTGGATATGCGTGACCATCTGTTGCGCTACCAGGCACCGGACATCGAATTGCGAGACATCCAGGTGGATGAATGATTTCCCCGTACCCCGCCGGGCGTTTGAAAGCGGGAGCGTCGAAAGACTGAAAAAGGAATAATTGGTATGAGCGAAGAACAGAAAACAGAAAGCAGTATCGAGGACATTGAACAGAAACTTGAATCCATGCCGACCGGTGCCGACCGTTTTATGCGGGAGGATGAGCCGGAAAAGCAGGAGGACCCGACTGAACCCGAAAAACCTGCGGATGATGGTGACCAGGCACCGGAGGATGAGCCGGAAGAGCATGCCGATAATGATACTGTAGATGAAGATGATGAGGAAGATGGTAAGGGCGGCAATCCTTACGCGAAAATGCGCATCGCCTTGAAAAAGGAACGGCAGATTCGCGAGGAATTGCAGTCCCGACTTGAAAAGCTGGAAAGTTCCAATGCCGGTGAGCAGGTTAAGCCTGAGCAGGACAAAGATCCTGCCGAGGCGGTCCCCAGCGAGCAGGTGTTTGATGCTTATGCAAGATCGCTGAACGGTGAATATGATAACTCTGATGAGGTGGAACGGGCCGCGAAAACCCTGATTAACGGCATGTCAGCCGTTGAAATTTTCCGCGTGGTGCAGTCTGCACGCAGCGGCGGGTTTGGCGCAATGAGTTCGGATATTGAACAGCTCGCGCTGAGCGAACTGAATCTTGCCAACGCCAGAGATACGGAAAGCCGTTTGCAGTCTGAACAGTTGCAGAAACAGCAGGCCGAAACATTCCGCATTACGCAGGGAAGTATGCAGAAAATGGCCGAGCAGTACCCTGAACTGGCCGACGAGAACAGCGGGCTGCGTCAGTATATGGAAACATGGCGAGACAAGTACCTGGGACGCATGGGAAAGGATGGAGCCATCGAGGCAACCGGTCCGCTCGCTTCACTTCTTCAGAATCCTTCATGGCCGGAAACTGTTATTCCGCTGCTGGTAAATGAATACCGCGTAAATGAATTGGGCGCGGCATCACAAATGATGAGAACCAAACAGAAAATTGACGAAAACAAACGCACACCTGGAAGGCCTGGGACTTCTCTCGCTAACCGAGGATCGCGCAGCGATTCGGAGGCCATTGAGGAAAAGCTGGCTGCACTGGGAAACGTTGGAAAGTATTAAAAGAAGGAGATAAATCATGTCATCTAATTTGACCAGTTCCGTACACGGGACACCATCTGACGCAGCCTCCGGGCTGACGCTGATCGAGGAATACCTCGACAAGAAACTCTTGGAAGAGGGCGAAATTCAAACCCCGCTGGCCCAGTCGGGTTACGGTGACGAGCGCAACATCCCGAAGATGGCCGGACAGTTCGCGAAGTTCACGAAACGCAAAAAACTTCGCCTGCCGGAAAAAGCGACCGAAGGTAGCGACCCGTCGTCCTATGCTTCTCTGGCGTATGAGCAAATGCTCGCGCCTATCGAGTTCTGGAACGATCACACGGCGATCAGCACGATTTCCAGCATGACCAGTTGGCTTGAGCTTGCCAAGGACTACAAGGAACTGACCTTCGAGGCTATCCGTCGTTTTATGAATCGGCAGGTGCAGGCTGGTTTCCTGATGGGACGTGCGCAGCCTGGTGCTCGCGGAGCTGACGGCAGTGCCAGCACTCCGTTCTACACGGCAGCAGAAGCTACGGCGACGCTGTGGGGACTGAGTTTCAGTTTCAAGGCGGCTCCGAGCTACTTTGCAAATCGCAAAGCGAAGTTCAGCGACCTGGACCCGATGCAGGACTTCCTGAAAATGGATGACTTCCGGCGGTTGCGCGTCATCCTCGGCGAAAACTGTGCTCCGACCATTGAGGGCAAGTATGTGGCCGTCATCAGCGAGGCCATCCAGGCCGACCTGGAACGTGACGAAGAGTATTTCGCTGCGGCGATTCGGAACCCGGTTTCTTCAAAGAAAATGTTCGCCGGTGAAATCGCGGATTACGCTGGTTTCAAGTGGGTGCTGGATGCGGAACCGTACCGCCTGGGTACCAAGAGCAGTGTGAAGCTGGTCGAAAACGGGCCGCTGCATGTTGCCCAGGTGTTCGGCAAGAATGCCTTTGCCTATCTCCGCCTTGGCGGCGAGAAGGGCGCGAAGCCTGGTATCAAGGTGCAGGACATCAGCACAACGGGCAGCCTGACCACCATGGGCTACCTGTTCCCGTTCCAGTCGCTCATCACAAATGAAAACTGGTGTGCGAACCTGATTGCGCCTGTGCGCGATGTAACGAACCCGGTCAAAGGTTAATCAAGGAAAGAGGTGACCCAATGAAGAAAACAATGATGATTATGTTCGCGAGTCTTGCGGCGGCGGGGCTTTGCCTTGCCGGAATGAGTACGGTGGGCGGCGGTGTGTTTAATGGCACCGGCGCAAACGCTTCGGCGACCATCGCACCGGCAGGCGGAGCGATTGTGTTGAAGTCTGTTTCGTATGACTTCGACGGCAGTGCGACGTATGAACGCATGTTTCCGTCGGTGAAGGGTGTTGCTGCGGCTGCGGCCTCGGCATCCACCAACCTGTCGGTGGAAACGGATAGCACGAAATACGTTGGTTCGTTCCTGCCTGCTGCAAACGACTATCTGTTTGTGGCCAACGATACCGCCGGGTGGCAGAAAGCCAAAGTGCTTGTGCTTGGCAGTATTGCCACGAATGCCGCCGGAACTGTTTACACCACGCTTCAACTGGATACGGCTGTGACAGCCGCGGCTGATGATGCGGTGTGGTTTGCGGATGCTGTCGATGACGTGCTGAGTTCTTCGGTGACGGATGGCAGCGCCGACCGCGAATGGCAGGGTATGGGTGGCTTCAATGCCCCGGTATGGGTTGGCCTGACAGCGACATCCACGGTGTCGTATGTGTCGGGCATGTATGAAATCTGGGACTAAAAAAAGGCAAACGGGGGGTGCCGGGAAACCGGTGCCCCTGCCTCCCTCATGACAACCATCAAAGAATTAATAGAATCTGCTCTTCCTTACGCGGGACTGCCATCATCTCCTGTGCAGACTGATGTGCTTGAGGTGGCTCTGGCCGCAGTGAACTATAATGGCCTGCGCATCTGGCAGGAGTGGCCCTGGGAAAATGAAAAGCAGGACTGGCAGGAAGTAACGCCGGATGCCGATGGCGTTGTAACGCTTCCGTCGGATGTCGATGTCGTGCGGGCGGTTCGCACGGCTGACCCAGGCAATGCCGCCGATCCCGGCACCGTGCTGCTTAATCAGGACTCTGTTGTCGCGGCGCTCAAGGGCAACACTGATTGCACTGCACATTTCGAGCATCTTTCCGACGCAACCGACGGCTCCCGGCGGATAAAGGTTGATGCCGACCTTGATACAGTTTTGTACGTCCTTGCCCTTAAACGGTTTGTAAGGTATTCGCTGACCAACTATACCACGGCGAAGTATCCGATTGACCGGGCCGAGGAAGCACTTCGGCAATATGTGATTGACGACCTTCGCAAGTGGGCCGGGCTTCCGACCTTTGGTGACGGGAATGCCGCGATGGCCGCCGCGATCAATCGCGAGAAAAACCATTCTCAAAAGCAAATGCAGATCGTTCCGGTCAACGGAATGTTTTCCGATGCGGATTACATGTTATGATTATTGACGGGCAAACAGATTTCTCCGGCGGCATGAATGAACTGGATACGGTTCAACCAAACCAGTTTGTTTATGCCGAAAACATGGAGTTTCGCGACGGCAAGGCACGCACCCGCCGGGCTGTGCGCCAGGCCGTGCCGCGCTCCGTCGAGGGGCTGGCTGTGGGTTTCTACTTCAACGAGGACAATGCCCGCTACAACGATGAAACGCATGATGGCTTTTGGTTCCCGTTCAGCTTCGTGGCTCAAACCTGGGGCCTGGACATCCAGGGTGCGGCTGTGGTGAAAAAGGATAGCTGGCACGAAGAAAGGCTTCTCTATGTGTCTGCGCAGGTATGCCTGATGCTTAATGGCGTGCTGGCTGAAACGGTCAGTGTCGCCGACCCGATACAGGATGGCGAGTCGGTTCATTTCGAGCAGGCGGCCAACAAGGTCTATATGTTCCGCGCCGACCATGACCCGCTGGTGTGGGACTTTGGGAGCGGCGGATTTGTTGCGCTGCCCGACCCGTCGGTGGCAATTGAGGCACGAACCGTTTACTATCCTCCCACCTTCGATGATTACTGGCTTTTGAAACCCGGCGCGTCCGACACGCCTGACGCATACAGCATCGAAACAACCTATGCCGTCGGCGACCTGTGTACGTATAACAGCGAAGTATACGAATGCATCAAGGTGAACCCGGATACTGTGGCGGCAACCTACTGGGATGGAGCGCCCCAGGGGGACGGCGCGGTTTATTTTCTTGGGCGTTTATGGGCGTGGTGGAATGACTATGTTGCCGCGTCGGACATTCTGGCTTTCGCAGACTGGGACCAGACGCAGCGCAAGTATGCTGTGGGATATGGTGACGGGGATGACATCGTTTGCCTTTATCCCTTCTCTGATGATTTCCTACTGGTTTGCAAGTCGCGCAAAATTTCCGCGCTGAACAGGTGTGCGGGCTTTACGCTGGATGAAATATCCCGCGTAGATGTTGCCGATACCGGGCCGGTCGGTCCGAATGCGCTGGCCCGCGTTGGCGAAGATGTGTGGTACCTGTCCAGGCAGGGGGTGTTTGCTGTACACCGCAATCAGTACAACTATCTGGAAAGCGCTGGGGTGGCGCTGTCCTATTCCGTATCGCGAACCTTCGGGCGCATTAACTGGGCTGCTGCCGAAAAAATCTGCGGCGGGTGTTACGACAACTTTGTTTTCTTCGGCATCCCGATTGACGGCGCGACACGTAACAACGCGGTGCTGGTCTTTGATCGCGTCGTTGGCGGGTGGTGCGGTCTGTGGACCGGGCGGGCCATTAACCCGGCGCGGTTCCTCAATCTTAATGGCGTGTGGTGTTACCTGTCAGAAGACGGTTTCGTGCGCAGCATGTTTTCAGATGACCATTACGACACCGCCAACTATGTTGACGAAATACTGGATTTCAGCGAGGTGCTGGAATACGAGCCGGGCGACCTGGTGCGCAGCGACGGGCGGTACTGGCAGTGCGAACGCGCCAATCCGAAAGTTGTTTCTGAACACCATGCGCCGCCGCGGTACTATGAGCCGGAGGTAAATGCGTACTGGCGCGAATGGGGCAGGGTGGACACCGCGTCCGCCTACCAGGAATATCAGACATATATGCCCGGCGATGTGGTGCGGCTGACGCGGTCATACCACTGGGCCTATGCAATCTGCCGCAAACAGACACCCGACAAAGTTGTTTTGGCCGTGGTGCGTCCTGAAAATGATACCGATGGCTATTGGTCGGAACTGTCCAACCCGCTGGCGCAGTACGCAATCCGCAGTCAGATTGTAACCAGGGATTACCGGTTTAACAGCGAGCAGCACCGTTTGGCATTCGCGCGCGGCGAAATAATTTTTGAACACCAGAATCCCGCCATGCAGGTTGAGATGGCCGGACCTGACCCGTTCGACGCGCACGAGGTATTTGATGCCCCGATCACCTACGACCAAACCAGGTACGACGTGGCGGGCGTGGATGACTGGGACCCGACAAACGTCAATCTGGATTATGGCACGCCGAACAGGCAGGACTACACACTGCTTATGCCAGCCGCCGGAATGTACATGTCGGACGCCGGGATACGGATCGGCGGGTATGAGACCCATTCAGCGCGGTTCCTGAAACAAATGGCGAATGGTCAAGCCGTCCGCCTGAAAATCACAAACAGCCGGGGGCGCATCGGCATACGGTCGATTGCGCTGACGGCGATGAATACAGTATTTGCAGGGAGGAACAGATGACCAAGCGTTTTGACACGGGATATAGTTTCATCGGTGCATCCGGTCTGTTGACCGACGAGACGATTGACCAGGCAATTGAAGAGGCTACACCGCGCTCCGAACTGGTAAATACCGAACAGCTTGAAATCAGCGACGGCAAAATTCAGCTAAAAGATGGGGCAATCGTAAGCGACCTTATTGCGAATGATGCAATCACATCCGGGAAGATAGCCGATGATGCCGTCACGTCTGATCATATTGGACCCGGAGCCGTGAACAGCGATGCCCTTGGCGCTGGCGTTATTACCGCGGCCAAACTGGCAAGCGGGGCGGTTACCGAGACCAAGCTGGCAAACGGGGCGATTGCAACGGCCAAGCTGGCAAATGGATCTGTAACTGCGGCAAAGCTGGCATCTGACGCCGTAGGTTTATCAATAGGCGGAGGCGGCTCGTGGGGCACCCCTGCGGTCAACATCACCGCCGACAACTGGCGGCAGCGGCACCTGTGGAGCGGTTCAAGCCAACTTTCGTATAATGGCGTGGTGTATGTGTTCATAAAATCCAAGGTAACAAAGGCCTCATGGGTTCCCATCGACTGGCGCTATGCGCAGGTGTCGGCTGCGTTTCTTCTTAATGATATAGCGGTTGATGGATGTTCAATAACACACACGGTCGGAGGAATATGGATGGGGTCGGGAATGAGCGTTGTGGTTCCAAAATCCACTCCGTTTAATGTGATTGTGTCGGAGTTCGTGCTGGATGCAGCCTATGTCTACGATCTGGAAATAACCTGGAGCTGGAAGGCGTTAACGATATGAGCAGCATAATTTTAAACATGACGGTGACGCCGCGCCGGCAGCTCGCGGCTGATGAAGATGGCAAGTATCTGATAACCCCGGACATACTCAACCAGATGGCCCGGCCTATCGTCACGGCTGAAATCGACGAGCAGACCATCGACCTGCCCTATGCGGTCATCACCATTACCGAAGTCACTGCCGGGGAAAAATATACCGTGGATGTCCAGACAAAAAAAGGCGATGCGAACTATGCGCAGCGGATGCGCCTGCATGCCTGGCTGACCGAAAGTTTAACCACGCTGGCCGAATCCTCCACGGTGCCGGACGATATGGATGCGGCATCCTGGACGGTGGTCACCAACACCGAGGGGCGCATGCTGCTGACGCTGGAGCATACTTCTTCGGCGGTGGACTGGTACCTGTGTGTGGATGTGTGCGGGCGCGTCTACGTTTCTGATGTGATCGAATTTACGGGAGGTGCATAATGCGAAGATTTATTGCTGTGATCATGCTGGCTGCTGCTGGCGCATACGGACAAAGCGCCTGGGACCCAGGCACCGCCGAGGGGATCGGCGAAGCGCTGACCCAGGCCATAGGCGACGCGCGGTATGTTCAGGGCAGCACCAACGACTATTACACGCGCACCGTCACGGATGCGCGGTATCTGTTGGTTGATGGAGAGGGGGCCGTGTCGAACCTCATTGTCAGCGGCAGCATCACGCTGGGCGGCAACGCGCAAACCGTGTGGCCGACCGGCAACCTGGCGACCGTGGATTATGTTTCGACGAACCTGGTTGCGCTCTACAGCGGAATATCGAACCGGTACACCAAGGACGAGAGTGATGCGCGGTATCTGCAAACGAACATATCACGCCTCACGCTGGATAACATGACCGTGAATCGCTACCTCACGCTCGGCGGCCTCTCACGTACCAACTGGCCTGATACCGTGACCTATACCGGCGCGTGGGATGAAGTGGACGGATACGACCCAGTCACGGGGATGACGGTGCCCTACGTGACGCCTGTTTATAACGACCCGAATATTCTTGATTCGCCCCTGACGCTCTTCGACTATTACACACTCACCTACAATGCCACAGGCCTGCCAATGGGCGTGGATTATACGCTGGGGCCTTACGACATAATGAGCGCCATGTACACGATGGATGATGGCGCACACCTTCGTGCCGGGAACGTCATTATTACTAATCTCCTTTCGGCACCTGCTGCAACATTTTCGGGGGAAGTTACGGTGAGTGATGGGCTGGCGGCTGGTAATACGACGATAAACGGCACGCTGGAAGTTTCCGACGCGGCGACCTTCGCAGCAGACACCATTACACCTAGAACTTATGACGGTGACTTTAACGCCGTGAGTGGTTATGGGGCAATGCAGTTCGCAACCGAGAGCGATGACAACGCTGTGAGCGGGCGAGGGGCAATGTATCAGGCCGCATTCAGCGATAGAAACGGCGCAATCGGGTATGAGGCGATGTATGCTGCAAGCAACTGCTCTTACAACGCTGTGATCGGGTTTAAGGCAATGTATCAGGCTGTAAGCAGCGTAGCCAACGGTGCATTCGGGTATCTGGCAATGTATCAGGCAAGCAGCACATCCAACTCCCTCGCCGTCGGTGCCTTCGCGGGAAGAAACGCAACCGGAACGGCACGCGGATATATCGACAGTTATGCGACCGACCCCGGTGCCGGGCACAACCCGACCAATGATCTGATTTTCTTCGACAACGGCGACCTGTATCTCGGGCGTGGCGGCACGACAGGAAAGAAAATCGTATTGCGCAACCTGCCCACCAGCGACCCCGGAGAGGCTGGGCAACTGTGGCAAGATACAAATGGTTTTATGCGGGTGTCTCAATAAACAAACAAGGAGAGAGAGAATGAAGTACATACTCATCATCATAACAGCGCTGGCGGCAGTAGCTACTGCTTCGGCGTATCAGGTGGAAGTGGGAACAAACAGCATGGTGGTCATGCCGTCACGGACGGTCTATGCCTCGCAACTGGATGACTGGGCCGCGACCAACGCCTACGTTAACGGCGATTATGCGGCCATCAGTAACCGGGCCTGCATGTGCCTCTACGCGGGCACCAGCAGCACCAACGAACCGGACAGCAGCGCCGAGATATTCGCCGATGGCACGGTGACTTGGGTGCGGGTGGCCGCTCCGCGAAACCGCCGCTTCGGGATCGTTAAGAAAGGCAGCGGCAGCACGGCGGTCTACCTGGACTTTGCCAGTGCCACCACCACCAACAGCGGGTTTGTGCTGAGTTACAACGGCGCGGGCATCATCGTCGATTCGGCAGACAGTTATGACGGGCCGGTAAGCGCCGTGTCGGTCAGTGGAAATAACACGCTCATTGTGGGCGACAGATAAGGAGTAGAAATGAAGAATGTATTGATTATCGCGCTGCTTGGCCTGTGTGTCGTCGTGGCTACCGCGTTCGATTATGTATCGCCAACCACCAGCGACAGCATGTTGCGCGGCGATGTGTGGATGTCGATCAGCAACCTGACCACATCGGGCGACTTCGTAACGACCAACGGCATCGAGTGTGCCACCCTGACGGCATCCAGTAACGTCGTCATAAACGGGGGCGATCTGACCCTCACAAACGGAAACCTCATCATTTACGGCGCGGAAATTACCGGCCTGAACACCCAGGGAGAATAATACCATGAAGAAAATAGTAGCTACTTTTGCAGTCGGGCTTGCGCTGGCCTTCACCGCGCAGGCGGAAAAGATCGTTGTCGTACCGGACGACTTCTCCGGCACCTTCGTCACGTCAACCGCCGGGGCAATCGGAGTCGGCAACACCGAAATCACCGGCACGCTGGATGTCTCCGATGTGGCGACGTTTGGTGGTACTGTGATTGCGCCCAATATTGATGGATATGATCAAAACATTGGGGTGGGGCGAAGGGCTTATTATCAGCAAGGAACTAACAACTTAAACAACACGGCAATTGGTTATTACTCAATGCGGTATGCGTCAAACACGGTCGCCGTTACAGCGTTCGGTGCATGGGCTGGGTTCCGTGCGGACGGGCATGAATACTGCGGCTTCATTGATGCGTATACAACACAACCTGCTTCGGGACACAACCCGACCAATGATCTGATCTTCTTTGAGGGTGGCGACCTGTATCTCGGGCGTGGAGGCACGACAGGAAAGAAGATCGTATTGCGCAACCTGCCCACCAGCGACCCCGGAGAGGCTGGGCAACTGTGGCAAGCTGGAAGCAACCTCTACATTTCAACCGGACCCTAATTTCCAACCATTGGAAAAACCCAAACAGACAGGAGAAATAAGACATGAAGAAAGTAACCACATTCGCAATCGCAATCCTCGCCGCCATCGCAACGCTGGCACAGGCCGAGCCGGTGCCCCTGAGCATCAGCGCGACCGGGTACACCGATCTGCTGAAACCGCAGAGCATTAGCTATGTGGCTGGGGTGGACGCTGTGGTCGATGATCCGGCAACTGCCGACATCGACGAATCGGCGGACGCTGTTCCGGCCCACTTCGTCATCAGCGCATCCTACCGGCTGGGCTACAAAACGACCGTCGTGGATATGACGCTGGACGGCATCGGCGTGCAGATCGCTCCGGCTTCCGCGCCTGAGTTCGTGCTGACCATGACTGTGCCGGTAGCCGTGTGGGAAGCCTACTACACCGGCGATACGGCGGCCCTGATCGGCGTGCTGTCGGTGGCTGGCAGCGTGGTCCCCGGACCTGAGTTGACCGAGACCATCCGTTCGGTAGCGTTCGGTCTGCTGGCGGCGGAGTAGCCATGCACAAGTTCGACCTGGAAGACCTGCTCGAAAGATGCTTCCCGCTCGCGGGGCGTATCCGCACGACGGATGTTACCTATGCTGACGGCATCGATGCCGGTCTTATCGCAAAGGAGTACCGCAAGTGGAAATACGGCACGCTGGGACTCTTCGCGCCTGCTCCCCTCTATCACAAGGAGGGGCAGGACTGCGACGACGAGGTGCGGGCCTTTGTGGTGTGGTTTCGGCGGCGCAACCGGATTGAAGGCAAGGCACTTCCAATCTTCCATCTTGGCGACATAGCTCATGCTTACGTGGGCTATGTCGCCGAGAGTGGAGATGTGCGCGTACTGGACCTGAATGACGGGATTCTGAAACCGGACGCCGTCATTGATTTCGTTGAAATGGTATAAACAGGAGATTGGATATGGATATTGGAAATACGCTGGACAAACTGAAACCCCTGGTCACGCTGCTGGACCGGCAGACCTTTGTAGCTATTTGCGTGAAGATCGCAGAAACCGTTGCCGGTGCCGCATGGGATCGGATGAATGCCGAGGCGAAACGATGAAGCTGCTGGCACGCCTCGCCAACCTGTTCCGCCGCCGCCGTCATACGAAGACGGTGGCGATGGAATTGGTACAGCTTCTCGCCGAGCGCGAGCGCGAGTTGAAGCTGCGCGAACAGATTATCCACGCATTCACCAACGCATTACCTGACCAGTTATGGGCAAAGGATTTGAACGGATGCTATGTGTGGGCGAACGAGCGTCATGTGGCGTGGCTGGGCGCAGACCATTACGATGAAGTGATCGGCAAAACTGACATGTATTTCGCCGCGAAGAACCGAAACGGGCACGAGCAAGGGTATCACACGTTCGGCGAGATATGCGCGAACAGTGACGATGTAGCTATCGAACGCGGCGGGCCTTTCTTCTGTCGTGAATTCGGCTTGGTGAGGGGCGAACGCTGCGAGCTGGCTGTCCATAAAGCGCCCATCCGCGACGATCAGGGGCGCGTCATCGGCGTGGTTGGCAGCGGACGGGACATCACCGACCGCATTGAGAGGCGTGAGACGATTATTCGGGACTTCGATAACGTGATTGAAACGAACGGTTGTTATGACTGCTCCGGCATTCTTGAGCGGCTTAAAACAGAGATACGGAGCGACGTATACGATGACAGGTCAGAGCGACATTAACATCAGTGAGGAAGTAGGCAAGCGGCTGGCGCTGCTCTTGGATCGCGAGCAGGCAGGCGGGAAATCGTCGAAGCTGGCGGCTGGATTTTCCGGCGGCATCCTGACGCTGCTGACCGTTGTCTTTCTGAGCGGCGGGCACCTGGCTACCCTGGAACGTACCGCGAAAACGACCGAGGAACACACGGCGCGTATCCGGGTCATCGAAGCAAAAATGTATGCCGTGGATCGGGCGTGCGATGACATCAAGGAAATCAGGGCAAAGATCGACGCGATGTGGCGAGGTGAAAAATGAGCGAATGGGCAGGGCTGGGAAAGACGTTGATCGAGGTTATGCGCGACCTGTTCCGGTGGCGCAGGATACGAAAGGTGAAAGAGTATGAGAACGACCCCGATGTACAGGACGAACTTCGCCGCCGCGCTGCTGTGCGCAATGCTGCTGGCCGGGCTGCTGGCGGGCTGCAAGGCCCCGACGGTGACGGAAAAGGCTGACTACGTGGAAAGCTGGTATGAGTACGAAAGTAGCTACATCGACAAATAAATACGGCCACTGGACCGGCACAGGCGCGAGCGACCCGCTGACCGACCTTGAGCAGTCGGGGTACGGGCTTGGCACCAGGACGCGCTGGTATCAATTCGTGCAGCATGTAGCTACCCCGCTGACCTATCAGCACCCCAACGGCTGCTGGTATCAACCGCTCAACGGGCTGTTTCACAACTTCGGGAGCATCCCGCGCCTGGCGCAGGTGATTCCAGGTTTCGAGAAGGACCGTCATGCCGACGAGTACACGTTGCATGACCAGTGTTATTCATCGCAGTACCCCGCGCATACTGTGCTGGTGTCCCGCGACTGCGGGCAGACGTGGCGGCGCGAAAAGGTGACGCGGCCATTCGCTGACCGGATGTTGTATCTGAGCATCCTCGCCGATGAGGAAATCACGCCCGCGCTGCTTTGGCGGGCAAGGGCAATTTATGCGTCAGTTGCTATAGGCGGCTGGCGCAGTTGGAAAAACAAGGAGATGTGAGATGGGCATAACAGTAGACTCTACAGAAGCGCAACCATTCCTGGCGCACGCTGCGCAAAACGGCTTGGCCGTATATGCGCCCAAGGACAATGGTGACGGAACCACGTCCATTGACATTCGCGGCATGGAAGATGATGACATACTGGCGTCGTTTAATACGTACCAGATACTTCGGGATTCGCAAAGCGGAGGAGGCGGCGGCGGAGGTCCTTCCCAGGAGGACAGGCTCGGTGGTACGATTGAGCTGGCTTCTGCTCTCAACCGCATAGGCTGGGAGGATCAACTCAAGTATTACCCTGAAATGGCGAAGCTGGCCTTTCAGTTGCAGCAGGACCAGCTTCCGCAGCAAAAGGAACAGGATTTTTCGCTGGCGCAGCAATATCTCCCGCAGTGGGGCAACCTGTTCCGCGGATTGCAGTCCCAGGAGCGTGCGCAGGATATTTTAGATGTCGAATCGCTGATGCCGCAAATGACAGGGATATATGACCAGGCGCGTTCACAGGGGGAACATGCCCGCTTCGATGAACTGCGCGGGTCCGTCTATGACCAGATTATTTCCGACCTCACCCAGGCCGGACAACTCAATGCCGCCGACGTGCGCAATATTGAGCAGGGCACCAGGGCCGGGCAGGCCGCCCGCGGGATGGAGTCCGGTCAGCCGGCGGCTAATCAGGAAGCCGTGGCTCGCGCCTTTGCCGGGGCGGGGGTGGCCGAAGAACGAAAGAAAAACGCTATGGCGGCGGCTGGCAACTTCATGGGGAACGAAATGACCCTCCAGCAGCAGCGGTCATTTGACCCGTTTGTGACGGCTCTGGGTCGCCCTTCGTCCGCCACGAACAGCGGCACGGACCTGTATACCGCTCAACCGCAAATGCCGAACACCGTGGGAGAAGTCCCCCAGGGCACCAATGCCGCCGTGAATATCAGCGGACTGCAAGGGAACTATAGCAACCCGATGGGACAGGAAACGATTAACAACCTGATTAACCAATTTTATTCACAGGGGGCATAAATCATGAGCATTGGGGGTTTTAACAGATATAAGCAAATGTATAGTTGGTACAAAGGTGCCGATTGGTACAACAACAAGAATCGAACAGATATGGCGCAGGCATATTCAAAATCGGCATCCAGCGCTTATGCGCAAAATGCGGCGGCTAATCCGGCACCGTCTGCGCACCCTGGCGCGGTGCAGGATGCCTCTGCCGCCCAGGTCATCAATGGCGCATCCGCCCAGGGACAGCAACCAAATGCAAATGACGTTATTCTTCGGGCTGAACAAAAACGGCAAGAACAAAAGAACAGGCAAATGCGGGAAAAGGAGATGTATTCAACATGGAAAGAAAAACAGCAGCAACAATTTCAGCAGTAGCAGTATTGGTTGCCGGATTTATACTGGCGTTTATTTCTCGTGATCCTCGTATTGTCTGTGCCGACGGCGGTCTGACTGCGGCGATGATTATCCTTTCGCTCCTGGGGACGGCGGCAAGTATCGGCAGCCAGCAATATTCCGCCAAGCAGCAGCGCGACATGACAAACAAGATGGACTCCGCATCAAAAGCACAGCAGGTCAATGCGGGCGGGACCGCCAGTCCGGTACCCGTCACCGGTGGCGGCGATGATCGGGCAGTTCAGATGCAGCAGGCCGCCCAGGTTATCGGGGCGCTGGGGCAGGCTGGTCAGACATACGCAAACAGCCGCCAGCAGAATAATCAGCAACTTGACAACTGGTCGCAGAACCAGCAACAGGCCAACAACGGGATCAACTGGAACAGCAATCCAAACGGTCCCCCCGCCAACAACCGTTTAATCCAGAACTGAGAGGTGCAGCATGATTAACACAACGAACAGGAACGCGGGCGCAGCGGGATTGACAGGGTACAGCGGTGGCGTGCCGCTATCTTCTGCCGGGAATACCGGGGGCGGCGGCTTCGACTTACAGAACACGCTGAATACCGTCAACCTGCTGATGCAGTTGTTTGGTGCCGGGTACAGCATCAAGCAGCAATCCGACAACCGCAAAGATGCCAAGGATATGCAGTCGAAGGAAAACATGAATGCCATCATTTCCGGGCGTCGCCCCCGGACGGTGGACACGCCGCAAATGGATTATGTGACGCCGCTCCTGGCCGCCGGGCAATCGCTGGCAGGATACGGCAATCAGCGGGCTGATATACAGCGGCAGCGCAAATCTGATGACCGCAACGACAAAGAAGCCGCCGCTTATGAGGCATACCGCAACGCGATGGCGCGGGCCGCTGACAGGCGGGGAGGCGAGAGCAATGACATGGATAACGAGGACGCCTTGGCCTTGATCGGGAGGGCACTGACGCTTGGAGGTGGCGGGCAAAGGCTGTCCGTTGGAGGGACGGATGACCCGCAGGGCAGCTTTGGGCTTAATGAGGATGTTGTGTTGCCGGATACCAGACTTACGCCTCCTCCCGTCGGTGTGCCGAAGATACTTGGCAACAAACCTTCCCGTTATAACAGCGATGAGTTCAGCGCATTTATGAGGTAATCTATGCCACTGTTTTATGTCGGTGACGACAAGTATGACATACCGGAAAACAAACGCAGCGCTTTCCTGAAGGATGTCTATGACAAGGGATTTGAGGCTGAACCAGCCGAGCCGTTGACTGTGCTGGGTAACGTCTATGACATGCCCCTGTCCAAGAAACGTAAATTCGTGAAGTATTGGGAAGATCGCGGCGAGAAGGTTCTGCCCTGGGAACCGCCGCAAGAGCAGACACCCTCGCTCCTGGGCCGGGCCGCCGGGGCTATCGGCGAAATACTGCCGCAAGCGGCAACCGGTGATTCTCCGTATCCCATCGCGCCGGGTGCAAACTTCGCCCCGGTGCAGCAAAATAAACCGCTGGAAGAACTGACGTTCAAGTATGAACAGCACAAACAGGAAGCTTTCGACGAATCCCTTCCGCCGTCTGCCAGAAAAGTTTCTGCGCTGCTGGCCGACGACTATGGCGGGGAGATCGGCAAGCTGGCAACGCCATTGCGCTTCGACTGGCAGCCGCCCCAGGGTCCGATGCAACCGCAGCCGCTAAACGATATTGCCGAATCGCAGCGCATTACCCAGGGGGATGCGATCATTCCGCCGTCCCGGTATGAAATAGAGCAGAAAGAGGCGCAGGAGCAGGCAGAGCTTGAGGCATACGCTGATGAAATAGGGGCACCGGACAGGACCATCGTTGACAGCTTGAAGTCGATTGCTCCTATGGTTGGCGTGCAGGGGGCAAAGATGGTGCTGTCTGCTGACAAATACGGACGGATACTGAATGATTATGTGGACAGCAAAATAAAAGACAGCAAAATGGCGAGTGCCGTCAAGTTATTGCTCGAATCAGGCATGTCTGGACCAACTGTTATTGGAGAGCTATTGGCCGACAAGACCGGGTATATTGACTGGGCCAACGCGAAAAAAGACGACCTGCTTACGATGGCGAATATTGTAGCAGGCGAACAGGACTACCAGCTAAGCAGACAGGCTATCATCAACCCGAACGGCATTCAGGGCCTTATCGAACAGGCCGGTCCATCGGCCTTTCTTAGCAGTGCGCTTCCGGCTGCCGGAATGGCGGTT
>RZZM01000692.1 GCA_009929845.1 Spartobacteria bacterium
CCCATGCCCAGACGCGCCCGGATCGTCGCCGCCGGTTATCCGATGCACGTGATCCTGCGCGGGATCGACCGGGCCGCGGTATTCTTCGACGACGCAGATCGGCGGTACTTCCTGGAGTGGCTGGGCGCGGCGGCGGCTCAGGAGTCGGTGGCGGTGCATGCCTACGTGCTGATGACCAACCATGTCCACCTGCTGATGACCGCGGAGCGCGACGCCGGGGTGCCGGCCGTGATGAAGCACCTCGGGCAACGGTATGTCCAGTATGTCAACCGCACCTATCGCCGCACCGGCGGGCTGTTCGAGGGCCGTTTCCGCTCCGCGGTGATCGAGGCCGACCCCTATCTCTTGGCGTGTCAGCGCTACATTGAGCTGAACCCGGTCCGGGCGGCCATGGTCGCGGCGCCCGGTGATTTTTTCTGGTCCAGCTATCGGGCCAACGCCCTCGGCAAGCGTGACCCCGTGGTCACGCCGCATCCCGTATACCGCGACCTGGCGAGTTCCGAGGATGCGCGCCTGGCCGCCTATCGCCGGTTGTTCGAGGGCGAGCTGAGCAACGAGCTACTCCGGCGCCTGCGCGACTGCACCAACGGCGGTTTTGTCGTCGGGCGCGCCCAGTTCGAGCGGCAGATTGCCGCCATGGTTGGCCGGCGCACTTGGAAGGGGTCCCCGGGACGGCCGCCCAAGGACACCGACGTCGGAGCGCAAACGGAATTGGCCTTCTAGAGAATGTGGTCTATCCCTGTCTACCCGCTGTCTACACGTTAGCTTCTCACAGAGGTCGCATAGAAATGCTGGCAGCAGACATTAAGAAAATGAGTATATCTGAGCGTCTCCGGACAATGGAAGCGATATGGGACTCGCTATTGTATGACGATGCCAATATGCCTTCACCAGAGTGGCACGGGAGTATCCTTGCAGAAAGGAAGAAAAAAATCGATGATGGATCGGCGACGTTTTTGTCGATTGAAGAAGTAAAAGAAAGACATCAGTAGACGATGGAAATAAGAGATGTCTTCCTTCTAGAGGCAGCTGTAGCTGATCTTGAGAGTGGCCGACTATTCTATGAAGAACAGCAACCCGGTCTAGGCGGCTATTTTTGGGACACCTTACTGTCGGACATGGAATCCTTGATCATTTATGGTGGAATCCACGTTAAGGAAATGGGCTGTTATCGGATGCTTTCAAAGCGCTTTCCGTATGCCGTTTACTATGAGGTAAAGAACAACAGTGCTTACGTCGTTGCTGTTCTCCCAATGCTTCGTGATCCCAAGTGGATCAGAGGAAAACTCGAAGAAAGAAGCTAACAGCAGAAAAGAGAAGCGGAACATGGGGTCTTGAAATCACGCAATGCGCCAAGGGAGCATCGCGGAGTGCCCGGCCCACTCAAAAC
>RZZM01000024.1 GCA_009929845.1 Spartobacteria bacterium
ATTACCCCTCCGTGGTGGCTAAACTGCGCGTGTTCAGGGTGATTTCCCGCCCGTTTATGATGCGCTTCAAGGGGGTCAGCACCTCCTCCGACGGCAGTAGGAAATTCCAGCTTAACATGCGTTCCCTGGACAAGACATACTTCGCAAAACTGGGGGAAGATGTGGAGGGCTACACAGTTAAGTCTTATGATGAAAATATCCAGGATACCCCGACAGGCAAGCGGAATGATTCCGTGCTGGTGCTGACCAAGGATGGAAAAGATGTCGATCTGATCTACAATAAGGCTCAGAAACGCCAGGAACGCCTGGCCGGGCTGGTCTTTCTTTTAAATGGCCAAACCTACCGGGTCCAGATTGATGATGAGATCAAAATCAGGGGAAAGGCATATAAAATCATTGACATTGGTCGTGATCGTGTCTTAATTCGCGACGTTGAAACCGATGAAAATATCCAGGTAGCCATGATATCCGACGACGAGCGGATTGAGATTCAAGGGGGCGGCGCTGAAGAGCAGGCCCAGGGAAGCGGAATCGCCGCGGCGGAGGGTAGTGTGCGTGAGCCGCCTGACAGCAAGTCGGCTGTTGAGGTCGAACAGCCGGAAGATAACGATTTCGAGAGTAATTAAATTTTTGTTGGACTAAACCGTAACTAAAGAAACAGATGAAAATAATTCAAGGAGGTAAAATCCGATGAGGGTCACCAAAACCATTCTCGCGGTATTACTGCTTTTGTGGGGGTTCCACGGTACTGGAGCTTTAGCTCAGGATGATGATCTTGATCTTGAGTCTCTTCTGCAAGATTTAACAGAAGAGCCTGTACAGGAACAGTCGGCGGAAGCAACGTCAACCCAACCCGAACCTGGTGAGCCGGCCTCTTTGGACGTTCCCGCGCCCCCCGTGGACGAAATAGTCGAAATGGAATCCGTCGAAATCGAAATGGATGATGATTTCATGGTCGAGGAGGTTGATGCGTTTGACGTTGATGTTGTTGCCGATGATGATGCGGACATGGACATGGGTGATATGCTCGCGGACGATGACGACAGCATGCTTGATCTCGATGCCCTGGAAGAAGCGGAGTTGGAGGAGGCGACCGATGAGGATGTTGCCATGGATGACGACATGGCGTTCGGTGAAGAAGTCGATAGGGTGGATATAGACGAGGAGGTTGTCGCCGAGCCTGTTGAGGAGGATGCTTTCGAAGAGGTCGATGTCGAAGAAAAGGCGGGTCCAAGCGATGCCGAGGCGAAAGCCCGCGCGATGGCCATGCAGGAAGAAGTGCGCCGTCAGGCGGCTGAAGTGCAGGGGCTTAAACAGTTGGAAGCCGCGTACCGCAGTTTAAATGTGCGCGACTATCCACAGGCCAAGTTGGATTTTGAAGAGGCCCTGAACCTGATTCCGGCGCGCGCGGCGACCCGCTCGGATATCGACCGGGCCAAGTGGGGGCTGGCCGAGGCGGATTACCAGTTGGCGCGTGAGCTTTACAAGGCCCGCGGGGACATGACTGAAGCGCGCTCGCTGGTCGGGCAGGCGCTGAAATATGTGCCGGACCATGGGCCGTCATTGAGTTTGCTGAAAAAGATTGAGCGTGAAGCGAAAATCCAGGAAAGCCAGATTGGCATTCCGGTGCCTGTAAAGGAACGCCCGATTATTATTCAACGAGGCAAGGATATTGCCCAATTGCTTAAAGAAGCCCGGCAGTTCTATGATATCAAGGACTACAATGCGGCGGAGGCGCTGTTTGAACAGGTCCTGCTCAAGGATGAGTATAATGTCGACGCCATGCGTTACCTGAAGAAAATCGAGGAGCGTAAATACAAAATCGCCACTACCGAGCGGGATGCCAATCTGGCCAAGGCGATGGCCCGTGTGCGTGAAACCTGGAACCCTCCCATTATCGAGGCCGTGCAGCTTCCGGATGAAGTCCGCTACCAGGGAACGGTTAGTACCGTAACTCCATCTGAACAGCTTCGCACGAAAATGGATAAAATCATTATCCCAGCCATTGAGTTTCGCTCGGCCAATATACAGGATGTGGTTAACTTCCTGGTCGAAGAGAGCGTGGCCGGGGACCCCGATGGCGATGGTGTTAACATTATCCTCAATCTCAACATAGGTTCATCGGAACCGGCGGAAGCCCCGGCATCCAAGTTGGGGTTTGGTGGAGGATTTGACGACCTGGGCGGTTGGGGCGATGATGATTTTGGCGGGGGCTTTGATGAGCCGGCCCAGGAAACCTTCTCCGCCGGTGGAAGTTCCGTGCCGACCATCACCTTAAACCTTCGCCGCATTTCCCTGCATGACGCGCTCAAGATTATTACGGAAGTGGCCGGTCTGCGCTATCGCATTGACGGCAATGTCGTGATTATTACCCCGTCGGATTATGTGGCGGGCACGGTCATTACCCGCATGTATCCGGTGCAACCGTCCTTCCTGGATGTGGTTATCCAGCGTGAAGAGGAAAGCCAGCGCGATACCGGTGGCTTTATCGGCATGGATGGCGGCTCCGTTTCCATGTCGAGACAGGATGTCAAAGATTTCTTCGAAAAGGCGGGCGTTCCCTTCCCGCGCGGCACCTCCATTACCTACAACCAGGGGATCAGTCAGTTGATCGTCGCCAATACGGCGGAAAATCTGGAAGTGTTTGAACGTATCCTCGCCCTGATCAATATCCCTCCCCACCAGGTCGAAATCGAGGCCCGCTTTGTCGAGCTTTCGCAAAACAATCTCGAAGAACTTGGATTGGAGTGGATCCTGAACGATAACTGGGAGATCGCGCAGAAGAAAGGTTCCGCGCCGGTTGGCGGACAGGAACGCGTGCAGGTGAACAAAGATTCCGAGGGCTTTACCAAGGGATTGCGCTACTTTGGCTTTGACCGCTCCATCGGCGCGGTGAATCCCGTCAGTGCCGTGACGGCCGGTACGGCCAATCCCATGGGCAACATCCTGACCTTTGCCAGTGTCCTGACCAATCCGGAAATGTCACTGGTCATCCATGCGCTCAACCAGAGTGGCGGCGCCGACCTCCTCTCTGCGCCGCGTGTGACCACACGCAGCGGTGTCAACGCGCAGATCGAGATTGTGCGGGAAATTATCTATCCCACCGAATTTGAAGTAACCCAGCCGACGATTCAGAGCGAGGGCAACATGGTTACGCCGCCGACGGTTACGCCGGGCGGTTTCGAGACCAGGGAAACCGGTGTGATCCTCAATGTGACCCCGACGGTCGGTCCGGACAGCTATACCATCGACTTGACCATGATCCCCGAGGTCTCCGAGCTGGTCGACTGGATTCAGTATGGTTCGGATTTCGAAATGACCCGGCCCGGCACGCTGACGGGGGATAATACCCAGAAGTGGAGCTATAATATCCCGCAGCCCATCTTCAGCAGTCGTAATGTCACGACCAGCCTGGTTATCTGGGATGGACAGACGGTCGTGATGGGCGGCCTGATGCGCGAGCAGTTGGTCACCATGAATGACAAAGTGCCCATCCTTGGCGATATTCCCCTGCTCGGACATCTGTTCCGCAGCAAGGGCGAGTACAGCCAGAAAATGAATCTACTGATTTTTGTTACCGCACGCCTTGTTGACCCCTCCGGCAAGCCGATCCATTCGGTGGAATTCGCCGGTGGCGCCGTGGATGTGCAGAACTGATCAACGCAGACTGTTTTAACTATGGCTTGATGGGGCGTTAATCGCCCCATCGGCGTCATGCCGAGGTGGTATCCAACCGGTTGGTGGCGTTGTGTATACTTGAACATGTCGCGTTTTGGCGCGGACCAATTAAATGGGATTTTTAATTCCGGAATATGGCAATGGCTCACAACCTGTTACTCCTGATTGACGGCATGGCGATGGCCTATCGCTCCTTTTACGGGATCCGTGACCTCGCGACGAAGGACGGAACCCCGACCAACGCCCTGTTCGGGTTTATTCGCGCTGTACAGATGTACGATGAACGCTTCAAGCCATCGCATCGCGCCGTTGTCTTTGATGGCGGGTTGCCCGAGGAACGTATGGCCCTCCTGCCAGATTACAAGGCCCAGCGTAAACCGATGCCGGACCCGCTGCGCGCGCAGCTTGAGCCGATCAATGATTTTCTCGCCTGTTATAACTGCCCGGTGTTGAGGGAAGACCGGCAGGAGGCGGACGATCTCCTGGCCAGCCTGACGGCCAGGGGCCGTGAGGAAGGGATGGATGTTTATATTGCGACAGGGGACAAGGATATGTTCCAGTTGGTCGATGATCATGTGCATATCATCCTGCCGGGCAAGGACGGCAGGGTCATGGATGCGGCCGCGATACAGGAGAAGACCGGGGTGCGCCCCGACCAGATTGTCGACTGGCTGGCGCTGGTGGGGGACCAGTCGGACAATATTCCGGGGGTTCCCGGTGTGGGCGGCAAGACGGCGGCCAAGTGGCTGGGGGAGTATGGAACATTGGACGGCGTACTGGACCACATCGACCACCTGAAGCCCGAGCGGTTGGCCGCCGCCCTGCATGCGGCGCGGGACAGGGTCGAACGGAATGTGAAATTAACACGCCTTCGGTGTGATTTGGATGTGCATCGGGGATGGGATGCGTTGACGATCAGGCAACCGGATTATCAGGCGTTGATTGCCTTTTCCCAACAGTATGAATTACAAAGCCTGACCAGCAGCTTTAAAAAACAGTTACAACCCGACCTGTTTATGTGATGTCGTCCTGCTGCTGTTTGTAAGAGGAAGTACCTATGGGTTCACGGAAGATAATTCGTTGGAGCTTTTTTCTGGCTCTTGTCGTCCTGTTTTTTGCGGGCATGTGGGCGCGCTGTACGGTGCTGTCCGCCCAGTACGAGCTGGTACGTGGACGTACCCTGCCTTTTACCCTCGAAAGCGCCCTCCAATACCGGCTGACGGAGAAAATCTATTACGGTCATGGATTGCCGGAAGTGGATACGGATGTGCAGTATCCCGAAGGCGTCAATCCCCGATCCACCTACAGTATCGGGGCGGAATACATCTATGCGGCGGCGGCCCATCTGATGCCATCACGTATTCCGTTGCCGGAACGCGTTCGGGGCGCCGCGTTGTTCTGGTTCTGCCTGGGGATTCCATTGCTGGCCATTTGGGTGTATGGGTTGTTTGGATCGCGCCTTGGCGGGATGGTCGCGGGCGCCTTTTATGCCGTGGCCCTCTCCAGTGTCATCCGCTCCACCGGCCAGGAACTCTCGCGCGAGAATTTTGCCCTTCCGCTCCTGATCGCCCACTTTGCCTTTGACGCGTGGGCGCGCAGGCAGGAAAAACAGTCCCTGGCGTTCTGGTGGCGGGCCGTCTGCTCCGCCCTGTGCCTGGCCTTTGCCGCGATGACCTGGGACCTGATCCAGTTCTATGTGGCGCTGTGGGCCACGGGCGCGTGTGTCCGGTTGTGGCGCGCTTACGCGGGGGAGGGCGACGGACCCGGTCTGGATACTGTCTGGATCACGCAGTGCATGGCCCTGCTGGCGGCCAGTTTCATTAATCCCTATATGCGCGCGCATTTGTGGTGGCTCTCCCCCGGCATGTTGTTGGCCTATGGCGCGCTGGCGGGTATGCTGAGCGCGGGATCCCTTACGCACGCAACACACCGGAAACTTCGTTTGGTGACAAACATGTTGCTGCCCTTACCGGTCGGCATGCTGCTCGGACACTTCTACCGTCATGCGTATGGGCATTTCGCTGAACTGCTGTTTGCCAAACTCCGTTTTCTCAATGTGAAGCCCATGGACCCGGCCTTGCTGACCTTTGAGCAGCGCATCATGTGGGTTCCCGCCCTTAATTCTTTAACTTGGGGGTTGACATGGGACCTTTTTCCCGCCATGTTGCTGCTTTCTTTGGGCGCAATAGCGATATTGTGCCGCGGCCGGAGAGGACAGCCGAAGATGGGCTGTTACCAGTTAATCTTCAATTTTGCGGCTTCTCTTGCGGCGTTTGTTTTATTTGTGCGTTTTCACGTATTCCTGGCGGTGTTTGCCGCCGCGGTCCTGGGCGGCGCGCTGTCCATACTGTGGGACAGAGGCGGGTGGAAAGGATACCTGATGGTTGTTGTGCTTGCATTAGGCTGGATGGTCGAAATGCAACATGTGGTAAAAGAGCCCTGGCGATGGGGTCGGCCCGGCGTGTACTACGAGGAACTTGATGAGTTGACCGGATGGGCGGCTGAGCATATGGCGCCTGATCCAGTGCTGGCAAATTTTGGCGTGAGCGCTTCGTTGCTGACGTATGGCGGTTGTCCCATTGTTTTGCATCCGAAATTTGAATCACAACGGATTCGAGACAGGGTGCGCGAGTACGGGAACGTGTTGTTTACCGGAACCGAGAAGGATTTCCGGGACTGGATTGAGCCCTATGGCGCGCAGTATTACGTGTACGCCCTGGGCGAGTTTTCACGAAGGAGCCCGGAGCGGCAGATGAGATATTTTGTGAATGCGCTGGAGCCGCCGGAAGACGCGGCGGCGCGCATGTTTGAGTTTACACCGGATGAAAGTCGATATTTTAAATTGCTGTGGGGTAACCACAAGTACCGGGTGTTCGATATTGTCACCAGGCGGGACCAGATGATGTCCGCCAGGCAGACCCAGGAGGCGTGGATCGCGCTGGAGCGGGGCGATCTTCCGCGGGCGGATGAATTGGCTATCTGGGCCCTGAAGTTTGATCCCGATAATACCAACGCGATGGAAGTAATCAGGCATGTGGCCTCGTTATACGGGCAGGGCTTTACCCCGTGGCCCATAGTTGAACAGGATATGAAATGACGAAAAAAGGAATAGCGCTGGGCATCACCGGTGGTATTGCCTGTGGCAAATCAGCGGTTGGGCGCGTGTTGGCCCGCAAGGGGTTCGCGGTGCGGGACGCGGATGACATCGCGCACGGATTCATGGTCCCCGGCCAGGAGGTGTACGAGAAGGTTGTTGCCCATTTTGGGAAGGACGTGATTGCCCCGGATGGCCAACTGGACAGGAGCCTGCTTGGGCGACGTGTTTTTGCTGATAAAAATGAATTGCAATTACTCAACCAAATAGTCCATCCTGTGGTTCTTGCTGAAATACGTAACTGGGTCAAAACCCAAACAGACAACGGAACCCATGTCGCGGGAATCATCCCCCTGCTTTTTGAGGTAGGTGAGACCGCCCCCTGGAATGCCATTGTGTGTGTGTCGGCTTCCCCTGAGATTGTCTGCGCGCGCATGCGGCAACGAGGATTGTCGAATGAAGAGATCGCGATGCGTTTGAAGGCGCAGATGCCCCTGGAAGAAAAGGAGCGACGTGCGGATTACGGCATCATTAATAATGGAACATTAGAGGATTTATACGAACGTACCAGCGCATTGCTGGTTACCATTCTTAACAAGGAGATGAGGAGTCATGGCTGAAGAAACCAGTAACCCGACCAAGAAAGCACCCCGCAAACGCGGACGCCCCCCGAAATCGCCGGAGGAAAAGGCAAAAAAGAAAGCGGCTGAATCCGCAGCCAAAGAAGCGACCGAAACCGCCAAAGCGACCGCTACCCCCAAAGCGACCGAAACCCCCAAAGCGACCGAAACCCCCAAAGCGACCGCTACCCCGGAGGCGCCAAAACCCGGGACACCTGAAAAGGCGCCGGATGCGCCCGTTAAGGAACCTGTAGCGGCGAGTGAGCCAACCGCTGGGGAGCGGCAACCGTCCGCAGAGGAAACCCAAAAGCCCGAAACGAAGGATGAGAGCCCCGAAACCCCTCCCCCGGTAAAACTTCAGGATCGGCCAGTGAGCATGGGCGGGGACGAGGCCTGGCAACGGCACCAGAATAACCAGCAGAATGCCAAGAAAAAGGGTGGCAAGCCCCAGGGGCGTGGCAAGAAGAACAAGCAAAAAGGCGGCGGTAGTGGCGGCGTCATTGGCGTGGGGGGCAGCGGTAATGTGGGGGGCGGTGGAGGCAGCGATACCTACCAGAATAAAAACATCGTTGTTCCCGATCGTAAGGGCGTCGAGCTTGAATTGCCCGATTTGCAATTGACCACGGTGCCCGACCTGATGAGCATGGCGGCGGACTTGGGATTGGATGAAATCGGCGCCCTGCGCAAGCATGAGCTGATCTTCGAAATCCTGAAACTGCATGCGCGTGGCGGCGGCAGCGCCAAAGGCCGCGGCATTCTCGAAATCCTGCCCGACGGCTTTGGTTTCCTTCGCTCGACCTATTACAATTATTTGCCCTGCCCGGAGGATATCTACGTATCCCCGTCCCAGATTCGTCGCTTCGGCCTGCGTAACGGAGATTTCGTGGTGGGCGAAATTCGTCCGCCCAAGGAAAAAGAACGCTTCTTTGCGCTGCTGAAGGTCGATCAGATCAATGAGGACGACCCAGAGAACGCGCGCCGGAAAATTCCGTTTGAAAATATGACGCCGCTTTTCCCGGATCAGCGCCTGGTCCTGGAACGCGAACCCAAAGAGATCTCCATGCGCGTGATGGACCTGCTGACCCCCATTGGGAAAGGACAGCGCGGCCTCATCGTGGCGCCCCCGCGTACCGGTAAAACGGTGCTGTTGCAGAAGATCGCCAACAGTATCTCCGCCAATAACCCGGAAGTGAAACTGATCATCCTGTTGATCGATGAACGCCCCGAAGAAGTGACGGATATGATCCGTAATACCAAGGCCGAGGTGTTGAGTTCCACCTTTGACGAGCCGCCCGAACGGCATACCCAGGTGGCCGAAATCGTGATCGAAATGGCCAAGCGCATGACCGAATGCGGTCGCGATGTGGTCATCCTCCTCGACAGTATTACCCGGCTGGCCCGCGCGTATAATACGCTCCAGCCGCATAGCGGAAAAATCCTGTCCGGCGGTGTGGACGCCAATGCGCTGCATAAACCCAAACGCTTCTTCGGCGCGGCCCGCAATTTTGAAAATGGCGGGAGCCTGACCATCATCGCCACCGCGCTGGTGGATACCGGCAGCCGGATGGATGAGGTCATCTTCGAGGAATTCAAGGGGACTGGCAATATGGAGCTGGGGCTGGACCGCAACCTCGTGGACAAGCGTATCTTCCCGAGTATCAATGTGGAAAGGTCGGGCACCCGGAAAGAAGAACTCCTGTTGCATCCGGATGAAATACAACGGATTTGGGTGCTGCGCAAGGCCCTGAACGGGGTGCCGGCGGTCGAAGCAATGGAGTTGCTGATCAGCCGTCTGAAGAAGACAAATAGTAACGCGGAATTTCTGCTGGCATTGCAGGGGTAACCCTGTACACTCTTGCGGGATGGACAGCCCGGGTTATTCGTTAAATCCGACGCGTCCCCGCCACATGCTTGCGGCGGGGACCGCGGTGGCTGTCTCCATTGTTTTGCACGCGCTGCTGATCGGGTGGTTCCCACCGCTCAGGCTTGGGGACCCAGCCCTTCATCCCGCCGCGGACCGCACCAGAAGCATCCGCATGCAGGCGGTGGATCAGGCGATCCCGGAGGACCTGGAGCGCTACGATGACATCCTGAGCCGCGAGTTTGCGCTCGTGGATACGGAGAGCGACCTGGCTGTGTTCCCCGCCACGGTCAATGAGAACGTGCTGGACGAACCGGTGATCAGTCAGGTGGACCCCCTGGGAACGGAGGCCGTGATCGCGGACCCGCAACTGCCGCCTGTCGCCGATGAGGCCTATATCCCCCGCCGCGAGATTATCGAGCTGCAGGATACCCTCTTCGAACAGGAAATGGCGACCATCCCGCGGCAGTACATTCCTGACCTGGACCGGCAGTTCGAGGCGGCGGATATTGTCATGCCGGTTCAACTTGACGCGGATATCTCCGGCCGGTATTCCCTGCCCGCAACGATGATCGAGGCCCCGGTGGCCTCGTTGCTGCCCGGCGGACGGTCCGCGGCGGCGGAGACCCTCCTTGAGGAGGCCATGACCCGCCAGGACCCCAGATTCGACCCCTACGAGCCGCGCATCGAGGCCTCGCAGCTTGTCGCCGAGACCATCGAGGAGGTTACGGAAATCGAGGCGGTGGAAGAGTTGCTGACGTTGCGTGTCGCCGTGGCTCGTCCGGCGGATGACCCCTACGCCTATTTCAAAATCGCGATCGAGCGCGCCGGAGCGGATGTGCTGCCGGTCTTGCCCCGGGATGTGTTGCTCATCCAGGATTGTTCAGAGAGCATGACGCAGGGCAAATTGAATCAGTGCAAAGTCGGCTTGCAGCGGTGGATCGACCACCTGGCCGTCGGGGACCGCCTTAATGTGATCGGGTTTCGCGAGGCCCCGTATCGTTGCTTTGAAGACTGGACCAGCCTGCAGGCGGCCAGCCGGGCCCGGGCGCGCTGGTTTATCGAGGATATGCGCTCCATGGGCCGCACGGATGTCTTCGCTTCGCTCAAGGAAATCCTGGAGACGCCCTCGGACCCCGAACGTCCTGTCATTGCGGTCATGGTCAGTGACGGACGCCCCACCACCGGCCTGGTCGACAGTTCGGATATCATCGAACAGTTTACCCGCCGCAATGACGGGCGGTTTTCCGTATTCAGTGTCGGCGGCGGCAAAAAAGTGAATCGCTTCCTGCTTGACCTGATCAGCTTCCGGAACAGGGGGGATTCCCTGGTGGTTGAGAAAAACGCGGACATCCCCGACGCCATTGAAAAATGGGCCGTCGAACTGAGCCGTCCGGTGCTGAGCGACTTGAAGTATCATTTTTCCGGTGTGGACAGGCAGGATATCTATCCGCGGTCACTTACCCACCTGTACCTCGACCGTCCCCTGGTGATTTATGGACGCTGTCCCCGGTTGATGCCCCAGACGGCGTTTCAGATCATTGGACGTTCAGGCGGCAAGATGCACGATATGGTGTTTGCATTGGACTGGGTTAATGCCCGGCAGGCCGATGAAACCCTTGCGGTGGAATGGGCCTGGCGGCGGATTTACAACCTCATAGGCGAGCACATCAAGACGAGGGACCCCGCGATTTTGGAAGACATTTATGCCACCGCCGACCAATACGGTTTGAAAGTGCCCTATGGCGACCGCCTCTACCTACGGTAACCTTCAGGCGGAAATGTCCAGAATGGATACTTCCGGTCGGCAGTTGAAGCGCAGGCCGAAAATATTGCCGATGCCGCGGGTAGTGTAGATCAGGCGGTTGCTCCAGGGGTGAAGCCCGGCGACAAACCGATGATCACGAACAGGGGCGAAGGGGGTGCCCAGCAGGGGTAGTTTGAGCTGTCCCCCGTGTGTATGTCCACATAGCATGAGGTCCCAGGGATAGTCGGCGCAGATATCTTTGGAATCCGGGTTGTGCGAGAGCAGGATACAAGGCGTGCGGCTGTTGGGCGGTACGTTTTTGAAGGCCGTCTTGGGCCTGGCTTCCATCGCCCAGAGATCGCCAAGCGCGACCAGTCGGATCGGTTGACCCTTGATCGACACCGTTTCCCATTGGTTAACAAGCAGTGTGATATCCGCAGCGTGCAGCAGGGCACGGAAGACCGTAAGGTCATTGTAGCCGCCGTGGCTTTTCACCCAATCTCCGCCATCATGATTGCCGGGGCAGGCAAAACAGGGGGCGCGATCGGATAAGAGCCGGAGGGTCGCTACATACGCCTCGGGGTTCTTGATGCGTGTTGAGATAAAGTCGCCGGTCAGGCAAATCAAATCGGGTCTGTAGGCGAGGCCCTTTAGAAATGCCCGGCGAATGAAGGAAAGTGATACCGTGTCGGAGAGGTGCATATCCGCCAGGTGCAGAATGCGTATGGGCCTTTCGAGATCGACGCCCGGCAGGTGTATGGTCCTGTGATCGACCCCCAGCCAACGGGGTTCAATCACGCGCATGTCGACAAATACACCCAGGCCTAACGTGGCGGCGCCTCCGAGTATGAATTGACGGCGTGTAATCATTCCGGCAGATACAGAACGCTTTTTTCAACAAGCTCGGGGGGGAGCTTCTTTTTTGTCTTCACGCCCAGTTCAAGCAGTTTTTGCGACTGGCCGACCAGATTGCCCGGACCGTTGGTAAGCTTGTTGTAGGCCTGGTCATAGGCGTTGCGGGCCTGATCCAGGCTTTTTCCGACGGCTTCAAGGTCGGCGATAAAGCCCACGAATTTTTCATACAGGCGTTGGCCCCGGTCCGCGATCGCGAGGGCATTGCGGGTCTGGTCTTCCTGTTTCCACATGGCGGCAATGATGCGCAGGGTCAGCAGCAGGGTCGAGGGGCCGACCAGCATGATCCGTTTCCTGAAGCCTTCTTCATACAGCCCGTTGTCCCTCGATACCGCGGCGATGAACGCGGGTTCCACCGGGATGCACAGGATCACAATATCAAGCGAGTTGATGCCTTCCAGCTCTTCATAATGCTTTTGGCTGAGATTGTCCATGTGCCGCCGGACAGATTGGACATGCGCCTTGAAGGCGGTCTCCCGTTCAGCCTCGGTTTCCGCGGAGCAAAACAGTTCGTAGTCCTTCAGTGAAATTTTCGAATCAATGACCACATCCCTGCCTTCCGGAAGGTGGACCACTACATCGGGGTAGCGTTTCTGCTCTCCGCCGTGCCGGTCCCGCAAATGCACCTGGGTTTCATACTCGCGGCCTTTTGCCAGCCCGGACTCTTCAAGGACGCGCTCCAGGATCAACTCGCCCCAGTTGCCCTGCTTCTTGGTATCGCCCTTCAGGGCGTTGGTCAGGTTAACGGCTTCACGGCTGACTTGTTCATTGAGCCGACGCAAGGTTTGTACCTCGTTGAGTAACGAGGCCCGTCCTTTAGATTCCTCCGTATGCACCTCGTCAATCCGTTGGCGGAAAAAAGCCAACTGTTCCTTGAGCGGGGTCAATAGGCTGGACAGTTCTGCCTTGCTTTTGTCCGTGAGTTTTTGTGTCCGGTCCTCGAAGATTTGATGGGCCAGATGTTCGAACTCCAGTTTAAGTTTTTCACGCGACTCATCAAGCAGTTGGAGCTTTTCCTCCATGCCGCGCCGCTCTTCGCGGGCGGCGGCTTCCAGGCGCGCCTGCTCCTGTTCCAGGCGGGCCGCCTTTTCCTGCCACTGCCGACAGTCCTCCCGCCAGGTCGCGGCTTCCTCCCGCTTTTCGGCCAGTTCCGCCTCCCGGTGGCTGACGCGTTCCTCCAGCACGGCTACCCGCGACCGGATCAGGCTCCATAGAATAAAGGCGCCCACGGCGGTCCCCAACAGTAAACTCAGCGCGGTCCAGATCATAAGATATCCGCCTCTCCTTCTTTACGTTGGTTGGCCAGGGCCATGCTTTTGCTCTGCACGGAAATATCCGTATAGAGCGACTCTGCCACGGTGGGGCTGATGCCGCCCTTGCCCAGTATTTCATTGACGGTTTGCCGTTCGGTGTCAAAGGCGATCTTTTCGACTGCGCTTTCCTCAATGAGTTTCATGCTGTTCGGATATTTTTTCGCGATTTTTTCCAGGTAGGCGATGGCCTGCTGGCGACGGTCGCGGAAGTGGGCGCGGCAGGCGTCAATGGTGTCCTTGCTCGCTCCGCACAGCTCGCCCATTCTCGGCAGTTCATGCTGGATTTGCGTGCAAACGTCCACCAGGGCGCTGGCGCGCTCATATTCCGTGCGCGTGATGGCCAGGCCCCAGGCGCGGACCCATGCGGCGCGCGGAAAGAGGCGGGCGGCCTGCAGGGAAAGCACCCTGTTCCATTTGTAGTAGACGGGAAGCAGCGGATGGAAGGGGTGCGGTTGTTTGCCCTTGCGGACTTCGCTCATGGTCAAATCAATGCTGTGCTCCGCTTCCCGGAGCACGGCGAGGGAAATGAACGCTTTCTCGAAGAAAGTGTGGTACATTTTCCGGGCTACGGTGGTCGCTTGCAGCCAGAGGATGATTTCCGGCGATGAGGCCACCGCTGTTTCTTCTGCCTGCAGTTCCTGGAGGGCCTTTTCCGCTTCGGTAATGCCCCGGAGGTACTTGTCGCCCACATTCTTGATCAGTGTTTTGGGCAGCATGGGCCGCGTTTGTTCGAGCTGTGAAATGCGTCGGTGCGCTTCCTTGCGCGCGGAGATGAGGGCCTGTGCGCGACTCAGCCGGTCGGCCAGGTTAGGTTGGTCCAGCTTGAGCGCGTGCATCAGTTTGCTGATGGTGGTGCCCTGCAGGAGCAGGGTAAACATGACCACGCCCAGGGTCATTTGAATGATCTCGGCGCGATTCGGGAAGTCGGCAGGCAGGCTGATGGCCAGGCCGATCGGCAACGCGCCGCGCAACCCGCCCCAGAACATCACCGCTTGTTTGCGTTTGCCAATATACTCGGACTTGGGCAGCCGGTTGAGTAGAGGCACCAGACCGAAGATGACCACGGCGCGCGCAATAAGGATACTGACGATGGCGACGGCAATGATCAGGGCGTATTGTGTCCATCGGCCGATCCCACGGGTGATGAAATCTTCCGTCAGGCCCAGCAGCAGGAAAATGAAGCTGTTGGCCAGGAAGGAGGCGTAGGACCAGAACTGTTCCATGTAGGCCTTGACGGCCGGGGTGAAATGCGTGGCTCCGTACCAGGCAATCACCAGGCCGGCGCCAACCACGGCCATGACCCCCGACAGGTTCAGGTAATATTGCGCCAGGATGAAGGCGGCGTAGGCAATCACACTCGATATCGCGATCTCGATAAGCGGATCGTTTTTGGCGAGCATGAAGATGAGGATCATCGCGTAGCCGATCAGCGCGCCAACCAGGAATCCGCCCAAAAAGACCAGGATGAATTGACTGGTGGCCGAAAACAGCACGGTGCCGGTCAGTACCCCGCCGACCACCAGCCCGCGCATGATGTCAAAGGCGACAATGGACGTGGCGTCGTTGAACAGGCTTTCGCCATCCACCAGCATGGTCAACCGTTTCGGGGCGCCCAGTTCCTTGAAGAGGGCAATCACCGCCACCGGGTCCGTTGCGGATATCAATGCCCCGAACACCATGGCGGCTCCTAACCCCAACGGACTGATCAGGGCCACCAGGCCGCCGGTAATCAGCGTGGCGATGACCAGCCCCGGCGCGGCCAGGGCCACCACCGGGGTAAGGTTCTTGACCAGCAGGCGGGTGTCGATATTGAGCGCCGCGTCATAAATCAGGGTGGGAAGCAGGATATACAGGATGATGTTCGGGGTCAGGTGAAAATGGTGTACAAACGCCAGCGGCTCAAAACGATCGGCCATACTGCCCAGGGCCAGGCCGACAAGCACCAGGCCAATGGTGTAAGGAAAATGTATCTGGCGGAAAAAAATGGCGCCCAGGGCGGCAATCAGAAGAAACCCGACCATCCAGGAAATAAGTTGAATCGGCACATCCGGGATCATGTATACATCCTTTCTACCTGTCTGTTAACCTGCTGACCATGCGGTACACGCGTTTACCCGCACAACAACCAACAGCATACGCCCCCGAAGAACCGGCGGCCAGATTTTTTAACGCGTAAGCGCACATGATTTTCCCGCGCAGGGTAACAATCTTTGCAAACCCCCAATAATGGACTTGCGCTTGAGGCAGAAGACGGTACTCTATCGGGCATTATGAAAAACAAGTATTGGTGGCATAACGTTGGTAAAGCTGGGGTATAACGCAGCTTGTGTCAGCGTATGCTGATTTCGTGGAGCCCCGGAATACCGGGGTTTTTTTATTGGCAGGAATGACAAGATGTTGGCAAAAAGAATAATACCATGCCTGGACGTGACGGAAGGTCGCGTGGTCAAAGGCGTGAATTTTGTGGAACTGAGGGACGCCGGTGATCCGGTGGAAACCGCCCGGGCCTACAGCTTGCAGGGAGCGGACGAGATCACGTTTCTTGATATCACCGCTTCACATGAGGGCCGCGATACCATGGTGGATGTCGTCCGGCGCGTGGCCCGGCAGGTCTTTGTCCCGTTGACGGTCGGGGGCGGTATCCGGGAATGCGCGGATGTGCGGACCATGCTGCAGGCGGGCGCGGACAAGGTTTCGGTGAATACCGCGGCGGTTAACCGTCCGGCGCTGATCAACGAGGCCTCGGAACAGTTCGGCAGCCAGTGCATTGTGCTGGCCATCGACGCGAAGCGCCATGCCGACGGTCGGGGGTGGACGGTCTACACGCATGGCGGGCGTACGCCCGTCGGGCGCGACGCGGTGGAGTGGGCCTGCGAAGGGGTCGCCCGCGGCGCCGGGGAAATCCTGTTGACCAGTATGGATTGCGACGGCACGAAAGACGGTTATGACCTGGCCCTGACCCGCGCGGTTTCGGAGGCGGTCAGTGTGCCGGTAATTGCCTCGGGCGGCGCGGGAAGGCTTGAACATCTGTACGAGGCGGTCGCGCAGGGCAAGGCCGACGCGGTCCTGGCGGCGTCCATCTTCCATTTTGGCGAATTTTCCATCCAGGAAACTAAAGACTATCTTCGCGAACGCGGTGTGCCGGTTCGCTGGTAATGACAAGGGAGCATACAATGAATAGGATTGAAGAAGGCGATGTGCTGCAACTCGATTTTTCCAAACTTGAGAAGGCTGTGGCGGGCAGTCCAGGCATTATCCCGGTGGCCGTCCAGCATGCCGATACCCACGAGGTTATCCTGGTGGCCTATGTGAATAAAGAGGCGCTGAACAAGGCCCTCGAAACCCGTACGGCGGTCTTCTGGAGCACGTCGCGCAATACCCTGTGGGAAAAGGGAAAAACCTCCGGCGAAATGTTTGATTTGATTGAGGTGCGCGTCAATTGCGAGCAGAATTCCCTCGTGTATATTGTCCGTCCGCGGCGCGGGGCGATATGCCACACAAAAAACAGGGAAGGCGAGCCGCGTAACTGCTACTATCGACGACTGGATTTTGAAACGGGCCGGTTGGAGAACCTGGACCCATAAGGAGCGCGTTATGTATTGCCCGGATAAGAAAAGTTTTATGGAAAAGGCCCGGCATGGAAATGTCATTCCGGTATGGCGGGAACTGTTGGCCGACCAGGATACGCCCCTGTCGGCCTATGAGCGTTTGCGGACGGCGTTGCGCGAGCGCCACGAGATGCCCTGCAGTTTCCTGCTCGAAAGCGTCGAAGGCGGCGAGCATATCGCGCGGTATTCATTTATCGGCGGCATGCCCCGGATCCTTATCCAGGGGACTGGGCGCCGGGTGGAATTGCGGCATATTGATGGGACAACCTCCATTCGTGAAGAGGTGGACCCCCTGGACGTGCTGCAGGAGTGCATGGCCCAATACCGTCCCGTGCCCGACCCGGAGCTTCCGCGTTTCTTCGGCGGGGCGGTCGGGTTCATCGGATACGACTCGATTTGCCAGTATGAACCCCGCGTGCCCCTGTGCCAGGCCGACGGACTGCAATGGCCCGATCTCATATTCGGCATCACCGATACCATTATGATTTTTGACCGGGTGCGCCACACAATCAAGGTGGTGGCCAATGCCATCATCGAAGACGATCCGGAGCAGGCCTATGAGCTGGCCCTGCAGCGGATTGACCAGTTCTGTTCCTACCTGGCGACCCCCGTGCCCCATGTGTTGCGGGACGCCCACGAGGAGGTGGACGAGCCGGACTTTACCTCCAATGTCACCAAACAGGAATTCATGGATGCGGTCGAAACCTGCAAGGAATACATCCGGGCGGGTGATATCATCCAGGTGGTGCTGTCGCAACGCTTTGAAGTTGATTTTACCGGTGATGCCCTTGAGATTTACCGGGCGCTTCGCGCCATCAATCCATCCCCCTACATGTATTGCCTGGAGTTCGGCGACAAACGGGTGGTGGGCTCTTCGCCGGAGATTCATGTCCGCTGCGAGGAAGGACATGTGGAGGTGCGGCCCATCGCCGGCACGCGTCCGCGCGACGAGGACCCGGCAAAGGACCAGGCCCTGGAACGCGAGCTGCTGGCCGATCCCAAGGAGCGGGCGGAGCACGTCATGCTCGTCGACCTGGCGCGTAACGACCTGGGGCGGGTATGCGAATACGGTTCGGTGCGCGTGCCGGAACTGATGGTGATCGAACGCTACAGCCATGTGATGCATATCGTTTCGGATGTCGTGGGAACCCTGGACAAGGCGCACAGCATCTATGACGTGCTGCGGGCGACCTTCCCGGCGGGAACCGTCAGCGGCGCGCCCAAAATCCGCGCCATGGAAATCATCGCGGAACTGGAGAAATTCAAGCGCGGCGCCTATGCCGGGGCGGTCGGCTATTTCGGGTTTACCGGCAACCTTGATTCATGCATAACCATCCGTACGGTGGTGCTGGATGGAGAGACGGCCTACGTGCAGGCCGGCGCCGGGATCGTCGCCGATTCG
Organism: Spartobacteria bacterium; assembly: GCA_009929845.1. Lineage (GTDB taxonomy): Bacteria > Verrucomicrobiota > Kiritimatiellia > RZYC01 > RZYC01 > RZZM01. Next base: position 18,236 of record RZZM01000024.1, read on the forward strand.
ATTCCCGAAAAGGAATTCGAGGAAACACAAAACAAGGCGCGCGGCATGCTGAAGGCCATTGCGCTGTCGCAACACTATATCAACGCAAAATCGTCATGATGAAAAACAATATGAACGCGACCCATGCAGGGACGGGAGGCCAATGTGATTCTGTTTATTGATAACTATGATTCGTTTACCTACAACCTGGTCCAGTATGTCGGTGAGCTGGACACGAATATACAGGTGGTCCGCAACGATGTCTGTACCCTGGAGGAGTTGACGGCCCTCAAGCCGGACAAGCTCATTATCAGTCCGGGGCCGTGCACCCCGAAGGAGGCGGGTGTTTCCTGCGAGGCGATCCGTCATTTTGGCCCCTCCATACCCACCCTGGGGGTGTGCCTCGGGCACCAGTGCATCGGTGATGCCTTCGGCGGACGGGTGATCCGGGCCGACCAGCTTATGCATGGCAAGACCTCGCCGATCCGGCACGAGGGACGGGACCTGTTCAAGGGGATGCCGAATCCCTTCCAGGCTACCCGTTACCATTCATTGATTGTCGAACGGGCCTCCCTGCCGGATGAGTTGACCATCACCGCGGAAACCGAAAAAGGTGAAATCATGGGCCTGCGGCACAAATCATTCCCGGTCTATGGCGTGCAGTTTCATCCGGAATCCATACTGACGGAAGAGGGAAAACGGCTGATTCGCAATTTTCTGTCTTTCTAATCCGGGTCAAACGGGCGTACTGTAGCATGTGCGATTGGCGATATATTATGATGATAATGATACGGTATACTGGACTCATTTCTGTTTTTCTGGCGGCGGTCTGCCTTTGGGGGCGAGCGGATATCCTTGTGCAGTCGTCGGCGTCGGGAATGCCCGATATGGATGCCATGGCGTATGACGAGTCGTTGATGACGCCCCAGGAGTGGATGCAGGCGCGGATGCAGCGGGCCCGCGCCCTGAAAGAGAACAGGCGCTACAAGGAGGCGGAGCGACTGTGGGCGGAACTGGTTGCGACACATCCCGGGGATACCTGGTTGTATGCCCGGTGGGGTGGGGCGTTGCTGCTTGCCGGCGATACGGAAGAGGCCCGCACGGCGCTGACGCGCGCGCTGGATTTATATTCAGAGAATACGGTGGCGCGCTTTCATAGGGCGTGCATCGATGTGCGGGATGGCCGTTCGGGGAGACTACCAACCCTTCAGGGGCTTTCGTTTGATGAAATCGGCGCCATGTGCAGTTGGGCCGCCGAAGATGCCGATGCCCTGACTACCCTGCTCGGGGAAACGGGCTATGTCACCCTATGCAGAAATCTGCAGAGTCCCGAGTCTGGTTCGGCTGACCGGACCGTGTCCACATCGGGGGACGAGGTCGCCGTATGGCAGGAACGCATGGATGCCATCGGAGGTTCCTCGTGGGATATCTGCGAAGCCATCCGGAAACGCGAATGGACAAACGCGATCGTCTTGTTGAAAGAAACCAAAGCCCACGGGCTTAAGACGCCGTCGCGCAACGCGGTGCTGATCTATTGCTACTACAACATCGGCGAAAAAGAGACCGCAAAGAAAGCCATTGAACAACTGCTTGAGCATGTCCCTTCCCATCCGGCGCCCATGATGACCCAGGCCCTGTTCGCACTTGATGAACTGGAGTATGCCGAGGCGGAACGGTATTTGCGGATGGCGCTGGAGCAACGCCCCGACGACTGGAGCGTCTCCCTCTACCTGGCCGCCGCCCTGGCGGGACAACAAAAAGACGAGGGTATGGCCCTGTTTCAAAAAGTCCGGCAGGCTTATCCGACCGAAGTGGAAAACGAAATGCGTTCGGAACTCGAATACCTGCGGCCCCTGCGGGCGCAATCGGGCGGTTCCTCCCTGCTGCGCCTGAAGATTCATGAGCCGAAGCCCTGATCTCCGTTGGACTGACAATTGCTGATGTGATGGCTTGTCTTTCGCCGCATATCGGCATAGGGTATGGATATGCCGGAACAAAAGGACAACATATACCGATCAGTCGAGGAGAAGGATGAATCCCCGTCCTATCGGGATGGCTATGAACTGAAAAAGGCGGAGGCGCGCTCGCTGACCCTGCGCCGGACGCTGGCGTTTGTCCTGCTGATGCTCTCTGTTCTGGGCGCGGCGCTGATCCTGACCTGGTCCCCGGAAGACGAAGAGGGCCAGGAGGACCTGGCGATCCCCCTCCGTGCCCCGGCGACAACCAATATTGCGGGAACCAACCTCACCACCATTCCGTTGGGCGTTTCCTCGCTGCTGAACAAGTCGGTGGAAGAGATCGTGCGGCCGTCCTCCCAGGAGAGTCGTCCCATCAATCCCCAGAAAATGGCGGAGGCCATGGGGAATATGCGCATGGCCGATCGTTACCTGCACGCGCACGAATGGGACCAGGCGGAGTTGTATACCCGCAAGGCATTGGCCATCTGGCCCGACATGAATGCCGCCCTGCGTATGCTCGGCGTTATCTATACGCAGCGCGGACAGTTTGACCAGGCGATTGTCGCCCTCGAAGCGGCTTTGCAGACGGACCCGTTCAGCGCGGAGACGTTCAACAACCTTGCCACTGCGTATATGCATCAGGGGAATTTCGACCGGGCCGAGGACTTGTTGCTTTCCTCCATACAGATCGATCCCGGCTACAAAGCGGGCTACCTCAACCTGGGCCTGATGTACCTGGCTGCCGGTTCCTACGGCGCGGCGGCGGACTACCTGGACCAGTCCGCCCGTGATTTTCCCGACGATATGAATATCCATAACAACCTGGCCGTTTCCCTGCTGCGTCTGGGAAAATACGGCGAGGCCCGCCGTCATCTGCAATTCATTGTGGATAACGTGCCCGAAACGGCGTCCGCCTATTTTAATATGGCGATAACCTATGTCCTGGAAAATAACCTCGACGACGCCCTCGAATGGATTCATCGCGGCGCGCAATACTGTTCACCGGTGATGCTCTCACGCTTCCTGAATGACAGCGATTTTGATTCCATCCGCGCGTACCCGGAATTCAAGGCCATCATCGCGGATATGTACCCGGAACTGCCCGCCGCGCCTCTGCCGACCATGAACCCTTAAGCCCCCGTTCCGCCAGTTGCGCCTGCGCTGTTCGGCATGTGCCCGGGCTTTCGCAACGACCATCCGCACAGCACAACATTCCCCCAGCGGGAAGAGGCTCGTTGTCCAGGCTTTAGCCTGCCGCGCACGGCGATTATGGCAATCCCACTTCTCTACAGAAAGTTAAGAACGGGAGAACTCGCACATTATCGATTTCATTGCCAAAATCCTTATCTCCCAGATGGACTTGGTAGAATTTGGGGATATTCGTCCTTTCTTTAAAATAGCGGCATGCTGCAGAGGCTTTGCGTTCACCGGTTTTACATTCAACGGCAAATTCTGGTTTATCATCGCATAGCACAACAAAATCAACTTCTCTTTTATCGGTGTCACGTATGAAACGTAACTCCATATTATAACCTTGGGTATCTTCTTTGAAGTGGCAGTATTTCAGTAGGTGACTGGCAATCATGTTTTCGAAACGTATACCCGGTTCACTTACTCTAGACCAATCCCAGAAGTAAAGCTTCTGTTCCTTCTTTACGGCTCTTATCCTTTTTGTCCCATATGGTGAAATGCGATAACAAAGATAGAGTCGTTCAAAAATGCAAATCCACCGCTGAATGCTCTCATGTGAAACCTGAAGTAGTTTACTCAATTTGTTGATCGATAGTGGTGATCCTACGCAGTCAGGCAGGTGGTGTAATAGCAGTTCGAGCGCTGATATTTCTCGAACGTTTTCAAGATCACGTAGATCATCATGAATAATACGTGCAGAATACTCACGTAACCATCGTCGATGAAAACGTTCATTAGCTTTAAACAAGGGTTCTGGAAATCCACCAAATTTCAGCATTTGCAGGGCCATATCTTTAGTAGGATTTGCGGAGCATTCCATTAGTGTAAATGGATGTAAGCGGTAATAATGGTAACGTCCAACAAGTGAATCACCACCCTTTCGGTAATAGTCAAGACGTGCAGATCCGGTTACAATGAATGAAGTTGACGATTTGTTTTTGTCGTACAAGCCTTTAATAAGGTTTCGCCATTGCGAATATTTATGAATCTCATCCAGAATAATAAGTGGTTCTTCGGCAGGAATTCTGGCTTCCAATATATCTTCACGATCTTTAAGCACATCCCAATTCAGATATGCAGGGGATGTTTCGTCAATAGATGGACCTAATAATGAAAGTGCACAAGTAGTTTTTCCCACCTGCCGCGGTCCTCCAATGAAAACCATCTTGTCGTGAAGGTCTTCAGCAACATAAGGCTGAATGTATCGCTCATTTATCATTATGCAAACAAAACTACATCATGAGTAATTTAAGGGCAACCATAAAATACTCATGATAAATTTATGGTTAACCTTAAATTACTCACAGTCAAATCTGGGGTATGGAAACTGTCTACACGAATTCCAATGGATTACATAGGTCCGACCCCGTACCCGTTTGAATTTTGTCCTTCATACGCAAATACTTCGCGCAAGGCTACTGCCTGCGCGAGATGTAGCGTCCCACCAGCGACGCCAGGGTGTACGATTCGTCGGTCAGCCGGAAACCATACGCCACATCGTCATATTCGAGCGGAGCTTTTTTGATTTTAGTTTACAGTCTACAATCTTTACTTATGCTTTATCTGCATCCTCCTTGAATTTGCTCTTTAGCCTGCCCGCTCGTTGTCCAGGCTTTAGCCTGCCGCGCACGGTGAGCCGCGTATGTTTCGCGCCGAAAATGTCGAAAAAACCGCCGATTTCAGTGAAAATTGCCCGAAATTTGCCAAAAATGGGCCATTTTCGAGCTAAAAACGTAGCTTCTCAAAGACCCTTGCGGCCACAGTGGCATGGTTACACCAAGGGTTAAAGCCGGGAGGGTCATTGCTTGGCATGCCGTAATATATGAAGGCAGGTCCTCAATGACCAGCGTACGCAGGGCACGGCGCAAGGCATTGCCGTTTTTAGGCAAAAGTGCGGTGCCATGCGTTTCCGGCACCCAACTCTGCGTCTCTGCGTCTCTGCGTTAAAAAAATTTGAACGTAGAGGCGCTGAGACGCAGAGTAGAAGAAAACAGCCGTTGTGAGCGATAAAATGGCAAAAAATGGCGAAAAACAGCAGGTTTCGGCGAAAAATGCCAAAAATTTGCGCGAAAATGGGCCATTGTCACGCTGAAAACCGTAAAAACAGCCATTTTTGGCTGCTTTTTATGGATTTTTGTCGTTTTTTGCGCTGTTGCGCGCATGCGCGGACTCGGCATGTGGCTCGCCGTGCGCGGCAGGCTAAAGCCTGAACAACGAACGGCCAGGCTGATGCCTGGACAACGTCACGGCTCACCGTCAGGGGTGGAGCGCCAGGGCTGGCCCTGGTGGTCAGTCACCGGCCACCCGATTCGCTTTCAGAATCTGTCATATTCATCAGGCTCCCTGGCGGGAACCTGGGACAAGGCGCAAAAAGATCAGGGCACATTGGCGTTGATGCCGTATACCAGGGTGGTGGAGGCCGGGGGGATGTCCGCGCTCAACGTATAGACGCCGCCCTGCCGCTCCAGCGTGGATACCCGGGTGCTCCATGCCGGGGGATCGGGAAGCAGCGCGTCGGCTGCCAGCAGTGAGTATTGCCGGTAGGCCGAATGGGGCGCGCCTGTTATCTGTACAACCGAACCGGTGCCCGACATGGCCGTAATCCGCGGGTAGTCCGCGCCATTGTCCGGCTGCGTGTCCGCCAGGAATTCTCCCAGGTTCGACACCTGGTCGCCATCCAAATCCGCCGACGGATCGCCGCCGGTGATGCTGCCGAAATAGAGCTGTTCATAGCCGTCGGCCATGCCGTCGCTGTCGGCGTCCATGACAAAGCGCCGCGAGAACTCCGAGGTTTCGCCGTAAAGCCCGTCAATCAAGGTGGCGGTGGCCGTGAGGAAGTTCGGTGGGAAAACCGGCGCGGCAAAGGTGTTGGTGAAGCCGACCATGCCGCCGGCGGGCAGGGAAACAAATGCGCTGCCGAGGATCGTTTCCCCTTCGCCATACCCGCTGGGGTTCACCTGCGCATTGCCGAAGAAATGCAGCAGGAAGGTGGACGACGGCAGGCTTTCCAGGTAGCCCTCGATACGAATTTGTGCGCCGTTGTTGGAGGCCAGGGCAATGACCGGGAAGTTCTGCAGGCGGTTGGGGCCGTTGTCGGGGTCCAACGTGTCATTGTGCGTTACGCCGTCTTCCGCCAGGTCGATGCCCAGTCCGTTGTTCATGAATATGCGGTTTCCGACAATCTGGTTGCGGACCGTGCCGGCTTCACTGGTGTTGCGTCCGACCACCACGCCGGCGCCGCCATTGAAGGCGATGATATTACGTTCGGCGGCGGTCGCGCCACCTACGATGTTTGACGCGGCGTTGATAAACAGGTAGACGCCGTGCGCGCCGTTGCCGATGGGCTGGGTCGCGGTGGCGTCGGTCCCGATCAGGTTGCCGACCACGCGGTTGCGCGCCGCTTCCACGCCGGCCATTTCAATGCCGTACGACCCGTTGCCGGAAATGATGTTGCCCTCGCCTGCCCCGCCACCGCCCACGAGGTTTTCCGGCAATGCGTTCAGGCAGAGGCCAATGCCCGCGTTCGGAATTGCGAATTGTCCGTTGAGGTCGACGCCGATCCGGTTGCCCTGGATGGTGTGATGGCCCGGCCCTCCATCAATGAACAGGCCGCTGCCGCCATTACCCGAGATGACATTGTGCGCCGAGCCTGCCGCGCCGAAGCGGTTGGAAACGCCTCCATAGATATACAGGCCATCAAGCATATTGCCCATGGCCGCGGTCCCGTTGGTGTCCGTGCCGATGTAATTGCCGAGATATTCGGTGTGATCACAGTCCCGGCTGTAGACCCCGTATTGGCCGTTGGCCGCGATGATATTACCGATCATTCGACCGTTGGAAGATTGCCAGAGGTGGACGCCCGAGACCGCGTTGCTCATCGGCAGGCCGATCGCGCTTATGCCGATGCGGTTGGTATACACGCGAAATCCCCGCGCGCGGAATGCATACAGGCCGTTGTCCGGATGAGCGCTGATGACATTGCCCGAAATCTCCGTCCCCTCGGTTTCATTCGCGTGCACCCCGTCGTCCCCGTTCGGATGTTCGTCTTCGCCATTGGTCCCGATATAGTTGGCCCGTATCACATTGCCGGTGGTAAAGAACAGGTAAACGCCGTAGCGCCCGTTGTTTCCGATCAGGTTAGGCGCGGCCGCGGAAGCGCCCAGTTCATTGTAACATACACTCGTATTGAACTGCACGCCGTCCTCGCCATTGCCCAGTGCCAGGAGACCACTGGCGTCCGTGCCGATCCGGTTGTTTTCAATGACATTGCCGCGCGCGCCGAAGGTGAGATGGATGCCGTCCTCATGGTTCCCCGAAATGACATTGCCTTCGTTGGCGCCGACGCCTCCAATCCGGTTGGAGACAGCGGCGCTCAGGTAGATGCCCCCGCTGTTGGGCAGGGCGTTGGTCCCGGTGGCATCGACGCCGATCCGGTTGCCGAATATCCGGTTGCCCACGGCATTGCTGGTGGTCAGCGATATGCCGCTGCTGCCATTGCCCGCAATCAGATTCCATCCGATCAGGTTGTTGGCGGACTGGACATTCATGCCGCTGAAGCGGTTACTCACCACGATCATCCCCGTGGCGTCCGTCCCGATGAAATTACCCAGCACCTGCGAGTTGGAAGAGCCGCTGTTCTGGATGAACAGACTGGTCGAGGGACATCCGGAGAGCACATTGCCCTCCAGGAGGTTCGTGCCGCCGATGATCGTTCCCGGCGCGTCAAAAACATATATGTTGTACGCCGTATTGGGCGTCGGCGTGAGCCCGTCGTCGCCCACACCGATGTAGTTGCCGACAATCTGGTTGCTCACGGCCTCGGAAAAGCGAACCATGATGCCGTTCTGCGAGCCGCCGATGACATTCCGTCCGTCCCCGGGACTGCCGATGATGTTGTTCGCCGCGCGGCTGATCTCGATGCCCGCGGTCCCGTTGGAAAGGATGGTTGTGCCGTCGGCCCCCACGCCGATCAGGTTGCCGCCCACAAAATTGTACATACTGCCGGTCCCCGACAAATAGATGCCATACGAGTAGCCCGCGATAATGTTGCCCTCGCCCGGCTTAAGGCCGCCGATCATGGTGTCGGTTACATCATCCAGGTAAATGCAGTAATCGGTTGCCGGAAACGTCCGCATGCCGTTTACATCGGTTCCCAGTTTGTTGCCCTGCACGCGCGTCCCCGTCGTGTTGGTGCCCAGGATCCAGAAGCAACGCCCGCCCGTCATGATAACATTTCCCTGACCGGTCCTGGCGCCGCCGACGCGGGAATCCTTGGGGCCGTCAATCATGATGCCCAGTCCCCCGGGGTACTGATTGGTTCCCGCCGCATCCGTGCCGATTTTGTTCCCGTACACCAGGTTGCCCGAGCTGAGGTTTCCCCCCAGGCGCAGGTTGTAAAACATGTTGGAATATATCAGGTTGCCGTCCGTGGCATTGGTCCCGCCGATAGTGTTGTTGTTCCCGATCACCTCAATGCCGTTTCCGTCATTACCAGAGACCATACATCCGCGCACAATGCAATCGTTCGCCCCCAGCAGATAGAGCGCGGAGCGCTCGTAGTTGATGATCTTCAGCTTTTCAATGATGCTATTCGTAACAGAGGAAAGCCTCAGCCCCGTCACATATCCGGCGCCCGAGCCGTCCACCGCAATGCGCGGCGGATAATTCCCGCCATCAATACGGATATTGTGGTTGGTAAGGTGGGGCAGTTCGGCGGTGGGGGAGATGGTGTAAGGCGGTGGCAGGCTGAATTGGATCGTATGTGGCCCCGGCACGGCATTGGCCTGCGTGATGGCCCAGCGCAGAGTTCCGCCAGTCACTGCGTCACCCGCGTTGGTCACCGTGTATACCGCGCCCCGCGCATGAAATGCAACCAGTAGTATCCATATAAACATCCCCGCTGGAATATAGTGCTTAGCCATTTTCATACATGCTCCTTGTTTGCGCCATGCGCCCTGTTTTTCGGGGAGTGAAGCAGTTTCCCATGCGAAAGGGAAGCGAATTCTTCAGCCTGCCGCGCGCGGCGCGCCGCACATGTTTCGCGCCGAAAATGGTAGCTTCTCAAACCCATTTTGCTAGCCACGGACTTGTCACGCCGGAGGAACGTAGGCAAATGAAGGCAGAGGAACGCAGATAAAAACATGCCCAACAGCCGTTATGAGTGGGAAAAAAATGGGGTTTTCCGGATTTTTCGTGAGACATTTGAAGCAATATTAGCACCGGATAGTGGCTGAATATCCTCAGAACTCCTTGCCTTGTGGAAGCTGAGATTACATCCACGTCGCGTAGCGACCGCATGACCTGCCCCTGATCGGTCATCACTACGTGATTTAGATTATTGGGGTGGCCATGAGATACAGGCCTTGAAAGGCCTGCCT
>RZZM01000265.1 GCA_009929845.1 Spartobacteria bacterium
CTCTTCGGAAGTGGATACCATCAAAAAAATCACCGCGATTACTGGCAAATCAATGAAAATCTCGTTCTGCGGCTAAGGTTCGAGGTAAGGAGTTCTGAAATTATTCTTCGCGACACACGAATATCTCCATTCATACAAAGGCGCTGCAGAATTAAACCACCCGCTTCGCTTAATCTTGTCGAGCATTTCGGTTGCGGCTCTGCTGCTCCATCTCCATTCGACCTTACTTGCTCGGCGCGGAGGGCTCAATGCGCCACGTGTCGCCATGTGGATCATAAACAGCCATGTCAGCAATAGCGTCTCCGTCGTAGTCGCGCGGCGCCGGGATCTCCGCGGACGATCCCAGCTCAAAGACACGGATGTGCTGTGTGGCGCTTGGCAGGATATACCATCGGCCCGTTGCCGGATGATAAACGGCGATGTCCGCCTTTTGATCTCCATCGTAATCGGCGGGGACCGGACGCGTGGCGGACCAGCCCCAGTTCCGGACGGCGACGCTGTTGTCCCCGGAAAACTGGATGTACCAGTTGCCGGTGGCGACGTGATAGACACACAGGTCCGCCCTGCCGTCGCCATCGTAATCATGGGGCCACGGGGTCGCCTGGCTCCACCCCCAGTTGCGAACGCGCATCTGCCCGCTGGAGCTTTCGCGTATGTACCAGTTGCCAAGGGCGGGATAGTAGACCGCCAGATCCGTTTTCCCGTCACCGTCAAAATCAGCCGGGCAGGGATCGGTGAAACTCCGACCCCAGTAGATGTCCTGCCGCGGGCCTCCGGAGCTCTGTTGAATGTGCCAGTATCCCGAAGAGGTGTCGTATACCGCGCGGTCATATCGCCCGTCGCCATCGTAGTCGCCCGCCACCGGCACCATAGCGTGACCGCCGCAGACCGCGGTGGTCACCACGGCGGAGGCGCTCAATGGAATCCGCCACACGCCGGTGGCCGACTCATACAGGCCTTTGTCGTACTGGCCGTCGCCGTCGTAATCGCCCGGCGCCGGTTCTGGTTGTGCGCGCAGGATGCCATAATGGCGCAGTCGATAGGGTCCCCCGTCGTTGCTGTCCCTGTAGGTGCGGAAATAGACATTGCCGTCCTGGATATCCACCAGGATAAACGTGCTGGGGTTGCCGCATCCCAGGTTGGCGATGCCGCTGCCATGCGCGCCGTCGATCTGCCAGACGCCGTCAATTTTTGTCACACTGTATCCATGTGAATGCCCGCACACATAGGCCAGCACGCCGTAGCGTTGGAGGAGCTGCCAGAACGCGTCTCGCTGGGCGGGGTACATGTCCAGGCTGTCGCCGCTGTGCCGCAGGAATCCCGTGTGCATATCGGGTTGGGGAAAGGCGGGCTCGTGGCCGAATACGAAGATGTGTTTCTTATCGGTAGCCGCCAGGTCCGTTTCAAGCCATGCCAGTTGCTCCGGGCAAATTGTGCCTCCGACCTCCGCGTCGCTGTTTCCTCCATAGTAGACATTCAGCACCACAAAATGCGCGTTGCCGTAATCAAACGAGTAGATGGTCTCCCGGGCGTGGTCCGGTCCGGCGCGGACAATATTCGGGAGGGTGGTCCCCTGCTGATTCATGCGCCGTAACGTCGCCATGGCGTCAGGGGAAACCGCGTCATGATTGCCCACCACCGGGTACCACGGAACGCGCCCCCCAAGCCAGGTGCGAATCGTATAGTCAACGCCTTCCGGCGGGGCGATATCGCCTGTCATGACCATGAAATCAATGGCCGCGGTTGCGCGTATGCTTTCACAGACGCCCCGAAAATATTCTGGGGTATCGTAGGCGCCCTGGCCCGCGTAGTAGCGCATGTCCGATGCGATGGCGAATGTCAGGTTGTCGCCGGCGTCTGCCCCACGCAGGTAAAGACCCGCCAGCAGCGCTATGCTGAGTATTCCCTTCAGCACTATCCCGTGTTTATGTTTTTTCATCTGCCCGTTCTCCTATACTCCAAACCTTGTACCCTGCGCACAGGTTACGACGATGTCGGTGAGGGCGCAAGTTTAAAAAAAACGTTAGCGGCATAATTGGCGCCGGAATCGCTGAACAAAAACAGACTCCTGATTACCCGTGCGCCTTGTGTTTGAGGGCCTCCACCACGTCTCTGAAGCGGGATTGATTCCGCTTGTCCAGGTCCATCAGGGTTTGATGGGCCTCCAGCAGGGTGCTCACCTGTTCCTTTTCGGGGATGGGGATATCGGGCATCTGCTCAAGCTCCTGGATGCGTGTGCAGGCGTTGTGGATGATTACGGCGACATGGCTGAATCCCATGCTGTTGAGGAACACATTGATGTCGTCGTTTTGGGAAAGCAGGGTGAGCCGGTTGCCGCGCAGCTTGATGAGGCTTTGCGCCAGGCGGGCCAGCAGGCCAAGATTGGTGCTGTCGATGTAAGTGGTCTGGTTGAGGTCCACAACAATGTGGCGGATGTTCCGGGCGTTGTGCAGCCGGGAGGTCAGGGTCTGGAGTTCGTTGCCCGCCGGATAGCGGATTTCCCCCACCAGCCGGATAAACCAGCAGTCGTCCTTTTCCGCAAAAAAAATGTTATGCCTGTTCATGGTTCGCATCCTGACGAATACACAAAAAAGCGATGTCGTCGGGCAATATATGGGTGGTCTTGAGTTTAAGGCGCTTCACAAAGTAGTCGTACGAAAAACGGTTGGAGCGGATGATGGACTCCAACACATCAAGTTTGTCGGCGACGGCGGTTTTGTTGATGATTTCGAGGACGCCGTCGGAGAGCAGGGTCAGGATGAAATCCGGGGCGAGGGGCTGCGTGATGTTGGCATATTCCACATCATCAAACAGGCCGATGGGCGTTCCGTTTGCCTCGATACGCTTGACATGGTTGCCTTCCCGAAGAAAGGGGGGTGGATACTGCCCGGCGTTAGCGTAGGTCAAGGTCAGTTCAGCATGATTGATCAACCCGTAAAAAAGGGTGACATGTTTATCCAGGTTCTCCTGAATCAATTCGGTATTCAGGCGGGTCATGCATTGCGCGGGGTCCATGATCGTCAGGTCCTGTTCGGTCTTGCAGGAGGCCAGCCGATGCAGGAAGAAACTCTTGAGCAGCACCGTAACCAGCGCGGAAGAGACCCCGTGGCCGGAGACGTCGGCGATGTAAAATCCCATGACGTCATTGGTCACGGGGAAATAGTCCAGGAAGTCGCCGCTGACACTCATGGAGGGCCAGACATACCGGCTGCAGAAGAGGGGGCCGATATGGCTTGACCGGTTGGGCAGCAGGCGGAACTGGATACGGCGACCGGCGACCTCGTCATCCTTGATGCGCGCCAGGGAATGTTCCAGGCGGTGATTCGTACGTTCGAGTTCGGCGGTTCGTTTGCGGACAATCTGTTCGAGTTCGTCGTTGAGTATCCGCAGCGCGTTTTCGGCGGTCTTGCGCTCGGTGATATCCACCAGTACGCCCATGATCGCTTCCACCTCGTCGTTGGTTTTGCGTATCGGGGTGATGGAGATGTCGCCCCAGAAGAGCTGACTGTCGTGCCGGCGGAAGCGTTTGACAAAACGCGCGCTGTTGACGGCGCGGTCGCGTATCTGCCTGATAACCGCTTCGACATCGGGGGCGTCCTCGGGGACAAACATGGTGGAAAAGGAGCTGCCCTCAAGGTCGTCAATGGAGCAACCGAACATCTCACAGAGGGCGGCATTGCCGGCGAGGAATATGCCGTCCGGCGAAATGAGCCCGATACCGGCGGCAGCATTGTTGAAGATGGCCTGGAAGCGCTGTTCGCTTTCGCGCAGGGCGCTTTCCGTGCCGACCAGCCGCGCCGCGGTGTCCATCTGTTCGAAGGCGCGCTCGACGGCGGCGGGCAGTAAATCCCAGAAGTTGGTGTCCTTGATGATGTAGTCGCTGGCGCCGCGTTTCATGAATTCCACGGCGGTCCGTTCACAGCCCTGTCCGGTCATCACGATAAATGGCAGGTAAATCCGGGTGTTGGTCAGTTTATCGAGCAGGTCGAGGCCGTTGAAGTCGGGCAGGCTGATGTCCAGCAGCATGATGTCCGCGCGGTGGTGATGCAGCCAATCGATGGTGTCTTTTCCATTGCTGAGGCAGGTCACCTGGTACCCGATGGATGCAAGGTGCTTGATGGCCAGTTTCCTGACCCCCTCGTCGTCATCCACAATTAATATATGCTTGTCCGTGGGATTCGGCATGCTAATCCTTTTCCGGGACGTTTTCAGTTATGGCGTTTTGTTCAATAATCGATTTTTTGCGTCAGCATCCAGTGTGCCGTTTCCAAAGAGGTTGTCGCGGCCTTCCGCGCCGGTGTCGGTGAGCGCGGCGTTGAGGGCCTGTTTGGTTTCCGTGGCGGTGGCGGTCGGGTGGGCGGCCCGGTACCGGGCCAGCGCGTTAGCGGTTTCCGCGCCGGCGATGGAGGTGCCCGCGTAGGCGCCGGGCGGGCCCTTGTAGCCCACCGGGAAGGAGGCGGCGCCGGGCGCGGTGAGCGTCACAAAATCCCCGTAGTTCGAATGTTCCCAGAGCGAGTTGTCCGGATTGGTCGCGCCCACGGCGACGACGCCGGGATAAGCGGCCGGATACATCGGTTGCTGCGTGGGTTCATTGCCCGCCGAGGCGACAACAATCATGTCCTTGGATTGCGCATACGCAATCGCGTTGGCCAGGAACTCGCTCGATACCGTGGAGCCCCAGCTCAGGTTCAATACCTTGGCGCCTTTGCTGTAGGCGTATTCAATGCCGCGCATCAGGCCGAAATTGGATGCCATGCCGTTATCGTCAAACGCGCGGATGGCGACAACCGGCACGCTGGAGGAGGGTTCGTCCCCTCCGGGGGAAATCGCCCCGGCGGCCACCAACGCCATCTGGGTGCCGTGTCCCAGGGCGTCGGAAAGCTCGCGTTCGGGATTCAGGGCGTCATATTTGCCGATGACCACGTCATTCAGCCCTTCAATGGCCCCCAGGCCCGAGTCCATCACAGCCACGGGGGCGGTGCCTTCCGGTGGCGGGGTGAGTTTGAAGGTCTCCGGCAGGACTGGGTGTCCGGGGTGCGCCAGCATTACCGGTTCCGGCGCCTTGACGGCGTAGTTGGGTTCCGCGGTATGCACGATCGGATTCTGGCTGAGCTGTTCCACCAGTGCCTGCACATTGCTACCCGGCGGGAATTTGACGCGATAGATTCCAAGCTCCGGGATACATTCAATGACGGTTCCCCCCACCGCGGCCAGGAGGCGCTTGAATTCATCCAGTGAGGTGCCGGGTTTAACCGCCAGCAGCACCTCATCCTTAACAAACAACGGACCGTTCACGTTGGGGCCGGTCGTAACCTCCAGGTTGGCGTCCGGATCAAACAGCGGGACCATCTCCTCCCGGTGCCCCCGCCGGAATACCTGGATTTCCGTCAGTTTCGGAATGTCGCCCAACGGACTGCTTACCACATCCCACAACAAGGCATAGCCGTGCGGCGAAAGGAGTTCCTGCAGCGTCTCTTCCAAGGGGGCCTTTTCGGCAAAGCCGGTGACCGTGGATTCCAGTCCGGGGTCTATGCGCACAATAATCCCCGCCCGGCTGAACTGCATAAGGACATCCCGCAACGGCGCCTCTTCGGCCCGTATGCTTATTTTGTCGCCCTGCAGCTTGAATACCAGCGCCTGCGCGGACAGGCCGAAGAGCAGGCTTATAACGATACAAATGTAGCGGATCTTTTTCATATGTCCCGGTACCCTATCAGATTAATTGCGGTGCGGCTATCCCAATCTTGCATGGATTAGCCTCCAAATCAAAAAACCCGTGTTTGACGAATACCCGGGCGCGTGGTACCTTCCCGGAAGTGAAAAGATATGGTACATCTATAATGCTGGCCATGGGCCTGCTTGTGACTGCCGCGGTGGCAAACGAGCTGCCCGACGCGCCCGATGCGCCCCCGGCAAAAAACACGACCCGCACGCGAGACTATTCCGGACGCGTGGACATGCATCAGACCCCCTTCAGCGATGCTATTGTGGAAGACGAGCCGGACAATAATTTTAAAGAACGCGCGTTGCGTCGGTCATCCTCGGATTACGGAGAAGGCAGTTTCTATCAGAACATTTCACCCGGCCCGCGTACGCTTCCATCGACTCCGCCCCCCCGCAAAACCGATAAAAAAAAGAACAACTGGCTGACGATTTCCACGGACGAGGCGCTGGAGGATAAAAAAAGCGGATTTGTGCCCGCAGGATGGGGCTGGCTCGCGGATGAGGCTTTTAACTTTCAGGCGGTTGATCAGCGACGGAGAGAAGGCCGTGGCGAGCAAGTGGAGGAGGACGACGATGAGGGTGATGCCTTGTTTGACGCCACCCTTACCGGTCGCGAGGAGACCAGTATGACACGCGCCGGCAGTCTGTGGAAGTCATACGATCTGAGCAACAATGAAGTCTGGAAAGAGAATGTGGATGAAACGCCGTCGGCCCGGGCAGGCTATGTGGAGCGTGACAAGGATGGAAAAGATTCGGAGTCGCCGGACCGCCGCGCCTCAAGCCGTGATGAGTCCTCTGTGAACAGCGATATCGGAAATTGGGCCGACAGGACGGAGCGTGAGAATGGCTATGAAACGCGTGAATCCAGCGTGTATGGTTACGGGGACTACAGCGACCACATGTGGTCGGCAGGCAGCGGCGACAACACCCTCACGCGCAACCTTTCCGTTTCCGGGCGTGATACGCAGCGTGGTGGCGGGCGCGATACCCCTTCGACAACGCGTGTTCGAGAACCCTCCTTCACGGCGGGGCGCAGCATTGATTACACCTCCTATGCGGACAGCCGTTCGGACTATTCCTCCTATAACGG
>RZZM01000693.1 GCA_009929845.1 Spartobacteria bacterium
AGGGTCATGTGGTCCATGGCGATGGCCCCGTCCACATCCGCATAGTTCTTCCCATCCATGCGCGTCCACGCGCTGCCCGGCTCCACGCAGACCACGATAATAACAGGCGCCGCGCTGAACCATTCCCGCGCATACGCCTTCAGCATGGCCTCTCGTTTCGCCTTCTCGCGCACCACAACGAAATGCCAGGGCTGCCGGTTGGCCGCCGATGGCGCCTGCTGTCCCGCCTGCAATACCTTGTTGAGTAAAACCTCCTCCACGGGGGCGTCCGTATAGCCGCGTACACTATAGCGTTGCTTTACCAAATCCAGAAAATCCATCTCACCTCTCCATCGTTGATCTTATACCTGTTCTTTGCGCGTTGTTCGTACACGTTTCCCTCCCGTTTATCGTGCGGGAACCTCCAACTTTTTCAACCGATTTCTTGCGCAGGCCACAAAATCGCGATGCGCCGCCACCACCCGCGGTCCCGGATAGCCCTCCACCCACAACACGCGCGGAAGCAACGGGTCGTGGTACATGATCGTTGAATAATGCAGCATCTCCTGCATCAGCAGGTCTGAAAGAAAATCACGCGGGATATCCTTTTCCATCCGCAGGTAATCGCTCGCTAACGCCACCTCCTTGAGGTACTTTTGCTGATAGTCCTCCATCGCAATCATGTCCCACGCGGTCAACACTAATTCGCGTGATGAAAGACCCAGCACCGTACGCATTGCCACAAGAAAACTGTACTGAGGCAGCAGGCTCACCTCCTGCAGGTCCCTGAACGGCGCGCGAATGTCATGCGGCGTGATCCACACACTCTTCTGCAGCAGCCCCATCTTCCAGTTACGGCAAATCTGCCGGAACGAATTCCGCATCCCGCGCTCCTTCTCCGGCACATCATACATGATGACATACCACACCCCGTCCCACTTGCGATCCCAATAACTCTCTGGCCGTTCCAGATAGCGACGCATCAGCCGCGATTCCGGCGATAGATCCACCGTAATCACTTCATGCCCCTGAGTCTTCATTACCGCGATGCCCTGCCGGCGCAGCCGGTAAAGCGCACAGTCATGCGCGCTATCCGAACGAAACGTATTGCCAGTTCGCAGAAGCGAACGTCCCCGGCTGAAAAGGGTCTCCCCATAAAACAGCATCATATCCAGTAGCGCATCCCCCACCTTGTTTCGCATCACCGCCCAAGACGGCGGCGGCTCAGGAAAATACTCCATTTCCAAACCTCCAACCTGTCAAATAAAATGACGACCGCATTTCTATATGACAGGTACATTAATTTAAAAAATTCACAATACGTTAAAAATCAATGAGATACATTATGCAGAAAATATCTACCTGTCAAATAAAATGACGACCGCATTTCTATATGACAGGT
>RZZM01000266.1 GCA_009929845.1 Spartobacteria bacterium
GGCCTCCCGAATTCAAGCGTTTTGTGAAAGGATCGCGAAGCTAACGTATGGCTTCAATCGTAACCGGCAATGCATTGAAATAGACCCGGTTATCCGCAACGCCCTTCCAGGCCTGCCCGTTCACGGTCACTCGCTCACAGGGTGTAATGGTCGGCAGATAGAACACATAGCCTTCGGCGGGGGGCGCGGCCTGCGCCCCCCTGATATCAACAACCACCGTGTCGTCCGTCATCGACACGTCATACGACAGTTCACCATAATGGGTCGGCAGGTTCTTGACGGATACAGCTTGCCCGTCCTCCAACCAAACAGGATCAATTCCCTGCCCTAAATGCAGCCGCTCGTGGTGCTCATAGGCAAAGAGATAACGAACAGCTAAAATATATTCGGCGCCGATCCAGGTGTGCGGCATATCCCCGATATAGCCCTTCTGGCGATAGGGATGGTATACCACCTCCGCTAAATGCTGCCAGCCCGGCGGCCCCGGCAAAAGCCGGCGGGTCCACATCACCAAGCTCCGCGCAGCCAGGCATGCGGTCCAATTGATGCAGCGCCATGACCCGTTTGATCGAATCATAGGTTGATGCCTTTAAGGCTTCATATTGCGCGTTGCACCAGGGCACAAGATCCTCGCGCCCCACAATCCGGGCAATCCGCGCCCCGTCACGCCAGCCGCGTAACCCCCAGAAATCATCCCAATAGGAATGTTTCATTTTGTATCCTTCATGCGAGTCGGATTTCGGCTTCTCTTTGGGGACAGATCCCCAGGCATACGCCAGATCGTCCACATCCACCTGCATGGTTTCCCATACACCGGTCGGACCATAACTGTACCAGCTATACCTGAAGGTATTGCTTGCGCCATCAACAACCTTGAATTCCAAATGATTGGCTGACTCACTGCGCTTGACATCAAATGAAAACACACTGTCTTCATGCAATTCAAACAGCGCGACGTCCCCTGAAGCCACAACATACGCATACTTCGTATCCCCAAAGTCGTACTCCAAACAAAGCACATCATCTGTTCCGACCGACAAATCAAGCCGGGTCCCCGGCGCAGGGATCGCACGCCACAAACCGGACGCCCACTCCACCACATCCTCCAATGGCGCATCCCCTGGCGCAACAGAAGAAGCCACGTCAACATCTGTTTCACCGAATGGCGATTAATGAGTGCGACCATGGTCAAGTCCTGATTTCAAGTTGTCACTTTTCTTGTTCATTCTTGATTCCCAACGGTACTCAGTGGACCACTTTTTGGGGTGCGGCTATTTTCCTGGGGGGGGGGGAGCTACAAACAAACCACCCCTTCGCTCCGTGGAGCGAAGGGGTGAGTTGCTGGTGGAGGGTATGGGAGTCGAACCCACGACCTCCTGAATGCCATTCAGGCGCTCTCCCAACTGAGCTAACCCCCCAGCTATTCACTTGTCTTTTTCAGTCCAATGAACCGAAAACAGCGCTACTATAGTCATAGATCACATATTGTCAACCCACAGATACAGATTCTTTTTATTTCCCGTGCTTGACTCTTTGGCGGTTTAAAGGACAATGCACCACGGTATGTCAAATAAGAATAATCAGGAGGTTAGTCATGAAGTATTTGCATTGTATATTCGTAGCGCTGATGGTGACAACCCTGGCGGCCACCGCAATGGAGGACAACAACACAGCACGACTGATGGGTCACTGGATCGGCGACCCGGCCTCGGCCATCGAAAAAATGGGGCTCGATGCGAATGACCCCACCGTGCAGATGCTCAACGCCATGCTGGGAGGCATCAAGGCGACGTTTTCCGAGGACACGGTGGTACTTGATATCAACATGATGGGCAAGACCGACCAGGTAACAACCTCCTACGAGGTGGTCGAGGCCGACGGGGATGTGATCACCATCAAAAACCTGGACGGGCCAAAAATGGACACTCTCTCCCGCATCACCTTCACCGGCGATGACACCATTGAGATTACAGAGGTTGATAACCCCGGCCAAACCACTTACCTGCGGCGCGCCGGGACCGCTGACAGCGCCTCGTCGGACGACATCGTCCAAGAGGCGGCAGAAATGGAAAAGAAAGACGAGCTTCTCGAAACGGCGGTGGTTGCGGAAGAAGCCGCCGACCTGCTGCCGCGCATCATGGTTATTCTTCCCGAGCAGATCGACACGGAGTGGTATTGGTATTACTATACGGAAGTGACCCAGAACATTGTGCAGTCGGCGATTGAAAAGGCGCTGGTCCGCGCCGGCTACGACGTCATTGATGTGCAGGCGCTGAATTTGTTCGGTGATCAGGGAGACATCAACCGCCTGTGGGACAGGAACTACACGGTCAACAAGGCCAGGGAAGCCCAGGCCGCTTACGTGATCCTGGGCCGGGCCACCGCAACCAAGTTGAGCCACGATGTCGCCTACGGCGTAAATGTGTTCCGCTCCTCCGCGGAGATTACCGCCCGCCTGGTTCGTGTATCCGACGGCAAGATACTGGCTGTCGAGGATGCCGGGGCCACGGCCGGCGGCCAGGCCCAGAAGGCGGCGGGCCAGGATGCCCTCAAAGACGCGGCGAAAACCATTGCGCGCAAATTAGTCCAGGACGTGGAAAAGGCGTTGAACGAACAACTGTAACCCGGACCCGCCCACGGCCCGGCCCGGATGATTGCCTTTATTTTGCACTGAACTTTTTTCCGCATCCGGACGGTTGTACGAAAAACAATCAAAAGGAGAACACTATGCGCACAATAATTACAGTTTGCCTGATGATAGGCATGACATGCGTGGCGGGCTTCGGTCAGGAGATTGAAATCGCCATGGAAACGGAAATTGTTCCGTCCGTGGACCCTTCGCTGGCTAACGAGGCGCGGGCCGCCATCCAGCGCGGTTTGCAATGGCTGGTGGATACCCAGCAGCCGAATGGGCACTGGTCCAATGAATATTTCCCGGCCCTCACCGCCCTGCCCCTGTGGGCGCTGTCCGCCGCGAACTCCAGCGCGTCCAACAGCATGGATAAGGCCGTTATTTTCATCCTCACCTGCGCGCGGGATAATGGCGCCATCTATCGCGACCCGCCCGAACAACGAAAGGGCGGCGGGCTGAGTACGTACAACACGGCCCTGTGTATGATCGCGCTGGACGCCGTGCGCAATCCGGCGCTCACCCCCGTGGTCCTGCGCGCGCGCGAGTTTATCGCCCGGACACAGCACCTGGGTGGCGATGTCTACCACGGCGGCATGGGCTACGACGAGTCCACCGGACGTCCCTACGCCGACCTTTCAAACACCTACACCGCCTACGAAGCCATGCGCCTGACCGAAGGCGCCGAGGACGCGCGCCCCGAAGGCGAGGAGAAGGCGGACCTCGACTGGCAGGCCGCGCAGGAATTCCTGGCCCGCGTTCAGAATGACGCACAGGTCAACGACGCCTCGTGGGTGGCCGACGATCCCGATAATAAAGGCGGGTTTGTCTACCGCCCCGACGAAAACAAGGCCCCGTCCTTCACCGATGAAGAAGGGGTGGTTCGTTTCCGTTCCTACGGCAGTATGACCTATGCCGGACTCCTCAGCCTGATTTACGCGGATGTGTCACCGGACGACCCCAGGGTGACTTCCGCCTTCAACTGGGCCACACAACACTGGACCCTTGAGGAAAACCCCGGCATGGGCACGGAAGGCCTGTTCTATTTTTACAACGTCCTCTCCAAGGCGTTGCATGTGTTCGGACGCGACGAATTCAAAGGAACGACCGGCGAAACGATCAACTGGCGCAATGCCCTGATAAAAAAGCTGGTCGGCTTGCAAAAGATCGATCCGCGGACCGGAAACGGATACTGGGTGAACGAGGAAAACCGCTGGTGGGAAGCCGATCCCGTGCTGGTCACCTCCTACTCTCTGCTTGCCCTGCAGGCGGCCCTGCAGTAACCGCAGGGCGACCCGGGTAGCCCGAGTGCCCATTATATCAGGGCCGGTTCTGAAACAGGGTCGCCGGAGGCAGCTCCGCGGGGAGGACCGAAGGGGAGGGTCATTGTCCTCAATGACCGGGTTAACCAATAGCCTTCGGTTGAATCTGAAACGGGTTGGATCATCCAGTCGCTGAGGACAGCGACCCTCCCGCTTGAGGGTCAGTCTATACTCAACAAACCCCGGGATGATTCAAGCGGACGCTTCTCGACGAATCTGAAGAAGGAAACCGGCTTCGCCAAAGCATGCCCTTTTGCGGGATCATATCACCGAAAGAAAGGTGGCAACTTCTAAAATCATGTGACCATCATGAATAGAGAACAACTGGAACATATTATACGCGCATCTGGCGAGATAACTCAGCCAATTTTTGCCGGTTTATCCCGTATTTTTGTCGTCTCCTGCACATTTCCGTTGCGTGCGCTGCTCGCCGTGCGCGGCAGGCTGAACAACAAACGCGTGTCTTTCGCCGATCCCCTAACCACCTACCACCTAATCCCCGGCGCGGGCGGCATCCAGGACGCGGCGGATGGCGGCGCCCACATCACGACGACTGAGCGGTTTTCGCATCACCTCATTGATGCCGTGTTGTGTCGGTGATTTATTGGCCATGGCGTCACTGAATCCGGTGATTAGAATCACGGGGATGTCCGGACGGCTTTTTTTGATTTCCTCGATAAGCTGCAGGCCGGTCATGCCGGGCATCAGTTGATCGGTCATCACGAGGTCGAACGTATCCGGCTCGTTTTTGAAGACTTCCAGGGCCTGGATGCTGCCGGTGTGGGCCACCACATCGTAGCCGAAACTCTTGAGCATGATATCGGCCATGCTGCTGATAAAGGAATCATCGTCCACAAAGAGGATGCGTTCATCACCGCCCTCCACCGCTTCATCGCCCTGCGCGATATGCGGCAGCGACATATCCAGGCAGGGCAGGTAGACATGGAACGAGGACCCGACCCCGACCTGGCTGTCCACCTTGATCTCCCCCCCGTGGCTGAGCACGATGCCATGCACCACGGAAAGGCCCAGGCCGGTGCCCTCCCCGGACTGCTTGGTGGTGAAAAACGGCTCAAAGATATGTTTCATGGTTTCGATATCGATCCCCGTGCCGGTATCCGACACAGAGAGCCGGAGGTAGGTGCACTCATCCAGCTCCCGGCCTTCTTCATACAACTCGCTGAGGTCGCCAAGTTCCGCGAGCGAGACACACAGCGCTCCTCCGTTTTCGCGCATCGCGTACGCCGCATTGGTGCAAAGATTCATGATGACCTGGTGCAGTTGCGAGGGATCGGCCATAACCGGGGGGATGTCGCGATCAATCGCCTCGGTAATAACGATGGTACTGGGAAGACTGGCGCGCAGAAAACGCAGCGCCTCCTTGACGATCAGGTGCAGCCCCACCGGCTGGTGCTCCTGGGCGACATGGTGCGTATAATCGAGAATCTGCTGTACAAGGTCCTTGGCCCGGTTGGCGGCCTTGACCACCTCCTGCAGGCCCCGGCGTATCTGGCTGTCCTCGTCGGTATCCCGCAGCGCCATTTCCGTATAGCCGAGGATCGGCGTGAGGATATTATTGAAGTCATGCGCGATGCCCCCGGCCAGTGTTCCAATGGTTTCCAGTCGTTGCGTCTGCAGCAATTGCGCTTCGAGTCGGGAACGTTCCGCCTCCACCTGCTTGCGACGAGTGATATCGCGCACCGTCGCCAGGATGAAAGTACGGTCGGCCAGATCAACACGGTTCAGGCTGGTTTCCGTCTGGAAGACCTTGCCGTCCAACCGGCAGAATTCCCATTCATACTGCTGAGGCTTTCCCGCCAGGGCGGCGCGCAGGCGTTCGCTGCCCGCCGTGATGGAGTCGCGCCCATCAGGTTGACGGGGCGGCGAAAAGTTGAACGGCGTCTCCCCCAGGATTTCATCATAGGAACAATTGAACATATCAAGCGTACGCTGATTACAATCGACGAAACACCCCTCGTTGATCAGAAAAATGGCGTCACAGGAAAATTCAAAGAGCGCGCGGTAGCGTTGTTCACTGCCCCGCATGGCCTCTTCGGCGTTTTTACGCTCGGCGATTTCCTGCTGAAGCGCGTGGGTGCGCATCTCCACACGCTTTTCAAGTTCTTCATTCACCTGGCGAACAGACTCTTCCGCCAGAATGCGGTCCGTGGCATCGTGCAACGTCAACAGGAAGGCGCCGCCCCCCTGGAAGGTCACCGGCACCGCCGTCAAATCCACCGGAAAAAATTCATTGGCTGCCGTTTGCAGTTTCTGGTTGGCCCAGCCCCCTTCCGATGCCGCGATCTCCTTGATCCACCGGGCGGACGCCTCCGTCTCCTCCCTGAAAAAATCCGTCACATACCGCCCGTTCAGGTCGGTGACCGCATAACCCAGGATCCGTTCCGCGGCGTTGTTTAACGTCAGTATCCGGCCCTCCTCCGCATCCACAATTAACAACAAATCGGGGGAGGTCTGAAAAAACGCCTCATAATCGTTACGGGGTGTATAGTGAATGGCATCCGACTGCCCACATGGTTTCTTCATGCGCCCTTTAGCGCGGGAATGCGTGCCATCGCCTTTCACAATCAATCCTTGCTGCCTGTTGTTATTGTTTTCAGAACGAAAAGCTAACAGAATACACTGAACATATAAATCAAAAACTACCGCGTATTTTTTCCACCACCCGCTGCGCTGGAGGACACGGAGTGCACGGAGATATAAAAAAAATATTCTCCTCCGTGTCCTCCGTGCCCTCCAGCGCAGCGGGTGGTATAAATCCAGCAGAGCACATGCCTCGTGGAAGTCGCTGAGATTACATCCACGT
>RZZM01000694.1 GCA_009929845.1 Spartobacteria bacterium
ATCCCCCGGCTGCCGGACCGGCACACCCCGGACAACGTGCGCATCCGGGCCGCCAATTTCTTTGAGAACCGCTGGCAGATCAACTCCCCTATTGTCTGCCCAACCATGTGGCCGCGCATCCGGCGGCTGATCCGTGAGCACGACATGGTGAATATCCACAGCCTCGCCCCCGGCCTGGCGTTGTTGACCCTGTACCTGACGCCGAAAAGCAAACCGCTGGTCGCCACGCAGCACGTGGGCGTCATTCCGCTGCAACCGGCCTTTCTCGACGCCCTTCAGAAATTTCTGCTCTGCGACGGCGCTCGTCGGACGCTGAAACGCGGCGCGCAACTGACGTTTGTCGGCGAGGCGGTCCGGCAATGGTTTGTCGAACACGCCAACCTGCCGGAAGCGTATATCCACATGACCCCGGCGGGGATCAATCATGATGATTATTATTTCGTGGATGAAAACGAACGCACCGCCCTGCAGCTCAAATGGGAGATCAACACGCAGCGTTTGAACGTTTTGTTTGTGGGACGCTTCTACGAAAAGAAAGGGCTGCCGATCATCCAGCAACTGGCGGAGGGCCATCCGGGCATATCCTTCACGCTGGTCGGGTCGGGACCCATTGACGTGGAAGCATGGCGTCTGCCGAATGTCAGGACCGTCGGGTATGTCACCACGGAAGAACTGCGCGAGCTGTACGGTACCCACGACCTCTTTATCATGCCCTCATTCGGCGAAGGCTGGCCGGCGGTCATCCCGCAGGCGATGGCCTGCGGGTTGCCCTGCCTCATTTCCGAAGAATGCTTCCAGGGATACAACCGCGACGCCGAGCAATTCCTGGTGTGCCACCGCGACGTGGGGATTATCGACGAAATGCTGCGCCAGGCCCGCAACGGCGAGGTGCCCCTGCTCCGCCAGCGCCAGGCCGTCGCCGACTATTCCCGGGCCCACTGGGACTGGATGAAAACCGCCCGGATTTACCTGGGCCTTTTCGATCAGATGAATTTGAGGGAGTGTAAAACCAACGGATAACCAACCGTTTTCACCACGCTTGCAGGCGGGTGGTAAAAAGAAATCGCAGTGCTTACTCTTGTCGAGAATTTCGGGCGCGGCTCGCCGTGCGCTGCAGGCTAAAGCCTGAACAACGAACGGCGATGGGGTAAACCCCATCGTGAAAAAATAGCTCGTTGTCCAGCCTTTAGGCTGCCACGCACGCCGAGCCACGCACGCACAGGGGAGGCAGGCTAAAGCCTGAACAACGAACGGCGATGGGGTAGTTCCGTTGTTTTTTTCTTCAAAAAAAGTTTACAAATCACTCCTCCTCATGTTGAACTTCATATCATGTACAATTGGAGAAAAATGACAGAGGAGCAACGGACCGAAGTTGCA
>RZZM01000025.1 GCA_009929845.1 Spartobacteria bacterium
TGGCGTACCTTCCGAACAGGAATACATCGCCGACACCAATCCGTTTGACGCCGACTCGTACCTGCACATCCGCGCCATGAATTTGCTCCCTGGCGCGCAACAGGTCGAATGGATCGGCGGCAGCTCTGTAGTCCAGTACCTCGAATGGAACCCGGCCATGAGCGGCGACGCGTGGTCGGTCATAACGACCAACACGCCCCCCACCCCGGTCACCAACCTGTTTGATGACACCTTCCTGGACATCGAAGGCTACTACCGGATACGCGCCATACGATAAACGAAGGATTTCACCACGGCCACAACCCGTCGAAACGGTTTGTTGTCCAGGCGTCAGCCTGGCCGTTCGTTGTACATGCTTTAGCCTTCCTCGCACGGCGAGCCACATACCGAGCCGCGCGCACACGCAACAGCGCAAAAAAGGCAACTTCTCAAAAACAGTTTCTTTTAGAGTAGAGTAGAGAGGTTCCAGCCCACCAGGAGTAGGACGCCTCCCCCTATTCGTACAATTCGTGCGATTTGTGATCCCTTAGAACTTGTCGGCCCAGGTCTGAATCCCCTGCATAATCATTTCTACTGAAATGGTTCCTGCAAACAAGGCGGTGATGCGTCCGCCGATTTCGATGTATCGCTGGATCAGGGGTTCACGACGAGGACGCACAAAGTCATGGATGCCCTTGAGAATAATCATGATGGCAATTGTGCACACCAGGGCGATCAAAACCGCCAGACAGGCATATAACGCAGGAAGTTTCTTGCCAATAATGACGCTTGCGCTGATGGTGCCCGGTCCGATGAGGATCGGCATGGCGATGGCGCCGGCGAGATGCTGGGACTCTCCCCTCAGTATCTGAATAGCCGTCGGGCCATAAAAAACAAACTGCAGGCCAATCAACAAAAAAACGATTCCCCCGAATATCTGAAAGGAGGCGAATTCTGCCTGCACCAGATTGGAAAAAATTTTGTCCCCCAACAACGCGAAACACCAGAAAACGACGGTGGAAATCACTCCCGCGCGGATGAGGACATACATGAATTGCCGCCGGTCCAGTTTCTGAAGCACATCAATCAGGTAAACAATCACCAGAAACGGATTGAGCAGCACCAGTAACAATGTCATGGACTTAAAAAACTCAGTCATCATTCGACCACCTATGTCAAACTGAGCCGAATATGCAAGCATAACCCGGAACAATTTTATTTATCTCATTCCGCGGCCAACGGTCGAAGTGCTGGCGCTCAGGCGCTGTCCCGGTATTTAATGGTCAATTCGATGACGGTATTTCGCGCTATGCGTGTTTCTTCATCGCTTTCGAGACGCAGAAAGAGCAGCTTGGCGGTTTCCTGGCCAATGAGGACGCTGGGCACATGGACGGTTGTCATACTGATAAAATCGGCGGTGGTGGTATCGTCAAATCCAGTAACGCGCACATCGTCGGGCACACGGATATGACGGGAGCGCAACGCCTCCAGCACACCGAACGCCACGACATCGTTGAAGCAAACAAATGCATCGGGCAATCCGGTTCGTCCTTCCAGGTACTGTAAGACCAGTTCACGGGCAGAATCACGCCATTCAGCGCCTTTGATTACATCTGCGGAAAGTTCGTCATGGCGGGTGATATAGGCATCAAAGGCCTCATTGCGTTCCCAGGCGTCATAGGTGTCGCCGGTACCTTTCAAGTACACAAACTGTCGGCAGCCTTTGTTGACAAGTAACTCCATCAGTTCATCGATGGCCCGTACGTTGTCCAGGACCACAGAGTCCACCTGCTTCCAGCCCTTGCGGCTCTGCGGAGCCTGGCACGCGCACAGGACAGCGGGAACATGATGAGACGCCACACGCTCATTAAGCAGTTCCCGGGGGGGCGCGACAAGAATGCACCCATCGACCTGACCGCCATCGGCAAAGCGCTCCCAGAGGTTCACATAGTCCTCCGAACTGTGGGCCAGACATACCAACAAATGAGCGTCATGATTATGCGCAACCAGGTCCATCCCCTTGATCACATTGGCCAGAAACCCCTCCTCCATCCAGCGCCCGATCACAGCAATCTGCCCGGTGCGTCCGCCGCGCAACCCACGCGCAAAAAGATTGGGGCGAAACCCATGCTCCTCGACCACCTGTGCTACGCGTTTACGTGTTTCCTCCGACACATGCGGGTCGTTGGATAACACCCGGCTCACCGTACTCTTTGATGTATTGGCCAACTCCGCAATCTGCCACATCGTCAGCCGTTTTCCGTTTTGTTCCGCCATGTATAATTTCTCCTGTCAAGATAGTCTGCAAAATCCGCCCAGTCCAAATCTCCCGATAACACCTGAAAACAATTACATGCTGTTATACATCGCTTTCCAATATATGAGCAAGAAATTAAACAGTAACGAAAAACGAGACCCGCGGAATACCGATGATGCCCGATCAAGAAGAAAGTGACATGAGAACGCACTGCCCACGGCGTTGACCGTGAGCAGTGGGCAGTGAAGTGCTTTTTAAGGATTCAGGTTCAGTGTCAATTTATAGTTACCTGTTCTCGTGCCGTATGATTCAATGCAGCGGACAGTATAAACACCTGTTTTGGTCAGGGTTGGCGCGATGGTGGCCGTGCTGTCACTGTAGGTATAGGTCACCTGAAGTCCGTCTGGATCATACAATGTGACATGGGAACGGAATGTTGAAACAAGTTTGGCCATGGAAATCTGAGCAACATCACCTGCTTCGGCTTCAAAGTAAGCCATATCTATATCACCACGTTCATTCATCGCTGCCTGGATCGTTTCCCCATCTGTGATTAACCCGATATCCGGATCACTGGTTGCCAATGTGTCATTGGGATACAACCACCCAATAGACAACGTGTAGTCGCCCACCCTTGTTCCATAACTTTCCATACAGCGAATCGTGTAGGTGCCGGTTTTAGCCAGGGTGACTTCCAAGCCTGCTGAATAGTTATCATTGTACGTATAGGTCACATACTCACCGTCCGGATCATAGAGGGTTATATGTGTCCGGAAGGTACTGGCAATCTTTGTCATACGCAGATACACTACATCTCCAGCTGTTCCTTCGAAATGCGCCGTATCCATATCACCAAAGTAATCCATTGTACCTGTTAAGGTCTCACCATTGGTAATCTCACCCAAATCATCATCACTGGGATCACTGGGCATCCCCGGCGTCATCCAGCAAATAGAAATGGTGTATGACCCGACACGCGTTCCATAGCTCTCCATGCAGCGGATCGTATAGGTTCCTGTCTTGGCCAGGGTCGCTTCGATATGTGCCGAATAGTTATCATTATAGGTATAGGTGACATATTCACCATCCGGATCATACAATGTGACATGCGAGCGGAATGTGCCTCCCAGTTTTGTCATGCGGATAGACACCTTATCACCCGCGGTGCCTTCGAAGTTGCATGTATCCATATCGCCAAACGCATCTATGGTTCCAGAGAGTACTTCACCATTGTGCAGCATCGCCGTAATATCCGTATCAGCCGCTGCAAGAGGAATGCCGGTCGTCATCCAGCATATAGAGATCGTGTATGAACCAACACGTGTTCCATAACTTTCCATACAGCGAATCGTGTATGTTCCCGTCTTGGTCAAGGTCGCTTCGATATGTGCCGAATAGTTATCATTATAGGTATACGTGACGTATTCACCATCCGGATCATACAATGTGACATGCGAGCGGAACGTACCACCCAGTTTTGTCATTCGGATAGAAACCTTATCACCCGCGGTGCCTTCGAAGTTGCATGTATCCATATCACCAAAGGCATCAATCGTACCGTTCAACACTTCTCCATTATGAAGCATATTCGTGATATCCATATCATTGGGTGACAGTGGTACACCTGTCGTCATCCAGCATATGGAGATTGTGTATGAACCAACACGCGTTCCATAGCTCTCCATGCAGCGGATCGTATAAGTTCCCGTTTTGGTCAGCGTGGCTTCGATATGTGCCGAATAGTTATCATTGTAGGTATAGGTGACATATTCACCATCCGGATCATACAACGTCACATGCGAGCGGAACGTTCCACCCAGTTTGGTCATGCGAATCGACACCTTGTCACCGGCTGTTCCTTCAAAATGACATGTATCAATATCACCGAAGGCATCGATTGCACCCGTCAGAACATCACCATTTTCGAGTGTTTCTGTTATATCTGTATCATTGGGTGATAACGGCACACCGGGATTCATCCAGCCGATAGATACCGTATAATCACCAATCCGTGTACCATATCCTTCCTGGCATTTAATCATATATGTACCCGTTTTCGCCAGAACCACTTCAATGCCTGCTGAATAGTTATCATTGTAGTTATACGTTATGTATGCTCCATCCGGGTCATACAGGGAGACATGGGAACGGAATGTACCACCCAGTTTGGTCATGCGGATATACACTTTATCACCAGCCCGCCCACTGAAGCTGTACCAATCCCAGGTGCCATTCATTTCAATAGAACCATTCAATGTTTCACCATTGGCAATCGGGATTGATGATGGAAGCACTTCAATTGTGACGGTATCCGAAGCGGTCAATTGACCATCGGTAGCTTCGAGTTTCAGGACATAGGCGCCTTCCACCAGGAAGTCAACGGTCGAATCAACGGCCGTATTATCGCCAAAGGTCACACCACCAGGACCACTGTCCACGCTCCATGTCACAGTTACCGAACTCCCATCCGGCAACCCGTCATCCGTAACCGTCCCATCCAACTGCGCGTTAGCAGGAAGAGATATGACCTGGTTCAGACCGGCATCAACAACTGGCGCGAAGTTCTGAGGCAACACTTCTATGGTGACTTCATCAAACCCGATATCCTCCGTGTCATCCGCCGACAGGCGCAAAACATAGATGCCATGCTCAGAGAAACTGGCGGTCGTATCCTGTGCACCCCCAGGATTAAAGGAAACCGTGCCCGGCCCACTGACCTGCCTCCATGCATAGGTTATGACCGCGCCTTCCGGCAGGCCGTCATCGGCAACCACGCCATCAAGGAAGATCGTTTCTGGATACTCGATCGTTGCATCCTCACCAGCATTGACAATGGGCGGCACATTCGCCACGACCTGTATAATGACGTCACCTGACCCGGAAAGCTCTGTATCACTGACGGATAGCCGCAACACATAAACACCGATTTCAGAGAATTGAACGGTTGTATTCTTTGCGGTGGGAGATGCGAATGATGCGGTTCCCGGCCCACTGACCTGGCTCCAGGTATAGATCAAATCTGCGCCAACCGGCAGGAAGTCATCCGTCACCGTGGCATGCAAAGAGGCGCCAACGGTTATAGGCGCCACCTTATTCTCTCCGGCATAAACTACCGGGGCCTGATTCTGCGGCATCGGCTTCACGGTAATAGTAACTTCATCATATCCATTCAATACGCCGTCATCAACAACGACTCGAAGGACATAGACCCCTTCACCCGGGAAGGTCACCGTCGGATTTTCCGCGGTCTCATCATCAAAGGTTACGCCCGAAGGTCCACTGATCTGGCTCCAGATAACGTTCAACGTTCCATCCGGCAAGCCATCATCATTGATAATCGGATTCAGCGTTTCTGAAAGTGCCGGCAGATACAAGGGGTGATCCATGCCTGCATTCACATAAGGGGGCATATTGGCCGACTCAAAAGTTGTTTCCCATCGGATATAGTCCACATTGAACATAGTTGCGGCATAGGAAGTGATTTCAAACAGACCATAGATTTGGCTGATATCAACAGCGCCGAAATCTGACAGTGGCACAATAATATCTTCCCAATCGTCAGCCCCCGCGGTCCCGGAATACATATAGACACCGGAATATTGCAATGATCCAAGCCAGATTTTATCATTCACCCAGTCATACTGACCGTTGATAACGCGGGTGTCACCCTGGTTAATCGTCCAGGAATCCACCACATGATGTGTTGCCAGATCAATACGACACATCCGCGCATAATTATTCTGCAACCATTCAATCGGATAAATGGATTCACCATCACAGACCACGCCATCTGCATAGAATGTGGTTGTGGTTACGGCAAATTCATTCACGATGCTCCAGTCAAACGGATCATAGGCGCGAACTGTCCAGACATTATATGAGCCGCCATTGGCCGCATAGGCCAGGTTGTAAATATACTCACCATCAGAAGTGATCAAATGATGACCACCGGCGTCTGCCGCGCCGGTATCGCGTCGCATTAATCCACCCGGTATCGTAATGAGCGTCTTGGCGCCGGTTAATGGATCCCATTGCTCCAATTTAGTAGGATCGGTATATATCGAGCTGTAGATATATCCGTCATCACAGTAGGTGGCGGATATCCCGGTTGCCGAAGCTTCATTGAAGGCCCCATAGTTCTGGCCCGCCACGGTCCCGCCAAACCCGGAACCGATAATATTAAATGTGGTTGGCCCGGGATAGGTCGACCACCTCTTCACATACAGGTAAGTGCCATCCGAGGCAACAACACCGGCCCCCGCGCAGCCGGTCGGCACAAAATTGGTTTCCTGGGTGATTCCCTCATGTGTCTGCGGCAGCACAACCGTACCTTTGGTTCCCTGCGGCCCCTCAAGTTGCAGACTCAAAGGCCCACTGCTCTTCAACTTGAATTTCAGATAACCGCCTTCAAACTGGCTCAAATCCATGTGTTTGAACACACCCCAGCCTGCGGAACCATTTGCAATGGTCCGGAAATTCCTGATTCCTTCAGGAGAGGTGACATCTTCGTAGGTTCCCGAGAAGTTAGCGCTCCCCCAGGTATACACAACCGATTGATACGCCATGCCATAATCATCATAGATGATATAGGGGTCATAGATGATCTCATTGACCGTCACCGGTTCTTCCGGTTCTACCGGGAAGCCCCAGGTATTAAAACGGCAGGTGTCATCCAGGCCGATACGTTCTTCATAGGGATCCTCTGCATCGGGAGCATACAGGTAGGCACTCCACATATAGTTATCACTGGCCCGCAGATAGGCCGGCACGGTGAAGTCAAATACACCCATATCATCCGTTGTAGTGATCGGGTAATCCTCGGAACCCGCCAGGATACCCATGAACGGTTCAATCAGCGATATCCGCAGATTCAACGGGAGCATATCCTCGCTGAGATGTTCCCATTCCACGGGAACAGATACGGTTGAATCCTGATCCATCACATACGGGAAGTCTTCATCTTCCATCATCAGGCGCGGGGAAAAATACACATCCACATCCTGACGCGTCTCTTTCTGATTGTTCTTGAACTGAACATACCATTCATAGTTCTGCCCTTCACATGTCCCGCCGTGTTCCAGTTTATCCGGATCATAGTCAGGGATACTCGCCCACATACAATCAGTATAGCTGGCGGCCACCTTTTCACCGGCAATTTCAATCGGTGTTGAACTGTATTCCTCGTCCACCATACGGAAGTTATCCAGCAGGAAATCACCATTAAAGGCATAGATGCCAAAGTACTCCCGGTAATACGGATTCAGATACGATAACGGACTATTCAGAACCACAACATCACCATTAACGAGATAGTCGTACACACTTCCGCCCCGGACATGCAGCTCTACATGATGCCAGATTCCCGTTGTATCGGCATTGGCCACCAGATTCGGGAATACGGAGTATCCATAGGGGCCGCGATCCTGAAACATAACGGACAGATGTGCATTGGGCGTCAGATACATCACATCAAATTCCAGCGAAACATTGCGCCATATCTTAGGGCCGATGTAATGCCGCAATTTGGCATATTGAGAAGAAGTGGGATACAGGTCGGTAGCCTTTAATGCGCCACTTGCTTCATCGACGATGAAGGTGTAGTGACTTCCACTTTCCACGGACCAATCAGACCGCTCTCCATCACAGAACGTATCTTCAAAGAGCAGATCATCTTTTTCCTTGATCCCGAATGTGGCGGTAATTGCTTCACCACAGGTATTGTAGGCTGGCCAGAGATCCCAGGCGCGTCCGGCATAGGCCACCTGTGGCGCGCCCAGCAACTGCAGGCCCTGGCCACTGATGCTGACGGGGATCCCATCATTGCCGGAGGTATAGAATCCATTGTGTGACAACCAGGCATTGGTCGCATCCCATGGATGGACAAACATCACCCAATACATATTATTGCCCGTCATGATATCCTGTTCCGGTATATCTATAACCAGGGTCTGCTCACCGCTATCAGACAGAATCCATGCATCCGTTGTATACAGAGCCGGGTCCAGATCGACATCACCCAGAGAGTATTTCAACTCCAGGGTTACCTTATACGCTTCACCCTGCACCCATTCAAAGGCGCGCTGAGCAATGGTACTCATTTCATTGGTCAACTGGCCGTTCTGATCAGCGGCAAAGTTAAAACAGATCACTTTCTTGGGCGCTTTGGGATCATTTTCGGTATAGATGGTATTTACCAACAGGGCGGGTACCGTATTGATTCCATCGTCAATCGTCGCCAGGGCATCTCCATCATCAACAAACGACCACGCCAATGAACGGCCTTGCGGCAAGGTCACCTGATCACCGGCTTCATAGTCCAAGGTCACATAATGGTCATTTTCCTTTTCAAACTCCCCATACACATACGCTTCTCCAGGTTCTTCGCCATTGTATAGACGACTCACTTGCTGAGCATTCAGGGCGCGATCATATATGACCAGATCATCAATCGCGCCATCGGTGGGCCATGTGCCATAGGCGCTGCCGATATACAATGCGTTCCCATTAGCCGGCATGGCCGGGATGGCATCGGTCCAGCTTGTGATCAACTCACCATCAACATAAACCGCCATAAAGTCGCTTACCGTATTGATGACGCCTACTACATGATGCCACTCGCCCAATGTAAAGGCGGATGCGGATGACCTGCTATAGTAGGCCCCATTGTAGAACGATAGATGAATACGTCCATCATTCATAACATACATGGCATAGTTTCTGATTGAACTGTTATTCCCCTTTGTCGCAATCAGACTGTACTGCGTAGGATAACTATCCAGCTTGACCCACGCGGATAGGGTGACCGTTTCAGTCAGGTCCAGCACAGGACTGTCCGCTATTTCAACATAATCACCAGAACCATCAAAGGCCAGCGCCGCGCCGGCATGCCCTGTATCCCAGGTGGCATCAACAATCGTGCCATCATTTTCATTGCCACTGATATCAAATGCTGTTAACCCGTACATTTCATCAAAGGGCCATGCGCCTAACGCAACCGGTGTAACCACTTTTGCATTTTTCAATGAGCCAATCGTTATCCGCTCAATGCCTTCCATTCCCGTTTGCAATACAGGATGCACCCCAAAGAGTTCTTCAATGCGTCCGGGGTTATAAGCCCCGGTCTCATCCATCATGGCCACGCCACCATCGGTAGCGATCAGGCTGTGCATACCATTGGTTTTTACCCAGGTCACCACATTGGATACCTCGGCGTCACTCATCACATAGGTCCCCGGCAGTATCAGCGTCGGGAAGAAGGTCTGCAGGTAGCCCCAGTCCAGATCAAGCGGGGTTCCCCAGTTTGGCGTCGGCTCTCCTTCCGGCGCCCAGTAGCTGTATTCATCATCATCAATAAAGTAGTACCCCTTTTGCGGTTCCCAGATGCCTAACTGTGTTGCGCGCGTACCCAGCGCAATGCCCCCGGAAGCAAAGATATTCGTTGTGAACGAACCGATTTCTTCATTATCCAGATAGAGCGTAAAATCATTCCCTTCAGCCTTCACTGCCAGATTATACCATTCCCCTTCTTCAGGCTGCGTGGCCTTGGTGAAGTTATGGATAATCCAGGTAGCCTGGACGTCCCCTCCTTCTTTGATCTGGCCTATGACGCGCCAGAAGCCATAGAAGTTACGGAACGCTACCCGATAGTAATTATCGCGGTCCTGGTAACGGAAATAAAGCTCCGCGCTGTTGAAGTACGGGCCCTGCGTTTTATACTGAATATCAGCAGATACGATATAGTCATCCCATACATCTACAACCGCCGGTTTAACAATATTATCATCATTTCCAATGCGCGTTACATTAAGCGCATGTTCAGCGTCAACCGTCCAGTTGCCCGATCCGGCTTCACGGCGCCAACCCGCTATACTGCCATTATCAAAATCAGCACTGAACAAACGGTGTGTTCCCGAATAGATATCCTCAATACTACTTGCGCTCAGCGCGACGGTGGGATAGACCGCCACTTCATCAATAACACCAAACTGCTGCCCCCCGCCCTGATAGTTGCCTATGGCGAGAATATCTGAGGTTGACTGATAAGGAATGGAACCTACTTCAACCCCATCCATATAGAATTTCGTCGATCCACTTGCGCCTACCGCGGCAATATGATGCCATCCCTCGTCCAGGGTAAACATATTGTATCCACTACTGCGGAATCCACCACTACTCATATACGCGCCCAACAACCCTGTGGAACGTTGAACGATAATCTGATGATCCGCGGAAGACCCGCGTGTTAAGGTATTCCAACTAGCTGTGGACGCCAACGGATACTTGAACCAGGCGGAAATGGTCCATGCATTTCCAATGTCTGTTGGTCCCGCATGCAGATAGTCAGATGATCCATTACACGCCAAGGCCTTGCCGCTACGCCCATCAACCCAGGCCGCGTCACCCACTAATGTTCCGATATGGTTATCATAGAACCATGTCCCCGGAAGATCCTGACCACTGCTCCAGCTCCACACTAATGTGGACGTCGGCGAGCGATACCATTTACCATTGTAGACATAGAGATATTCCCTGACAGAACCAGGCCTCGTATTTAAAACGGTCGCGGCAATCGTATCGGTCAACAAGGTCCATCCACCACCAGCTAGCATCATATTGCATTCAATGGAGATTGGATTAAGGCCATCGCCATCCGGATCAATCTGATAGATGCCATTACCCGTACTCCCCCCCTGCTCCAGCACATCACGAGCTGAGGTGCAATACGCTGTGCCACGAACAGCCGTTTGTTCCCGGATATAAACCTTAACGCCTGTTTGGCATGTGTTCGGAAATATCCGGGGAGAATCCTGACACAACTGCACCAGGGCATTGGCTGGATCTTTTCCGGTGGCATAGTAAATGAGCGCTTTAGGCGTAGCCCCGCCACCACTGCTGGCGCTCACGCCGTACAGGGTGTGTTCACCGCTACTGCTGATACCGAATGAGGATTCCAGGTTGCCACTGTTATATGCATACGATCCAGATGCTTCATTCAACATCCATACCGATACAGGATCACCATAATCGTAATCCCATACTACACCACCATTATCACATTCCACTACCTGCACATTATCAAAGAGCAAGTCCAACGGGTTACCATGAGAATAGCCCAATGTTTCCAGCCAGTCGGCCACGGCATTGACCGCATCATAGTGCCCAGGGTACATATCCTCTGTTTTGCGTGAACGATAGATGGCCACGCGATTCGGGAAGGAATCATTGCGGGCCAAAGGTGTGACTTCCCATGACAGGTATTCATTCAGGTCTTCCCATTTAATATCAATTTCCACCTGGTCCCCTGGATTCATCACTGTCGGGAGTACAGACGTGGGTTTCAACCCCCACTTAAGTTGCGTGGCCTGCGGCTCGGATTCGGCAATGACATTACCGGCCCCGTCTTCCAACCATGCCACAAACTGATACTGACCGCCTTCTGCGGTGGAGAGGTAATCCGGATCATTCAGGTTTGAATCCGGTATCCACATCCAGAAGTTGGAATACTGCCCGCTGCCGATTACCGGCGCGGAAAGCTGCTGATAGATTTCATGGTATTGGCCATCACCATTATCGCCCGCTTCCATGAAGGCCACATTGAGCGTCAAATCAATACGATCCATACAATCATACTGAATATTCATTGGATTGGTGACTTCTTCTTCACCGGCACGTTTCAGGAATTCTTTACCCCCACCGTTCGGGTGTACCACGGATGGGGCATCGACGATTTGGACGACTTGCATATTCACCGGTTCTCCTGCGGCGCCCGCTTCATAAATCACCACATTGCTGAATTCACAATCGGTCGCCTGCCCGGCATCAGCATCGTTGGCATACATCAGATACGTCATAAATCCGGTATAAAAATCACCCACCGGAATTTCATAGTGCACCCAGTCGCTACCACTATACGTATGGTAAGGCTGCAAGCCCCAGGTTTGTGTTCCCCATACCTGGAACAAGCGCGCATCTGACAACCCCAGATCATTATCCAGACCAATACCATTGATCTCACCCTGGGCGCCGGTCGCCCTGAAATCAAATGCCAACATGGTGTCAGCCGTCACTGTATAATTGACGGCAATGGCTTTCCAGTTGTTACCCCACATGCGTAGTGTAGCGCCATCATCCAGCACGGCATATTGAGAGGCATTCACATCCTGAGATGCCCCCCCATAACTGTAAACAGCCATACCGTCGTGATCAATCGCAGGAACACCCCCGGCATCATAGACATGCAGCATTTCCATGCCGTCGGGATCAAGAGTCAACTCAATAGTTCCGTCGCTGTTCTGCTCCAGGATTTGTCCCTGGTAAAACGCCTTGATCGTCTTTCCCGCAAACATATCGCTTTGCAGGATGAACGTCATGGGCTCACCACCCTTAACCGCTGCTGGATCTTCCCAGTCATACATATAGTTTTTGATCTGCCAGAGTGTGGAACCGTCCGCGCACGTCCGGTACTCCGGCAGGCATAGCCAACTGTTGTCCCCCAACACCTGCACCCGTGGTTCAAATCCAAAATAGTCACGGATAATACCGGCCAATATACGGGAACGCCATTCCCATGGATCACGCTCAGGCTGCCCATCATCATCAATGTCTGTTATACATTCAAGCGAGTGCAGCACGATGACCGCTTTCCCGACCCCGTGATCTTTCGCGACGACAGCCGGCACCCACATATCCCCATCAATATGAATCGGACCGCTTGCCGCGCCATTGTCACATTCCAGCTTCACTATGGTACGCAGCATATCGGCATTTGCCGGGCAAACCGAGGTAATACAAAAAAAATCCCAGGCACTGTTCGGGGCCGTCAGATGATCACTCTCTACAGAAGCCAGTAATGTGTCATTGGTGTCATACCATTCCATGACAACCACCCCATAGGATCCATTTAACAGCGGGTCATCCGCATTGTTGCGCAGATACGCACCAAACGAATACCGCTCACCGGGAATTACATCATCCAGATCCTGGTAGATGCCCGCTTTTTCATCCCAGATATGGACAAGATTGCTTCCCTGGTATTCCCAGTTCCATCCAGTACGCAGTGCGACATTCTGCCCCCACTTCATCCATCCACTGGCCCAACCCGCCTCATTGACCCGTTCAAAGCCCAGGTTACGCGGGGTATTCATTTCCGCCCAGAGGGTGCCGTCCGTTACTTTAATCCGGTCATTGAATTTCCACACACTAGGTGTATACGCGAAGTTCCGAAGAGATGTCGGCGCCGATGTGTTATAGCGTACATCGATGGCATGAAAATAGTCCCAATAGATACTGTCTTCCATGGTTCCGTTGGGCTGGATCCCCCCCACGTCTGAGGCATCAATTCCAAATAACGCATCCAGTTCCGCCACCATGTCCGGGCGAGGTTTGCCCCAGCGATCCTGCTGCCCCGGCAAATCGGCTACGGCCAGCACATTGACGCCGGCAGAGATCACTACGGTACGCAGATAATCCGCCACACTCAGTGATGTGCCCGGAACAATCGGGTCCAGGCGCATATTACGCGGAAGAATCAACACGCCATAGTTGGTGTAGGCGCCAGAAGCCAATTCCTCAAGACTCAAGATAAAATTCGGTTCATAGCCCAGGCGCTCCAACGCGTCGGCTTCCTGCTGCATTTCATTTTCATAACGGCAGTATTGTGAATCGGCGGAATCCAGCCACAGATAAGCCACATCCGGTCGGGCGTCTTCAGAGCCCATCAGCAGATCATCAAGTTTAACCTGATCCATCATGTTGTAGGCCTTACGACATTCCCAGAAGGCGGGTTTAATGCGCCGGTCGGCATAGACAATCCCAAAGCCTTTTTCGCGATCGGTCATATAGGGCCGATCCTGCCAGGTAAAGATATGGGTCCCACAGGCCCCGGCTTCCAACCCCTCCCACAGCGAATTACGGATCAGGATACCCTGGCGATATTCATCGACCCCCGGAAACAGAATTTCAGAACTGGTAAAGCCGGTCTCACTGTAGATGACCGGAACGTTGGCGGTCTTCTTCGTATAGGAAACGCCCCAGTGACCATTCTTGGTCCCATGACCATCCATGCCCCATGGATAATTATTGACTGCAAAAAAATCAACCCGGGCACCGGCCGCTTCACTGAACGCGGTTATCTTGCCGCGATCTTCGGCATGATAACGCCAATCTTCTTCCCCCCACTGCATCCCCACCGTGGAGTATCCGATCAGATGATTGGTATCCGCCGTCTTACAGGCCACCGCGCCCGTCGCGGTAAACGACGCGATTGAATCCTCGTGCCACTGCACCATATCCGACCACAACGCACCCATTGGCCCCTTCCACGCATACTCATCGGACAACACAATCTCATCAAAATCATTGTAGGACGTTCCCCAGTTTGCATTCACGGTGGCAATGTCTGTGTATTGCGCTTCGCACCAGTCCCGAAACGCCTGTTCGCACCAGGGATCGTAGCCGTCATACTTCAGACTCCACAGCCCCAGGTAGCCATATTCATTACCGACGATCCACCCGGCAATCGCCTTGCTGTCCTTGTATCGTTCCGCTGCTGTGGCAATCCACTCCGCATATTCTGCACGCGCCAGCGGATGTTCATAATTAATAATGTCAGACGGCCAACGATTGGTATGCATGATCCCTTCAGAATCTTTTCCCGGAGGATGCTGCGTCATCCATTCTTCAGGAAACCAACTTGGCGGCCACTGGTACCCCAGCAATGCAAACAAACGAATATCCCGGTCTTCACAGGCCTGCACCAGGAAATCATAGTTTTCCCACGAGAATACATCGTTCGTTTGCTCGATGTGCTGCCAGACAAAGTCCACCCGCAGACTGTTGCAGCCCATCTTGACCATCTCATCCAAATCGTATTCTAACTGTTCATGCGTCTGCCAAACCCCCAACGGACGGTTCCATGTCTGATAGGCCATCCCATGCGGAAGCCAAGCTTCCCCGGTAGCCGCATCCACAAAATAGCCATCCTGAACCTCAATAAATCCCTGCGCCAATTCCTCTTCAGGTACAAGCGCGGTGCTCAGCTTAACCGTCACGGCGGCGGCGCCATCTGCCGTTACAGTAATAGTGTTAACCAAATCCTGCAGTTCCTGCCCGCCAATTGCCACACGCCCTTCAACTGTAATGACCACCTCTTCATGGGCACTCAGCGTGCCCAGTGACCAGACACTGCGCGTTCCCGCATCAGCGGGCGGAACGGCGTCGAGTGCATTGAACCGTTCCGGATACGTTGCCGTTACCACAACATTGTTGAGCGCCTGTGCGCCGCAGGAGATCGTCAGCGTATAGGTCATCATTCCTCCGGGAACCACCGTGTCCCGGTTTGCGGTTATGGTGGATGTCAGGCGTTCAGGACGAACCTGAATGTAATCGGCCTTTGTTGATGTCGCCGTTTCTGAACTCCCATTTTCCACCACCAGCGAAACAGAGTAATCTGCTTCACTGCTGTAGATATTCGTAACCACAGCCAGCCCCAGGCCGGCCAGGTCAACCGTGCCGTCATTATTAAAATCCCATTCATAATAGATATCAGAAACATCATCACCCATGCTATAGGCGGTAAAAACCACTTCCAAGGGATCTGTTCCTTCTCGTACTTCACTGCGAAAATCACAACGTAGCGCACCCGTGCTCCACAAATCACGTAACCGGCTGTAAACCGCACGAGGCTCCATGAGGTCGGCGCCATCTCCGTTATCCACTACCCGCATAATCCCGAACCATTCTTCATCCACATACTGATCAGGAAACGCATTGTTTGGCCATCCACAGGTTCCATGCGCTTCCGGGGCATCATCAGGACAATCAAGGCCTTCAAAGCCAACCTTGCGCGCACCCGCCCACCATTCATCACAGTACTCCATTACGCAACCACCGGCCACCACCGTACTGTTGGCCGCCATCTCGTTCCATAGTCCTTCAACCGTATTCGCGTGCACAGGGCTACCCAGAAAATCAAACTCATCACCACCCCCATGATCATAGGCGTCCATACCAAACTCAGTTAACACCAAAGGCTTCACACTGTTTGCCGCATATTCAATAAACAAGGAACCAAAGGATGTGCCTCGATAGGGCTGAATACCCCAGACATCCAAATCCGGCACAAGGTCTTCATATGCAATGATAAGGTCGATCACATCGATATCCGCCAACGGCATAATCACCGGGTGAAAAGACGCCCCTTCTTCCGCATGGGCGGCCTGCGCCATCTGGTTAACCAGGGGGAACAGATAGTTAAAGCCGTCTTCGTAAAGAACAGGATTGCCATAGCCCACTTCATGATTCAGCTCATTCCCGATCGCCCACATCAAAACAGCCGGGTGATCCTTGTTTTCAGCGACCAGCGCTTGAAAACGAACCAACGCGGCATCACACACCAGGGAATCGGTAATATCGCCATGAATCTCACCGGGGATGATTACATAAATGGGATCTACGCCACCATTATAGGCCGCATCCAGAAAATCAGAATGGTCCAATCCCGCGCGCCAAGCCCACAAACGGATGGTATTAACGCCCATCTGGCGCATAAGCGCCAGATCCCGTCCGTAAATATCCTTATATTCAATCGTGAAATAGTCCCCATACGGTGGATCAGTCATCATATCCGTTCCGATTGGAACAGGAGAATACCCCACCCCTTTAATCGTGAAGGGTACGCCATCCACAAGAATCTGATTCCCACTGACAGTTACCGCCGCATCCGCCATCGTCGAACATACAGTCAGCCCTATTAAGCCGATCATGAAAACAACAATAGCCACCACCATGTTGGTCTTATTCTCTTTCATAGCCTATCTCCTCATTCGACACATACCTTCATCATCCACCATTCTAACCGCCGCTATCACCAATCCTGCATCTTCATCATACGACAATTTCTGTTATTATTGGTTTCGTTCCCAATAATTATGCCTATATATGTATAATATTTAATTTTGTCAAATACTATTTTTTTGTTTATTATAATCGTATTTATATAACACATTGACATTCAATTTGTTATGTAACATATATTTTTTAGTTTCATCCTAGGTCTATCATATGGTCTCGTGACCATCTATAGAAGTTTTGTCCCATAAATCGTACGCAAAGAATCTTCATTATCAGAAAATATTGGGTTTCACTGCCCAAAATGGGGCGGGTTCGTACTATGATTTAAAATCAAAGACCAGCCCGGTCCACTCCCCGCCGCCATCCCGGACGATTTCGCGTCCGCCCTGTGCCAGGAAGGCCTGGGCCACCTGTTCTTCTTCGCGCTGCAATATGCCGGAAAGCACCAGGTAGCCCCGGCAGGTGGCCACCAGATGATGGGCTACGCGGATAAGCAGCTTCCCGTAAATATTGGCGCAGACAAACGGATACACGCCCTCGGGGGGCCCCTGGGTGATGTCGTGGGGAGCGAGCGTCACTACGGTGTCCACCCGGTTGAGCTTCAGGTTTTCAGCCGCCTGCGCGAGGCTGTATTCGTCGTTATCCACGGCATCCACACGAGGACATCCTAATTTGGCCGCGGCAATGGACAGGATGCCGCTGCCCGTGCCCACATCAAGCATCGATTCCGGAACCTGCCGGGCAAACAGTTCATCCAGCATTTCCAGGCAAAAGCGCGTGGTAAAGTGGTCGCCCGTTCCAAAACTCAACCCCGGATCAATCAGGATGGCGTGCCGATCGGGCGCCGCTTCCGGCCGCTCGTCCCACACGGGAATCAATTCGAGGGCCGCGCCTACCTGCCTGCGTTTGAAGTGGGCGCGCCAGAAGGTCTGCCAGTCCTTTTCCCTGCAGGAACGGACTGCCCGGACAATACCGGGAAACGCCAGGTCCAGGGCACGGGCACAGATTTGTGCCTCGATGTCCCGCTCAAAATAAACCTCGATCCAGGCACCACCGCCCTTCGGGCGGCTCACCTCGACCGGTTCGTGCCCGGCGGCCTTTCTGAACCAATCCGCCAACTCGTCCAGGTCATACGAGCCCGGCTGCACCGTCACTATGTACCACGTATCCGTCATCTCGCACGCAACCTAACAAGTGTCCCTGCAAAGGACCAGTGCCAAGTATAAAACCCGGCATACTTTTTGACCGAGTACACCGACCTCGGATCTCCGACTACCGACCTCCGCCCTGAGGTTTCCGGATTGCGGGTGTCACCGATCTGCCCGTCAGTCAAACTGCAGGTAAAGTTCTTTCGGCAGGTTCTGGGGGCGCCAGTTGGGGTCATCCAGGTGTCCTCCCAGATGAAATTCAAAAAACACCTTGGTCAGGGGATAGGTCACAAAATTCACCAGCTTGGCAATCGGGCCGCCGCGCATGAAATTGGCCCGCATGGTGATGTCGAGTGTTTCATCAAAGTAGTAATCGCCTCGCGCGGTCAGGCTGATGATATTCCCCCTGAGCTTCGCGTTTTCAGAATGAACCCGCGCATCGGCAATGGAAAAATCCGCAGTAAAATCGGTTTGCGAGGCGAAACCGAAGCCGGGGCGCACCTTTG
This sequence comes from Spartobacteria bacterium, assembly GCA_009929845.1. Lineage (GTDB taxonomy): Bacteria > Verrucomicrobiota > Kiritimatiellia > RZYC01 > RZYC01 > RZZM01. The sequence continues at coordinate 18,741 of RZZM01000025.1, forward strand.
AAAGGAAGCGTGACACAGGGCCCAGCAAAGGGATGGAAAACAACTTGCCGCGGGCGACGAGTACACTGCCCGTGCCGGTGGCGGTGTGCCCCTGTCCTTCCCCGCAGAACCCCTGGAGTGCGACATTGGCGGTCAACTGCCCCTCGTAGGGCGTCGCGTCCTCCACATCACTGACAGCCAGAGCAACCTCCTTGAAATCCACACGTTTGCAGGAGCCCGTCACTGCGTAAAACATGTGTTCGTTGGTGGGCCAGTACCAGAAGGTGATCCCGCCCTGGAAGGCGCCGCCATACATGGTGCCTGTGATATCCTCAATGGCCAGCTCATTGCCCTTACCGAGAAAACGAAAGGCGCAGGTGTCGCTGTGGAACCACTCCAGCCCCATCCCTTCGGCCGACACGCTGGCGGCAAAATCCATGTTGGTCATGTCCCCGTAATCAATCTGGCCGTCCATCTCAATATGTGTGTTTCCGTCAAAGGAGAACATCTCGAGGAATTCATCCACCACATGACTGATGATGGGGGCCAGGGCCTTGGGGTTGATGGAACTACTGGCCTTGACGTCCACTATGTCCCGGTCAAAATAAATCGCCACACTCCCTTCGCCGTATTCATTGGTCCCACGGGAAACAGTCAAGGGATCAAGGATGAGAGTTTCATTACTCATGGAAAACCCGATTTGACAGGAAGTGATATCGGTTCCCCAGTAGATGAAATTCGTGCCGGACGCCATGCCCTTGACCGTGAACGCATCCGGCTCATCAAGGCTCCCATAGAAATGATACCGTCCATGCGGATGACCGTTGGTAAACTGCAGGGCATTCACTTCCTTCAGGGCGCCAGGGGGGAGCACCGCGATAAAGGCGCGCGGGTCCATATCGGATTCCGCGTCGCCATAGAGTACGCGCGTATTGAAATTGTAGGTCCCCGACATGGAGACAGGGCCCCGGAAGTCATTGCTCCCCACAACAAGATCCAGGCGGCGGATGGCACAGACGCCATCTTCGATCAGCACCGAAATGTCGGCTTCATCCACCCAGACATCCGCGATATCGGCCTGCCGGAAGTAACACGATCCACCCGCTTTGCGCAGCAGGTTGGCCAGCGGGGCCGGCCCCACGAAAACATCAAATTCCAGAAGGCCCGCCGGATGCCGGACCACGGAATGGACACGCGCCTGCCAGGAGGTCGGCATCATGGACAACAAGGTGTCAAAGGGAAGATTCGACTCTGTTTTCATCTCCACGGTTTGCTCCATCACATCCAATTCTCCCCGGCACTGGAAATGCCGTTCACCCTGGACCACATACAGGTCGGTTAAATTTAGGCGGCTCGCCAAGAACGCCCCTTTGAGCTGCCAGGAATCCAGGGTGGCCCCCCGGCACTGCACCTTCCCCCCGGTTGCGGACAGGTCTATCCGGTTCATGGTCCTGTCGAGTGGATGGATCACGAAAGACAAAGAGGCGCGCGGCATTTGCGGCAGGTACAGGGCATTGATCTCTTCGGCAATCAACTGCATCCAGAGCGGACGTTCCTCCGCAGGTTCCAGTCCATAGAGGTCCATCATGGCCTGCCCAAATGTTGTGCCAGCCGGAAGCGGCGGGGTGTGTATCACCCCGGTTCCTGAAACCACCAGACCGGCGATATTCCCGTACACCTCTTCAACCACCAGTCGATCCGGATGGACAACAGCGCGCCCGTTGATTGCGTTGATTACAATGCTCTCCGGATTGGCGGGCGCCTGCGGGGTCTCGGTTGTCTGGACGACCAGTTCCCCGGCCGACAGCGTGACCGAGCGAATAAAGGGCCGGTCATACCACCAATCCACCGGACTGAACTCCAACGTCACGCGCCGGGCGGAAAACAGGGGTATTTCCGAAGAGGGTTTCTCAAACAAGACGACCTGCTCAAGCATGATGCCATCGAGCAAATCCCACCGCACCCGAGCGATCTCCAGATGCACGCCCTGCGTGCCGCACCATGTGGTAAACCGACTCGTCCAGGCGCCCGGCACCCCGTACAAGCTGATAAAAAGGGCAAAGGCCACCAGCAAGGCAATGAGGATCAGGACAAAACGCAGGCTGTACAGCAGGAAAGACAGCAGGCATCCGCGGGGTTTCTTCCCGCCAGACAAAGGCCGCCTTTCTTTATTTTCAATGGGCACTGATCGTTTCTGAAGGGGGCTCAATGTGTTTTTCTTCCTCCGGCGCCTGTGGGTCGAGTACATCTCGGGTCAGGACTTTCTCGATGCTCTTATCCAGCTTGAAAACAACATCCTGCCCCCGCACCATGGCATATACCTCCCCGCCATATGAGTCGTTCCCTATCAAAATAGCCTTGCTGATGCCCGCGCCGCCGCGCAGGCCGAAGGTCAGGGTGACGCGTGGCTCATCCAAGCCGAAAATGGTCAGATCGCGCGGATCCTTGATCACAAAACTGGAGGCGTCCAGACGACTGCCGATGCGGATGATCGCCTCCACCACGTTTACATCCACCTCAATCGCCGGGTCCGCGGCGACAAACGGGCTGTCGGCATCTGCGCGCGCAACCGTCTGTTCCCGGTCGCCACACTTAAGGGTTACACGGCGGATTTCTGTTTCATCCAGATTCAACACACGGCGCGACCGGTAAAACAACGGGTCCAGCGACAGGTAATCCATCGGCGCGCCATCGACCATGCACGTCACGCCTTCAGGCGCAAGCGAGACCATCACCGTGCGCAGATCAGCGCCTATCTTGCCAACCCGCAAATCAGCCCGTGTGGCTTCGGAAGTCAATTTTCGCTCCGGCCGGTTGGTGGTATCGATGAGCAACGTGATATCCCAGGGCTTGTCGGTCAGCTCCTGCAACTCGTTGGTCATCCCCGCCGGGATGAAAAAAGTAACCTGCGCGGAGGTCCATGCATACAACAGGCCTTCAATACGCCCCCTGTCGGCGCGTTCATGGACTGGTTCTGTCAGCACCCACCCTTCCTCTGGCGACTTATGCAGGGAAAGGCGCTGGCCATCCCGGCTGATCCGCACGTCCGTAATTTCGGAGGGCGTCATGGCCAGCAGATGCGGATCGCGCAGGGCGTCCACTTTCACCTGCGCAAGATTGGTGATGGCGGCGGGAATGATACATGGCGCGTCACGGTCGTTCCATTTCGCGTAGATGCCGTCGGGGGCGTCCGGCGCAGGATGGCCCAACGTCAGCGTCCGGCCGACTTCGTCCCCGTTGGCCCAGACTGACAACTGCACGGCGGCATCGGCCATGCCAAAGGCCTCCGGCGCTGTGACCTGGTCGCCAATAAAACGCTGCACGCGCATGCGCAGCAAGACATCGACAAGCTCATGCACCGCCTTCTGATTGGCGCGCGCCACAAAGGGTTGCTGAATGGACCATTTCCCGCGGTCATCCCGGGCCAGTTGCAGATAGCCGTCCGTCCGCCGTATTCCAAGGCGGCGGATATGCCGATGCGCGCCGGGGAACAGGGCGCGATCACGCAAGTCATCGGTCGACGCAGGAATGATATCCAGCAACGCCACATCCACGGCCAAAATATGATCACTGCCCTCGACCATCACATACACACTGTTTTCGAGGGGCGACTTGCGTCCGACCAACAACCGCATATTCCCGTTTTCCATCCGCAAATCCATTCGTATCTGGGGATTATCCAGGGCGTAGTCAATCAGGGTCATGCCACGCGCCGCCCGGTCACGCGCGGTAATGACCTCGCCCTTCTGCATACGCGCGAGGGCGTGCAACATCCGCTCGATCACCCCGTTGTCGGCGCGCGCCTCAATGGGCGCCTGCATCATCCACTGGTCATTCTTCCGCTCGGCCTGCACCGTCAGTGCGCCCCGTTGCAGGGAAAATCCCCTGACGTGATCGACATTCAGCCGGATAGCCTTGCGGGCCTGCTCGATTCGTTGGTCTGTCGAATCCCCCCGCCGCTCAAAAAGGAGAATGAAACTGCCCAGCACAAGCACAGCAAGCAGCAGGAGTAACGTAGTCCGCGCCTTCATGGCTTACCCTCTCCTTCTGGCCCAGACCAACAGTCCCAGCAAGGCCGGGGCCAGGGGCAGCCCGATAACGACCATCCCGAACAGCACCTGGAGCTGCCGCCGGTCGATCATGAGCTGGCTGGTTTCAAAGGGACGGGGCGCAAGGCCTATGGCTTCGTCCCGCTCCAGCAGCCAGTTCAACGAACTCATAAACAGGTCCATGCCGCCACCCGCCAGCGCGCCGTTGGAAACAAAATCAGAATCGCCGAAAATCACCATGCGCGTGGGCCGGATGCGCACGTCAATGCCGGGCACCGGACCTTTTTCAACGGCCACCGCGATGGCTACCGGCCCCGGCCGGTCGGCATGCATGTCAAACTCCGCGACCGCGGCGTCCAGATCAGATTCCGCCCAGCCAGCCATTGAGGAGTACGCCAGCGCTACCACGCTGGGCCTGTCGGCGTTTTCATCCGGGACACCGGACACCGGTTCCACGGAACGCGGCAGGTAGAAAATGGAGGTAATGCCGTTCATCCCGGCCACCACGGGATGGTTTCCATAATCACTCACAAACAACTCGCGGCCGGTCAAGGTGCGGCTGCCGTCCACGACCAGATCGTTGGAAACCTGCACGCCCCATGTGTGCAGCAGCTCTTCAATACCTGTTTCCGTGAAGGCATCCAGCAACAGCAGCAACCGCCCGTTTTTATTCAGGTAGTCCTCAATCAAATCAATCTCCGGCCCGGAAATGGCCTTTTCGGGTCCAAGAATAATCAGCAGATCGCAGTCCTCGGGAACGGTATGCGTTTTGCCGAAATCCAGTAGTTTGCTGTCAATATTGTCCCGGTGAATCTCGCGGGCCAGCCGCGAAAATCCGGTCCGCCGATCCGGATCATTCATATCGCCTTCCCCATGCCCCTGCAGGAAATACACCACGGGCTTCCGGGCCTGTGTGATGCTCTGGATGGCCGATGAAAAGGCGTTCTCCCCCTTGAAGGCCACCTTGGCCGGACGCTGGCCGTACTGCATTGGCGCGTAATCAAATTCGACGATGTCCGCCTCCGTCACATACTTGCTCCGGCCATTGCAATCAAACACCACCACATTGGCGCGGTCCACATCGTATTGCGCCGCAAGGGATTCCGTGCGCGCTATATCCCGATCCGGGTCCACCCACTCTACATGAATGCGCCGCGAAGCGCTCTCGTATTCCTTGAGGAGTTTCTCGATATCCTCATACACCTCCTGGTCGGACTGGAAAAAGACGATGACATCCACCGTATTCGTCAGGTCAGCCAGCAGGTTCACGCTCTTGTCCGAGAGGCAGTAATACTTGGTTCGGCTCCAGTCCCCGCGCTTGAAGTGCCGGTAGGAAAGGTAATTGACCATGGCCAGGAGCGCCAAGAGCAACAGCAAACTGGTGATCGTGTTCAGTCCGAACAACAGCTTTCGCCGCTGCCGCTGCCGGATGGTGGTTTTTACAGGGGATGCATCTTTCATAAAGCGGGATTATCTCCAACGACGGGATTCTACCACTTTGAGCGTGGCGAACAACATGAAAACAGTGCCGGTCAGGTAGAGCACAACGGGCCGCGTATCCACCTTGCCGCGTGCGAATTCCAACATATGCATGGCGGATGAAAAATAACTGCCCACGTTACGGACCATCGGATTGGAGGACAGGTACGGAATGAAGCCGGCCAGGAACGCCACGCACATCAGGGCAAAGGTGATGATCAGCGCGACGAGTTGGTAACGAGTCAGCGAGGAGGCCAACAGGCCCACCGACAAATAAAAGGCGCCCACCAGCAGCGTCCCCAGGTAGCCGCTCAGCATCGGACCGTAGTCAACGGACATCAGCGGATCAAATACGCGCAGCACATAGGCGTAGGCGACCGTCGGTATCCACATGACCACAAAAAACGAGAGCGCCGACGCATACTTGGCCAGCACTACCGCCGCGTCGCTGACCGGCGCCGTCATCAGGGTTTCAATTGTCCCCGACCGCATTTCCTCGGCAAACAGGCGCATGGTACTCGCCGGCACGATGATCAACATGGCCAGCCAGAAAAAAATCGATCCGAACACCTTGTCCATCACTGTATTGCCCGCCTCCCCGCGGGCCAGCAGCGTGGTCAGCATCCAGAAGCTGTAGCCCATGATGAACAGGAAAAACATCCCGGTAAGATAGGCAATCAGCGAAAGAAACGTGCTACTCATTTCCCTGCGCCAGATTATAAAAAATGCATTCATGCTGTAGATTCCTTTATCTGCCGACGCCAGCGGCGGACCGCGTCTCCCGGGCCGTCTGGCGGTCCCGGTCCCGGATGAGGGTCACAAAAACCTCTTCCAGGCTGCTCTTTTCCATTTTCAGTTCGCGCAGCTTCCAGCCCCGCCGGACGACCAGCTCAAATACATTCTGGCGCAAATCAATGTCCTTGCCGCATTCGATATCATAACGATTCCACACATCCTGCAGGACATAGGTCACCCGCTGCACATGCGGCAGGGTGTGCAACTGTTCAAACACCTCTTCATGCGGCGCGTGCACCTCAATCACCACCCGTGTGCCGCCACGCATGAGGTCGCTGAGGTTGGCTGGCGAATCCGAGGCGATGATGCGCCCTTTGTTGATGATCAGCACGCGCTGGCAGGTCATCTCCACTTCCGGCAGGATATGCGTCGAAAGGATGATGGTATGCTGCTCGGCCAGTGTCCTGATGAGTTCGCGGACCTGCCGGATTTGTTCGGGGTCCAGGCCAATGGTCGGTTCATCGAGAATGAGCAGCTCCGGATCATGCACCAGCGCGTCGGCCAGCCCCACCCGCTGCCGGTAGCCTTTTGAAAGCTGCCCGATGATCCGCCGCCCCTCATCCTTCAGCCCGCACTGCTCGCGCGCCAGGTCCACCCGTTTTCGGCACTGCCGACGCGGCACCCCCTTGAGCCTCGCCCGGTAGCGCAAATACTCATTCACGCGCAACTCCGGATACAGCGGGACGTTCTCCGGCATGTACCCGATGCGTTTACGGACTTCCAGCGATTCATCAAAGACATTCCGCCCCCCGATCTCGACCACCCCGCCCGTAGCCGGCATGTACCCGCTCAGAATGCGCATGGTCGTCGTCTTGCCCGCGCCGTTCGGCCCCAGGAACCCGACGATTTCACCGCGGGTGACCTGGAACGAAACGTCGTCCACTGCCACATTGCGCGAAAACCGCTTTGTCAAATGCTCCACATGTATCATCATACGCTACTGCCAAATTCTATTCCGCTGTCACTTCATGCACATCACTATGGGCCACAGCATAACCACCCATATCGCGAACATCAACAATAACCAGCGTCACCGTGTCGCCCGGCGCCACCCGGTACAGGGCAAACCCTGCATCTTCCAGCGTTTGCAAGTCCATATCGTTGATACGGCTCAACCACTGCTCCGCGCGGATCCCTTCCCGGTCCGCCACGCCGCCCGGGACCACCGCGACAATCGGAATCCCTTTCAGGTAATACGCCGACGTACGATAGGGCAACGACAACGGATCCGCAAGCGCCAGTCCCAACTGTTTTTCGGCCACCGGGCGCGGGTCCATACGGGGCGCCGCCTGTACATGCCCCTGCCGCTCAATGACCTCCTCGTCCCGCAGGAATCCGATCCGGACCGGGGCATTGTTGCTGCCCTGCATCAGCCACTCGCCATACTGCCGGACAGAGCTCAGCGGTTCATCATTGATCGTATGAATCTGGTCATTGACCTTGATACCCATCATCGCCGCCGGACTGTTCGAATAAATATGTGTCGTCCACAGCGCGTCATTCCGTTCCTGCAGTTCCAGCCCCAACCAGTTTTTCTGGATAAAACGCGGTGAACACCAGGCATCCAGCAGTTGCATCACGCGCCGCGCAGGGGCGGCAAACCCGATATTCTGCCCCTCTTCGCTGACCGCCACGCTGATTCCCATCACCTGGCCGTCGATATTGAGCAGCGGACCGCCGGAACTGCCCGGATTCACCGCGGCGTCCGTCTGGAGAATGTCGTTGTATATGACCTCGCCCTCGTAGCGCGCCTCCCGGTTAGCGGCCGACAGGACCCCGGCGCTGACCGTGTGCGCCAGCCCGTAGGGGTTGCCAATGACCACAACCGTCTCGCCCAGCAGGGGGGCCTCCGCATCCGGCACAAAAACCACCGTCGGCAGCGCCCGGTCGGGCTCGATCTTGATCAGGGCCAGGTCGCTGGCCTCGTCGCCCGCCACCATGATCGCGTCATACATCGTATCGTCCATCAACGTAACATGAATGCGCGTGGCGCGCTCGACGACGTGGTAATTGGTGAGGATGTACCCCTCCTTGTTAATGATAACGCCCGATCCCAGCGAATGCTTCAGCCGATATCCCGGGGGCGTGGACGTTTCCAGCAGATTCTTCAGCACCTTATCAATCATCTCGCCACGCTTCCGGCGTTCAGGCTCCGCATACTCCAACTTGATCAATTTTTCCGTGCCGATATTCACCACCGCCGGGGCCACCCGTTGAACGACCTCCACCACCGGAGAGCACCGCGACACCCCATCCGCGCAACACACCCCCCACGCCACCATACAAAAAAAAACTTGCCCACCCAAGCAACGACCTGTCTTCCACATAACTGCACCTTACCACATTTACAAATCCATCTACCAGAATTTAAGAGTATGAAACACCCGCCCCCCACTAGTCAAGCCCTCGTCAAGCCGCCGGTCCCCAAGGGCGCATCTCACTTCTGGCGGCAGCTTGGTCGGAGAATCATTGATGCAGTTGAGCAGGCTGGTCATTTGAGAGGGCATGTTCTGGTTTGCGAGTAGA
>RZZM01000267.1 GCA_009929845.1 Spartobacteria bacterium
TGGGCGCGCATACGGAGGAAGTATAGCCATATGCCCCAGCTCACCAGGGCAATGGGCGCCAGCAGCAAGCCGCCCGCCCGCCAGTAGTCCAGGGTTTGTTGCCACCAGGGGGTCATGGGTTGGGGCCTCTCACTTTGAGCTCGTTGACCATGCCGAGGGCGGTTTGTTCGAGGGTGGAAAGGATGCCGCGCGCGCGCCGCGCCAGGAAGGCGTGCGCCAGCAGCACGGGAATGGCGATGACCAGTCCGAATTCCGTGGTCACCAGGGCCTCTGAAATGCCGCCTGAGAGCAATTTGGCGTCGCCGGTACCGAAGAGGGTGACCATCTGGAAGGTATGGATCATGCCCGTGACAGTACCCAGCAACCCGAGCAGCGGCGCGATGCCGCCCAGCACCGCCAGCGTACCGAGGTGCCGTTCCATCCGGGGCTGCGACGCCAGCACATGTTCATGCATGATTTCCTCGAGGTGCTCACGGGAAGCGTTCCGGTAGATGATGGCCTCGTTCACAAGCGATGCCAGCGGTTCGCGCAGGCCGGCAGCCAGGCGGGTGGCCCCGTCCACATCCCCCCCGCGCGCCAGGTCCATGATCGGGCGCAGGGCTTCGCCGCCCCGGACACGTATACGACAGAGTTCAACCGTCTTCCAGACGATCAGTATCAGCGCCAGCCCCCCCACCGCCAACAACGGCACAATGACAAAGCCGCCTTTGCGGATGTGCTCAATGAAAGTTGTTCTGGCCTCCGTGATCCTGAGGGCATCCCCGCGTGTCACATCGACAGGCACCTGTGCTTCGCGTCCCTGCGCAAGCCCGGCGATGGCGCGGCGGCGGTCTGCTTCCGGCGGTACATAAATACATGGCTGCAGGCTTCCAAACTTCGTAAAGGGCAGGCCCGCGAGCGAACCGGTTTCCGCCGCGAAGTAGGCCACCGGACCGAATACCGCAAAGCGCCCGGTATGCTCTCGTCCATCCAGGTCCAGCGCCGTGCCGTCTATGAGCATCCCGCCCAGGCGGTCGTGGTTCCATTGCGCCGACAACCGCAACAAAGCATCGACGCCCTGCGGGAGCTGCGCAAACGAATCGTCTTCGACCAGCAACGCATCGATGGCGCGCAAGCGTTCGGAAAGCCGCGCGCTTTCGGCGGTCCCGACACGGGTCTCCATGGCGCGGGCATATTCGGAGAAGACCGACAACAGGAAGCGGTTCTCGTCTTCAAGCGCGGCCACTTCCTGTTGCAGGGCAGCCCGGTCATCCTCGCCCTGTCGGCGCAACCGCTGGATACGTTCGGCTTCCGAGCGTTGCTCCGCCACCTGCCTGCGTAATCGGTCCAGTTGCTCCGCCAGCGGTGTGCGTTGGGCGTCCAGTTCTTCTCGAAGCCGGTTCAGGGCCTCGGTATCCTTTTCAATATCCTGCTTCACTTCCAGCAGGACCGTTGGCAGGGCGGGGTTGCTGTTGGTCGCGTTTTCTGCCCGGGCCATCGGGAACAGACAGCCCATCACCACGAGACAGAGAACCGGGAAGGGGATGATACGGGTCATGGCTGCGCCTCCCCGGCCACCTGCATGGGCAGGGTGACCATGCGCGCGGTCTGCTGACGGTTTGCAATGGCGATGGCGGCCCGGATGGCCGGGGCCGCCTCGTGGGCAGGGGTCCAGGCCCAGCCGTTATCGCCGGGCACGCCCACCGCGGCCCACGCATTGTCTGGGGTAACCGCAAACCCGCGTGACAATCCAATGTAGAGGACCTCCACCTGGCGTCGCGTCCCGCCCGCCGTTTCCAGCATTTGTTGTGTCACATGCACCGTGTTCTGCAGCGACTCGATACGGGCATACAGGGCCGCAATTGCGCGCGCGCGGCGTGTCAACGGCATCTTGTCGGCCTCGGCCTGTGTCCGGGGAAGCGCACGGAACGCATCGGCCAATTCCTCGCCGAGGGGATCGGGTATCTGCGCGTGCCAGGCCCGCAATTCGGCCTCGGCGCGGTCCAGCGCCGGCCGCAGTTGGTCCTGTATCCGCAGCAACGCTTCCTGGCGGGCCAGCAGGCGCCTGTGTTCCTGTTCCACCGAAGACGCCAGGCCGCTGCCGCGACTGATTTCACGACCCAGTGTTTCCGCTTCCCGTTCCAGCAAGGCCAGCTCCGCGGCCCACTGTTCCCGGCGCTGATTCCACACCCTTTGTTCCGTGGCCATCTCTGCGCGCAACCCCATCCACTGTCCGACCAGCGCTTCAAGCGCGCGCACATCATCCGGCAGGTCATTGGTCGCCTGCGCGGCCGCCACCCCGGCCACCAGCAAACCGGTTGCCGCGGTTGCGACGAGTACCCCAAGCCATCGGGGGTATTGATTGACTCCGTTCACCTGCCTGCCTCCATCTCGCCATATAGTTCTTGTCGGTTCATCGGTTATCATCCATTCTGATTCGGCATTATGCACATCATGCGGCACATTTCATCATTTATTTCCATCCATTAGAACGCCGCCTTGAGCAGCAGTTTGACATTGCGTCCGGGCTGATCATTCATGCCGAACTCCTGCCAGGCCATGGAGAGGTGATCCTGATACAGCTCATCCGTGACATTCTCGACAGCCGCCATAAGGCTCCAGGTTGCCCCCACATCCAATCCCATGCGCACATGGCCCAGGGTATAGCCGTCTGTTTCCCGTTCCCGGGGATCGGTCTTATCCTGATCGGCGGCCGTTACGCCGGATACCTCCAGCCACAGGTCGGACCTGTCGCCCAGCGCCAAGTCGTAGCGCAGGCCATAGTGCGCCTTGAGCGGGGGGATGGACGGCAAATAGTCATCGGTCTTGTCATTTTTCCCGTACACACAGGAGAGGGACGCAAAGACCGACACGCCGCCGCCCAGTTCATAATCCAGGCCGGCCTCTCCACCGTACAGGTACACCTGGGCATAATTCTTATACATATAATCCCCGTTCTCCTGTTTTTCCTTCACGATATAATCGTCGATAATCGTATAGAACGCGCTGACCATGCCCTGGAGGCGATCGGTCCTTGCCTTTATTCCCAGGTCGAAGTTCCAGCTTGTCTCGGGCTTCAAATCCGGGTCCCCGACATCATTGGCCACATCGTGCGGACCAAAGAAGTAAAGTTCGAGCAGGGTGGGCGCGCGGAAGGCGCGTCCGATGTTGCCGTATACATTGAGTTCGTTGTTGATCTTGTAGAGCAACCCGACATTGCCACTGAGGGCGCTGTTCTCGGAAGACGTGTCATCCGCAATCTGATGGCGCGCATCGCCGTCAGTCTGCGACCGTATCCAATCCGCGCGCAGGCCGGGCGTAAAGACCCATCGGTCGCCGAGGAAGACTTCATCCTGCGCAAATACGCCGACGCCTACGCGACTGGAATCGGGGATGGGCGGGACCTTGTCAAACGCCGGATTCACCCAGGCGGAATCGCTGTCACGCAGGGTCCGGTCCGACGTGGCCTTTTCATAGAATGTGTCAATTCCAACCGTAGCACGATGGGCGTCATTGGGCATGAACACCCACTGCGGCTTCAGCGTATAGGTGTCGATATCCAGCCAGATATTGATTTCCAGGTCCCCCGCCAGCGCCGGCGGGATTTCCGCCACTTTCCGGCGATAGCGGTGACGGTTATGCCGCTGCCATCCGAAGTCGACACTCATCCGGCCGGTCGTTTCCGCGATGTCTTCCTGGTCGAGTCGCAGGGCCAGGCGTTGATGCTTTTCGCGCTTGAAGAGGTCCTCGGCGAATATCTCGGGACTTGGGACGCCGATATCCGCATTCATGTATGAATAGTCCGCAAAGGCGCGCCAGGTTTCCCCGATATAATTTCCGCCGCCCCACAGGGTGTAGCCGTCGTAAGCGCTGTTGTTAATTTTCCCGTCGCGGTTTTCCATGTCCGCGGTATCCGTATAGACGCCTCCCAGGTAGCCATTGTACCGGTCTTTCCCGAGGCGCATGTGCCCGGCGCCCTTCCAGCCCTCGCCGTTGCTCTGATAGCGCACATCGGTGTTGCCGCTGAAGCGCGCTTCGGGGCCGGTTTGGGTATCCGCCCGTCGTGTAATGAAGTTGACCACGCCGCCGATCGCGTCTGAACCATACAGGACCGACGCCGGTCCGCGCACAATCTCCACCCGTTCAATTTGCGCCGCGTCCAGCGAGAACGCGTGGTTCCCGCCGGGACGCTGCTCGGAAAGCCGGATACCGTCCACCAGCACCAGCACGCGTTCCCCGAACAGTCCCCGTATCATGGGATGCACACTGTTGGGCCCGGTGGTCACCACATCCACCCCCGGTTCCATTTTCAGCAAGTCCTTCACGGAAACAGCGATCTGCTTCTCGATCTCTTCAAGGGACACCTGATTGATGGGCAGTGGCGTATCAAAGGCGTCCGTTTCGCTTCCCATGGGTGTTACCACTATATCATCCAATGTAAACGCCTCGTCCGCCACCGCGCCGATATATCCGCCAAATGCGCCGAGGACAACAGCAATGAAAATACATTTATACATAAAACTACTCCTGTAAAAATTGATTTGTAAAAGCCGAACCCGCCGGGTAGAACGCGCGCTTTGTGCCCGACAGGCAATGGCGCGTCTCATGGCGAGCTATTTTGGAAATGAAGCCGACCGCATCAGGCCGGGGGGCCACAGGCATACGGCAGGAGTCGCGGCCGTATATAGTCCGCCGACTCGGAGGACAGAACGTATCCGTTTGCCAACGGACGAATGTGCGGTTTGATCGAAAGTGGAACGGCCACATCGATATACAGGGAGGCCACGCGACAAACGGGGCAGGTCAAAGGATTGTGGGCATGGTTATGCGCCCGGGCTGCATCAAGCGCACGCGCCGGTCCATGATGATGCGAAACCGGATGAGTAACCGCCTGGCAACAGGACGCATGGGCGCACGCTTGGTTCCCGTGGCTTAGCGCCAGCAGATGCAACGCGGGCATAAGCCAAACGCCCGCGATAAAGGCAATCAGCACACTGACCGTTAACAGTTTTTTCTTCATTCCATTCATATGTCCTGATAGCCACATTGACAGGATGATTACAGCGCGCAACTCACCCTGTCAGGGCGCTTATTATCCGTCCTGTCTGGTAAACGATAACCGTAAGTCCGTAAGCCAGCAGCGTCAACCCGCCAAGCTGAAAAAGGGCCCATCGCCAGGAGTTTGACTCCCGCTTTGTCACCGCGATGGTCGCCAGGCAAGGCGCGCTGACCAGGCAGAACAACATGATACAAAATCCCGTCAATGGAGAATAATGGGCGCGCAGTTTCTCGCGCAACGGAACAGATTCGCTATCCGCTTCGCCAAGCGAGTGAACAATGGCCAACTGTGCCACGAAAATTTCCTTGGCGCCGAAGGCGCCGATCAGCGCTGTGCCGATCCGCCAATCGAAGCCCATCAGTTTAAGCGGGGGCTCCAGGGCATGGCCGATCCGACCGGCTATCGTGCCCGACAGGCCATGCGCCTGTTGTTCTTCAGGTGTCATTCCCTCCTTCGGCGCGCCGCGGGGAAACGACGTCAGGACCCAAAGAACAACCGAGAGCGCCAATATAATAGTTCCCGCCTTCTTGAGATAAAGCCAGGCGCGTTCCCACATGTGCATAAGGGTCGCTTTGCATGTGGGGACGCGATACGGCGGCAATTCCATCACAAAGGGGACCGCGTCGCCGCGAAACAGCGTTGATCGAAGCAGTTTGGCGCATCCGATAGCCAGCAGGATGCCCGTTATATACATTACCCACAGCATCGGGGCATGCCAGGCGGGCGAAAAGAACGCGGCGATCATCAACGTGTAAATGGGCAATCGCGCCCCACAGCTTATCAGGGGAATGACCAGCATCGTCGTCAGGCGATCCTGCCGACTTTCAAGCGTACGGGTTGCCATGATGGCCGGCACGGAACACCCGAAGCCTATCAGCATCGGAATGAAGCTCTTGCCATGCAACCCGATTTTATGCATCAGCCGGTCCATCAGGAAGGCCGCGCGCGCCATATAGCCGGAATCTTCCAGCATGGCAATGGCCAGAAACAACATAAGTATGTTGGGCGTGAACACCAATACACCGCCCACACCGGCGAGTATGCCGTCCACCAACAAGGACTTGAGCATGCTGTCCGTCCCCGACGGCCACAGGCCCGCCGCGGCATCGCCCAGCCACCTGAACATTGACTCCATCCAGGCCACGGGCGCGGCGCCCAGGGTAAAAGTCAGCCAGAACACCAGGTACATCAACCCGAGAAATATGGGCAGCCCCCATACCCGGTGGATGATAATTTCATCCATACGGTCAGAATGGCTGTGCCGAGATTCACAGGTGGAACGGACCGCCTGCCGACAGGCGCCCGAAATGAAGCCATACCGTCCGTCGGCGATAATCATCTCGGCGGTTTCGCCCAGGAGCGACGCTATGCGCTGCCGTTCCTTTTGCGCGCGCTCAAGCGCATGGGGCGAGCTGATCCGCTTCATCACCTCCAGATCATTTTCCAGGAGCTTGAGCGCTGTCCATCGCGCCTCCCGCTCATCATCAAATGTAATGATCCGTTTGAGTTCGGCCTCGATGGCCTCGATGGCCTGCTCGACATCCCTGCCGTAGTAAATGCGCGGCGCCTGGATGGGACCGGGGGCGCGCGCCACGCGAACCGCGGCCGCGAGCAATTCGCCGACGCCGACGTTACGGTGTCCCACCGTGGGTACAATCGGCGCGCCCAGCAGGTTGGAAAGGATATCCAAATCGAAGGCCATGCCGCGCGCG
>RZZM01000695.1 GCA_009929845.1 Spartobacteria bacterium
CCGCGGTCAGGAATAAACAACACATAAACCCCGAATGGGGTTTCACTATAACCAAGGCGTTTATGTCCTCCCGCAAACACCGCCAGGAAAGAAGGTGTCACTTTAACTTCCACGAGGTAAGGAGTTCTGAACGTTGAAGCGATACGGCGCAGTGTATTCCTGCGGTGGAAAAGGTTCGTTGTACTTTAGCCTGCCGCGCACGCAGAGCCGCGCGCTAAAAAAAGTGCGTCCACCGATGTCACTTTTATCTTTTCGCGGCTTGAACTTGCAGTATGATGCCTTGCGTTATCGGTCGAGAGTCCGGTTTTTGAATATGGGTTCTATGTAAAATCAGGAGTAGAGATGAGAAGCGACAATGTAAAAAAGGGATTTGAACGCGCCCCCCACCGCAGTCTGATGCGGGCCACGGGGTTATCCACGGAAGACATCAACAAGCCGTTGATTGCGGTTTGCAATTCCTATACCGATGTCATTCCGGGGCATGTGCATATGCGTCGGGTGGGCGACATTGTCAAAGAGGCCATTCGCAAGGCGGGGGCGACTCCGATCGAGTTTAACACGATCGGCATCTGTGACGGGATTGCCATGGGCCATAGCGGCATGAAATACAGCCTGCCCAGCCGCGAGCTGATCGCCGATTGCGTGGAGTCCATGGTCAATGCCCACCAGTTCGACGCCATGATTTGCCTGCCGAACTGCGACAAGATCGTCCCCGGCATGATGATGGCCACGATGCGCTGCAATATTCCGACGATTTTTGCCAGCGGCGGCCCGATGAAGGCGGGGCACATGCCGGACGGGCGCGTGGTTGACCTCATCAGCGTTTTCGAGGGTATCGGCGCGCTCAAGGCCGGTAAGATTAACGAGGAGCAACTCGAAGAGATTTCGTGTCATGCGTGCCCCGGCGCGGGCTCGTGTTCGGGGATGTTCACGGCCAACTCGATGAACTGTCTGACCGAGGCCATCGGCCTGGGCCTGCCCGGCAACGGCAGCATCCTGGCCGTGGACCCAAAACGCGAGTCGCTCTGGCGCGATGCGGCGACGCGTATTGTTGAAATGGTCTACGAGGACCTCAAGCCCAGGGACATTGTGACGGTGGAAGCGATCGACAACGCCTTCATCCTGGATATGGCTATGGGCGGAAGCACCAACACCGTGTTGCACACCCTGGCCGTTGCCGCCAGCGCGGGTATCGAGTATGACCTTGAACGGATCAACGAACTCTCGCGAAAGACCCCCAATATCTGCAAGGTCTCGCCGTCCTCCCATTACCACATGGAGGATGTCGAGCATGCGGGCGGCGTCAGCGCCATCCTTAAAGAAATCAGCGCCATTGAAGGGCTCCTGAACACGGCCTGCCTGACCGTGAC
>RZZM01000696.1 GCA_009929845.1 Spartobacteria bacterium
CTCGTTCGTGTTGCTGTAGCCGTCCCCGTCCCAATCCTCGTCCGGCGCCGTCCCCGGATCACCCGGCGTCACGTTGTACTGCAGCAGAAACGCCTCGTACGCCGAATGCTCCGGCGTTTGGTAAGGCGTAATGATGATGTTGTCCACATTCACCTGGCCCATGCCCGACACATACTCATTTCGAAAACGGACATACATGGGTTCATTCACGCCCACTGCGGTTTGATACGATGTCAGTTCCGTCACCCCGTTGGCATCCACCCGCCCGACTTCCAGCCAGGGACCGGCCTCCGCATCCGTGGCCACTTCCACCACCAATTCGGCTCCGTCCGTGCTGGTGGAATATTTCGCATAGAGAAACGAAATGGTTCCGATGCCGGCGGGCAGCAGTTTGTTCGACGACGTCATGAAGGCGGGATACAGGCTGCCGAACCGGGCGGCCCGGCTCCCAAGCTTGACATCATTGGCCTCATCGCCGACCCGTGCCTGATCCATGATCCAGACCTCTCCGCTCAATGTCACCGGCCCGGGATCATACGAGGATTTGATTTCCCCGTCGTTTTCAAACGTGATTTCCATCGTTCCGGGCGGCAGATACTCCGTCACGGCGATGTCCAGCGTCCCGGTGGACATCCCGTAAGCATTGCTGGCCACGACAGAGAGCGTATGGGTTCCGCCATCATCGGCCGCCACCGGCGTGAAGGTGAAGGTGCTTCCCGCCAAATTGTAGCTTCCGCCGGGAACGGGATCCAGCCACCAGTCCGTGATCGTGCCCGTCGGCAACACCGACACCGCCACCTCCAGGGTATTGCTGACATGCACCTGAACCCCGCTGCCCGGCACAAAACCCACGACCGGGGGCCCGGTCAGGGACATCGCCGTTCCCAGAATTTTCAAGGAGTTGTCGTTAATGCGCCATGTGCCGCCGCTATCCTCAACCTGATAGGCATAAAACCGAACCTTAAAAGTCCGTCCTTCTGGAATTGAGATAGATAAATTGGGAATGGAATGGGTTCTTTCACTGTCGTTGTCCGGCAGGGTTTCGGTCAATAAAACAGTATAGGATACAAAATTGTTGGTAGACCAACGCACCTGATACGTTAACGGTCCCGCTTTTGACCGTCGTTCACTATAAGCTATTTCGCTGACAACAAGCCCAAAATCACTGAGAGGAGCAATGGACACCTCGAAATAATCCGTTAAATCAGGTGATGAATTAGCCGTCCACCCTGTTGCCCACGCTCCAGACGAACCAAATGTGATTTCATTTATCCCAGACCCCCCGACAAAATCCCCCACCGTGACCTTGCCGGATTCTGCGCTGGTTCCCGCTCCGTCCGCTGTCAGCGCCCATTCCCCCAGGATGGCG
>RZZM01000697.1 GCA_009929845.1 Spartobacteria bacterium
TCACCTACCACCTAATCCCCTAAAAAGAGTGCGATTATGATCAGTGAACCCCGGGACAACCCGCCCAGGACTACACCTTGGTGTCACGTTAACTTCCACGAGGTAAGGAGTCTGCGTGGGCTGCATATCGACATAGATGGAGAACGCGTACAAAATCGCGTTGACAATTTGTATGGCCGTAAACAGACTATACGCCACTATGAAAATGCAAAATATGAACGGTCGAACAGATAAGGTCCTGGGGGGGATTCGCTATTTCCTGTCTACGGCTCGAATACTCGTTTATGCCTGCTTCCTGATTACAGGCGTCCAGGCGGCGGATATGCAAGTTTCCGGTTTTCAGGGGAACGGCGAGATAACATGGACTAACGCGACGCCGGGCGATACCTACTGTATCCTGTGGACGCCTGAGCTGAACCAGCAATGGCAGGCGTCCTATAACGCAATGCAGTCCATCCAGGCGACCGCCGAGGTTATGACCGCGGCCATCCCCATGTTTTATACAATCGCCCGGCATCCTGATTGCAGCGGCCTGGTCGCGGATTATCCTCTCGCCTGCACGGCCATGGATTACTCTACCAATGCGAACGATGGTGTGGTGTATGACGCCGTTTGTTCCCCGGACGGAACACGAAACGGCGCTTGCTATTATTTTAACGGTACAAACGCTTTTATCAACTGTGGTGACAGTGAAGTCTTTCAGCTCAATAGTAATCTTACGATTTGTTGTCGCTTTAACTGTCAGGGCACCGGCATCATACAATGCCTGGCGGGTCAATGGTCTTCGACGTCAGGGTACTCCCTTGCCGTAAGCGGTATGCGTGGGACTTTCATCAAGAATAACTCTATCCGCGCGCAAACCCCCGAACTGCTGGAATCCAATCATTGGTATCACATGGCCGCCACTTATAGCGATGCTGATTATTGGGGGGACCGCATCCTCAGCGTCTATCTGGATGGTGTGCTGGTTACGTCAAAAGTCGACGCTGCACGCATCATTCCCGCCAACACAAATTTTCTGATCGGCGTTCGTGATGCCCGCTCGCCCCAGGACACATACAGGAATTTTCAGGGACACATCAGCAATGTACGCGTTTATAACCGTACGCTTTCGGAAGAAGAAATCAGGATTATCTCTCAAACCGACTGACCTTCCGCGCCCCGGCCCCCTGCACACGCTGGTCATTGAGGACCTGCCTTCATATATTACGGCATGCCAAGCAATGACCCTCCCCATCCCTGTTCATAATTGCGCTCGTTTCATCACCTATCCCCTGCGGAGCAGCCTCCGGCTCGATGGGCGAGTGAAAGAGTGCGATTACGATCAGCGAACCCCGGGACAACCCAGGGCGGCACTTCGCTTGC
>RZZM01000268.1 GCA_009929845.1 Spartobacteria bacterium
CTCTGGCATTGCGATGTGATCGGCAATGCGGCGACGAACAACGGCG
Organism: Spartobacteria bacterium; assembly: GCA_009929845.1. Classification (GTDB taxonomy): domain Bacteria; phylum Verrucomicrobiota; class Kiritimatiellia; order RZYC01; family RZYC01; genus RZZM01. The sequence goes on from RZZM01000268.1 coordinate 47, forward strand.
GCGGGATGTATCACACGGCCGCCTATAACTGCCTGGTCGCGGGCAACAGCGCTTACCAGGGCGGCGGCGCGTACGACTACGACTACAATCGCCAACTGCATAACTGCACGGTGGTGGACAACACCGCCCGCGATGGGGGCGGCGGACTCTATAACGTGTATGCCCGCAACACGATTGTCCAGTTTAACCACGCGGCGCAGTATACCAACCACTACACCTCGGTCTTCCTTTTTTCCTGTATGGCGCCGCTCGAAGCGGGCGACGGCAACATCGCGGATGATCCGCTGTTCGTGGATGCGGCCGCCTATGATTTTCGTCTGAGCGGCGTCTCGCCTTGCGTGGATACAGGAACGAATCTCACCTCCTCCGGGTATGGCCGCGACCGCGATGGCGTCTCGCGTCCACTCGACGGCCTCAACGATGGTGTTGCCATGTGGGATATGGGCGCCTACGAGTATGCGCATCCATTGGCGGATACAGACGGGGACCGGATGTCTGATGTCGATGAGGTGATGTCGAAAACCGACGCAACCAATGCGCTTTCGTCTTTGGCAATGGAACAGGGGATATGGACCGGGGACGGCATCCTGGTGCGTTGGAGTAGCAGTCCGAGCCTGCTGTATCAGGTCGATCGTTCGACGGAGTTGACCGCGAACCCGGCGTTCGTACATGTGATGACTAATGTCGCCGGGCAGGCCGGCTCGACTACCGTCACCGACAGCACCGCCACGGTACGTGGGCCGTATGCCTATCGTGTGCGCACCGTGACAAATGCGTTGCCCGACAACATGGCGTTCATTCCCCAGGGCCCTTTCCGGATGGGTAACGCCATGTCGCCCGAAGAGGGCGAAACAAACGAACGTCCATTGCATGATCTCTACCTTAGCTCCTTTTATGTCGGCAGGCACGAGGTCACCAGGGATGAATGGGATCAGGTCTATAACTGGGGCGTCGCCAACGGGTATCACTTCAACAACACGGGGTCGGGCAAGGGGACCAATCATCCGGTTATCATGATCTACTGGTATGACGCGGTGAAGTGGTGCAATGCCCGATCGCAGATGGAAGGACTGACGCCCTGCTATACGGTTGATGCGCAAGTGTACACCAATGGTCAGTACTCGCCGGACTGCAACTGGGCGGCCGATGGGTATCGGCTGCTGACGGAAGCGGAATGGGAGAAAGCCGCGCGTGGCGGGTGGGCGGAATTGCGATTCCCGTGGTGGGGGTCAATGAACTGCATCGATCATGAGCGCGCCAATTACCAGAGTTCCGAGGGATCATACAGCTATGATGTGAGTACGACGCCGGGATATCATCCGGCCTATTCCAACGAACCGATGCCCTATACCAGCCCCGTCGGCAGTTTTGCGCCCAACGATTACGGGGTTCATGACATGGCGGGCAATGTAGCGGAATACTGTTGGGATTGGTATATGCAGTCCTGGTATGCGGAGGCGGAAGCCTCCGCGGCGGATTGCCGCGGGCCGACCAATGGCGCCAGTCGCCTGTATCGCGGCGGAACATGGGCCGACAGCGCCATGATAGCCCGTTGTTCCGCCCGGGGGTACACCGGGATGGGTCAAAACTGGAACGTGATCGGCTTCCGCGTGGCGCGAAGCGGGATGTAGGGAGAAGGAAGAAGGGAGAAGAAAGAATGAAGACATTACGATTGGTATGTGGATGGTTGGGGCTTGTTGTACTTTCCATTTCAACGGGATTTGCGGGCACTATCTATGTGTCGCCGTCCGGTTCGGGTACGGCGCCCTACGACACATGGGCCAAGGCCACGCCATCCTTGCAGACGGCGTTGGCGGCGGCCGGAAGCGCTGATGAAGTATGGGTCACCAACGGGACGTATACCGCGCCTGCGCCGGGGTTCCTGGTGGATGATAATATTTACCTTAGAAGCTGCAACGGCGCGGACCATACCGTGATCGAGGGCGGCGGGGGGCGTGGTCTGGTTGTACGTGGTGGATATGTGTACGGATTTACGGTTCGCAATGGCCGTGCGGTCGGTGAAGCAGGTGGCGGCATCCACATGTCGGAAGATGCCTATGTGAAAGACTGTGTCATTACCGATTGCGCGGCGCAGAATGGGGGCGGGGTGTATGGTACCAATGCCGCAATGAACAATTGTCAAATACTCAGGAATAGCGCCGAGACGGGTGGGGGCGGAATCTATGTGCATGACTGTGTGGTGACTACATGCCGCATTCTGAACAACTATTCGTCAGGGCAGGGCGGGGGCGTTTATTTGCAGGATTCCCGCCTTGATGCCTGTCTGGTCCAGGCCAATACCAATGATAATGGAGCGATAGCCGGTGGAGGCATTGCCGCAAACGGCGAATCTGAAATCGTTAATTGCCACATAATTGATAATTTGACCAGAGGCTGGTTTGGCGGCGGTGGAGTGTATGCCACCCGGAATGTGCAGATTGACCGATGCCTGATATCGGGTAATCGTTCGCTTTTAGGGGGGCTTTCGGTCGGGGATGGAAGCGGCGGCGGGTTGCAGATCACAACCAATGTGACGGTCAGCAGTTGCCACATTATCAGCAATCAGGTGGCCAATAACAATATGGGCGGCGGGGTGTTCTGTTACAGGGGCGGCATCCTGCAAAGCTGTGTGATTGCCGAAAACTCCGCGCCGCAAGGAGCGGGTGGCGGGGTCTATTTCCATGAGGGCGGTCGAGTCCGGAACTGCACCGTTGCGGCGAATGTCGCCACCAACGGCGCCGGGGTGTTTTTTAATACGGGAGGCGCTGTTCAGAATTCTATTGTCTACAGCAATTATCAGGAGCGAAATTTCGCGGGAGCGCCCCTTAGTTTCAGCCGTAGCTGCGTCTTTCCGCATGTCGGGGGCGACAATATTGTGGATGCCCCTGGATTCCTCGATTGCGCACACGGGAATTATCGGTTGAATCACGGGTATTCACCATGCCGTAACATGGCCTTTCCAGCCGATTGGATGGCTGGGCAGGCGGACGCCTATGGCCATCCGCGCATCATTAACGGTATGCCGGATATCGGCGCGTTCGAGTCTGGTATTACCCTCATGGATTACGATGGCGATGATATCAGTGATCGCGCCGTATACTGGGCGCCCGCCGGGCACTGGTTTGTGGACTACACGGGTGGAGGCATCCTGGATATGAGCTTTGGCTGGGAACAGGCCATTCCCCTGACCGGGAATTTTGATGCCGACGGGGCCTGCGATCCGGCCTTGTATCATCCCCAAACCGGGAACTGGTATATTCAGACCTCCCTCAATGGCCTCATTACAGCCAACTGGGGCTGGGCGGCCGCCGCGCCAGTGCCTGCGGACTACGATGGCGATGGACTGTGTGATATTGCGGTCTATGATCCTGCCGGGTATAGTTGGTACATGCTTATGGCCACCGGCGGCATGCAGCAGGTGTATTTTGGCTGGCCCGGGGCCATACCGACGCCCGCGGATTACGATGGGGATGCGATTGCCGACAAGGCCTTGTTTACGCCTGAAACCGGACGATGGTTAGTGATCTGCTCCGGCGGCGTTCCCCTGTCAGCCGACTGGGGTTGGGATGGCGTGATTCCCGTTCCCGCGGATTACGACGGGGATGGCAAAGCCAACATCGCGGTCTATGATGGCGCCACCGGCAACTGGTATATTCGCGCATGGGATGGTACGTTGACGGAAGTAAACTGGGGATGGGCGCATGCCATCCCGGCGCCCGCGGATTATGACGGCGATGGAACCGCGGACATTGCGGTGTATGATCCGGCCACGGGCAATTGGTATCTGCGCTTCAGCTCCGGCGGTATGATGACTGTGAACTGGGGATGGAGCGCGGCCCTTCCGCCCCTTGCTCAGTATCGCATCAACCGATGGTTCGGCCTGGTCGAGTGACGCAGGGAAAATGAGCGCGGCCACCGGACGGGCTGCGCGTGAGTAGGGAAATCAAGCCACTGAGGATAGTCAAAGGGTGCGGCGGACATCCGGGAATGTAGAGGTCAATGGGAAAAAGGTCTTCCACGCCGGCGCATGTTTCCGGATGGTTTGCGTACAGGCCGCCGGAAATGGCGCAGGCGCCGACGGTGATGACGACTTTGGGGGAGGGGACGGCGTCGTAGGTTTTCTGGAGGGCCAGTTTCATGTTTTGGGTGACCGGGCCGGTGATCAGGAGGCCGTCGGCATGGCGCGGCGCGGCGACAAACTGGATGCCGAAGCGACCCAGGTCCCAGCCGATTGTACCCAACACATTGACGTCGGCCTCGCAGGCGCCACACCCGCCGGCGCAGACCTGCCGGAGTTTGAGGGAGCGCCCGAATACCCGGTGAATGTCCGCGCGCAGTATCGCGCCGAGTTCGTTGCGGCCCGGTTCATGACTGATCAGGCCGCCGCGTGTGCCGGAGGAGAGGTGGTAATGCTGTTCGAATTCGATGGCGCGCGCGGGGCAGGCCTCCCGGCAGGCGCCGCAAAAGAGACAGCGGCCCATGTCGATACGCAGATGGCTGTCGCGCGCTATGGCGTTTGTCGGACAGACCTGAATGCAGGCCTCGCAGTTTTCAACGCAACGTTCCTGATGAATCACCGGTCGTCCCCGGAAGCGGTCGGGCAACGCGGGCGGTTCGCCCTTGGGAAAGGGGAAGGTCTGATAGCCTTGTCGTATACGTGCCAACATACTCTTAATCATGATAATTCTTCCCGATAAGGTTCGCTACAGGTCATGTCCGCCATATGATAGATTGAAACTTTTGTTGCACAGGGGAAAATCAGAAATTTCTTCGTCGCGCAGGGCTATCGCTAATCCGTGCCAGTTGTGGAAGGAAGGGTCGGTTATTTCGTAGGCGAGAAAGCGTCCGGCCGCATCGGTGACGGCGACATGGCAGACTTCGCCGCGCCAGGCTTCGACCAGGGACACGGCGATCCGGTTGCCGCCAACCGGTCCGATGTCAATCTTATGGACGCCGGTTGCCGGGGTATCGGTTACGGCGCGGATGAGATCGCAGGCGCGTTGAATTTCGAGCCACCGGACATAGGCCCGTCCGAATACGTCCCCGCTCTTGCAAACGGATACGGGGATGTGGCGCATGGCGTACATGCCCAGCGGGAAGTTGTAGCGCACATCCTGCTCGATGCCGCATGCGCGGCAGGCCGGACCGACAAGCCCCAGCTCGCGCGCGGTTTGTGCGGAAAGAACGCCTGTATGCTCGAAACGGGCCATGACGGATGGCGTTTCCCAGAGGAGCTGGATGGCCTGTTTGGTATCGTGAAAGGTTGTTTCAAGGCGATCCCGGAGGCCGTCTATACGCGTGTGGTCCAGATCGAAGTCGACGCCGCCGGGGCAGACGAGTCCGCGTCCGAATCGATTGCCGCACAGCAGGGCGGTCATGTTCAGAAAATCACCGCGCAGTCTGCCGCAGAAGGAGGCGGTGGGCAGGTACCCCACATCGGCGGACAGGGCCCCCAGGTCGCCGGTATGGCAGGCCAGCCGCTCCAGTTCCAGCGCGATGCCGCGTATCATGCCTGCGCCCGGCGGGGCCGGGGTGTCGCAGAGGGCCTCCATTATATGAGCATAGGCCAGTGTGTGGCCGATGGAGGCGTCGCCGGACGCGGTCTCCATGAGGCGCCGGGTCCTTTTGTCCGGCCCGCCCCGCAGGGCGCGTTCAATGCCGCGGTGCTGATACCCCAGCGAAATCTCCAGATGATGAACGGTTTCGCCATGGCACTGAAATCTGAAATGGCCGGGCTCAATGATGCCTGCGTGTACCGGGCCGACGGCGACTTCATGAACGGCGCTGCCGGAAATGTGATAGGGGTCCAGGCAGGGCGCCCGCGCCTGTCCGTCCTGTTGGGACGGAAAGCGTACGGGCTTCAACCACGGGTGGCCTTCGGGACGAATTTTCCAGCGCTCGAAGAAGGCCCGCTCAAACAGATGGACCTGTGGACAGGCTGGGGTCAGGGAAGGGTATTGATGCCGGACATCCGTGCTCAGCAGCGAAAGTTGTCCGGTGGCGTCATGCGCCAGGACACAAACCATCCGTACGGTATCGGCGGTTGAAGGCACGCCGAACCATGCGGCGACACGCGCCCCCGTGGCCACATGCCGCAGGAGGTCCGCACGGAAATCATCAAAGGTCACGACCGGGAGGTCATCGCGCCGGATACTTTCTCCATTATGTATGAGGCATGCATGGCTGGTCATGATGCGCCTCCGTTAAGCATGGTCGCTATGGCGCGCAGCAGGTGTTCCAGATGCGTGGGCAGGTGCAGCCCCAGGAAGAGGGCCGCGGCCCCAAGTCCGAGCGGTGGGAGTATGGCGCGTTTGGACTCTCGCATGCCCGAGATGGCCGGCGCACCGCGTGGAGGGGCGCCCTGTGCCATCCGCAACATGATCGAGGCCATGCCGAGAAATATCACCGCCAGGGCGGTCAGCCCGATGCCCGCGACAACATACTGCTTTTGAATGAAGGCCTCCCGCAGGATGATCCATTCGCTGAAGAATATCCCGAAGGGCGGCGTCCCGGTGATGGCCAGAAATCCGACAATCCATAACAGACCGGATACGGGCTGTATCTGCATCAGCCCCGAAACATCCCGGGCTTTTTTCGTTTTCCAGCAGGCCAGGATATTGCCCGCGGTCAGAAAGAGCATGGCCTTGGCAAGGGAATGATTCAG
>RZZM01000269.1 GCA_009929845.1 Spartobacteria bacterium
AGCGAACTGGCGTCCATCCGCGGGATGGGCAAAGTCAAGGCGCAGGTGCTCAAGTGCGCGTTGGATATCGGGCGCCGGATGATTGAGGAGGCGGTCCCGGAACGGGCAGTGGTACACACGCCCGATATGGCCGCGAGGATTTTGCGAATGACCACCCGCAGTCGCACGGAGGAGTCGTTCTGGGTACTGGGGCTGGATACAAAAAACCGGCTGTTGCGCGCGCCGATCGAAATCACAAAGGGCCTGTTGGACGCCAGCCTGGTGCATCCGCGTGAGGTCTTCCGCGAGGCCATCCGCCTGGGATGCGCCGCGATTATCCTGGGGCACAACCATCCGTCGGGTGATCCGACCCCTTCCGGCGAGGATTTGCGCATCACGCGGCAACTGGTGGAAGCGGGGAAGATTATCAATATTTCCGTTCTTGACCATGTTGTCATCGGGCACCATGTGCAGAACGGCGGCAGTGATTTTATCAGCTTACGTGAAACAGGATTGGTTAATTTCGAGGTATAAGACTATGAGTAATGCTACCATACATCCCACCGCCACCGTCTCCGCGCAGGCGCAGATCGGCGCCGGGGTCGTCATCGGGCCGTATGCGGTCGTTGACGACCATGCGCAGATCGGCGCCGATACAAAAATCGGACCGCACGCGGTTATATACAACTATACGACATTGGGGGAGCGGTGTGACGTTCACGCGGGCGCGGTCATTGGCGACGCCCCGCAGGATCTGGAATTTGAAGGACGTGAAAGCTATGTGAAGATCGGGACGGACTGCATCATCCGCGAGGGGGTAACGATTCATCGCGGTACCAAACCGGGCACGGCCACCACGGTGGGCGACGGCTGTTTCCTGATGGCCTTTTCGCATCTGGCGCACAACGTTATACTGGGGGACCGCGTTATCCTGGCCAACGCCGTCCTGCTGGCCGGGTATGTCGAGGTGGGCGCGGGCGCGTTCATCAGCGGCAATGCGGTGGTGCATCAGTTTTGCCACATCGGACGCCTGGCCATGATTGGCGGCCTCTCCGGCATCGGTAAGGATATCCCGCCCTTTTGCACCACCGTCAGCGCCTGCCGCAACCGCATTGCCGGACTCAATGCCATCGGTCTGCGACGTGCGGGGATTACACCCGCGGAGCGCGCCGACATCAAAAAGGCCTTCAATCTGCTTTACCGGGCGGATTTGGCCCCCAAAGAGGCCGCCGCACGTATCCGCGCGGAGATTTCCGCGGGACCAGCCCTTGAAATGGCCGATTTTATCGACCTTTCCAAGCGTGGCATCTGCCCGTATAGCGCCCGCGACGATAAGGACTGAAGCGCCGTAAGAATTCTGCCCCGGTTGACATTCGGGAATCGGAACCATCCATAACCTTTTTGAACCGGTTATAATAGGGTTGCTTATCGCGCTTTATTCTGAAAAGATCGCTCTCAATGACTTCCTTCGTGTTTTTTTGCGGCGGAACGTTTCAGTTGGTGTCTTATGTAAACCATGGTTCTGGTGAAGGTTGGCAATATGGGTCAAAGCAGCGTGATTTTATTCCGTGTGTTGTGCGTGAGTTTTTTTGCGCATTTTCCGTTGAGCGGTATGTCGGAGTATCTTGGCAAGGCGGATTGGGAGGTTGAAGTATCCGCCGAGCAGGAGGATATCTACCCGGCCCGCCATTTGTGCGATGGGGATCCTGGGACGCGATGGAGCAGTCCGGCATCCGATCCGCAGTATGTGTTGATTGATATGGGGCGACCCCAAGTCGTAAATGGCCTTACCTTGCACTGGGAAACAGCCTTTTCATCGGCATATAGCGTGCTGATTTCCGAAGATGGAGCATATTGGCAGACTGTTTATGAGGAAACAGAGGGCGATGGCAAGACCGATTATATCAACTTTTTGCCGGTTAATGCCCGATATGTGAAACTGTTGCTGACTAAACGCGGCACCGGCTGGGGGCATTCGTTGTGGGAGATTGATATCTGCACCGGAGATAACCGTGTGCGCATTCTTGATACCGAAGATGCTTCGAGCAGCGCGTTGTTCGACAATAATTCCGCCACGGTCTTTCCGATGGGCGCATCCCAACCCCTGATGGTCGATTTGGGTGAACAGAAAGCGCTGGGCGGCATACGAATCGACTGGGGCCCCGCCTATGCCTCCGAGGCCGTGCTCTATGCATCGTCCACCACCTCCCGATGGACCGAAATAGCGCGTGTCCAGGAGGGAACCGGCGGTTTCGATTACCTGCTTGGCGCTCCTTTTGATGCGCGCTACCTCAAGCTGCAGGTTGAGGCCGGCCGTTCGAATGGTCTCGTGGAGATTGCGGGGATTACATTGCGCGGTCCAGGGGAGTTCCTGACGGACTTTTCCCGCTACCAGATGTTCGCACAAAAGGCGCGTCCCGGGCTCTATCCGGAACAACTGTCCGGCCGCCAGGTGTATTGGACCATCCTGGGGGTTCCCGATGACAGCAAGGAAAGCCTCCTTGATGAATACGGTAATTTTGAGGCCTTTGCCGGCGGGTGTGTCCTGATGCCGTACCTTCATGTGGGCGGCAAGCTGTGTTCCGCATTGGATGCGTTGTCGGTACGACAGACCCTGGTCGATGGCGCATATCCGATGCCGGGTGTCGTATGGGATTTCGAGGATTATGCGCTGCATATTGACGCCTTTGGCTGGGGCCGACCCGATGCGTCGGGGGCGTTCCTGCGTTACCGGCTTGAAAACAAGAGCAGTACACCCCTGGCGGCCAAGCTCTTCCTGGCGATTCGACCGATTCAGATCAACCCGGTCTGGCAGCATGGTGGTCTCAGTTTCATTGATGCTATCGCGCCTTTTGTTGACACCAGGGCGCGCGGTGTTTCCATAAATGGCGTGCCGTATTACCTGACGATGGAGGACCCTGAGGCTTTTGGGGTTTGCGCCTTTGACCGGGGTGACATTCTCCGCCGACTTGTGGATGGGGAGCTGCCCCCCGGGACAACAATCCAGAATGATCAGCACCTGAATTCGGGCGCATTGGCTTATAGCCTTGATGTGGCCCCGCAGGCAACGGGCGACGTTCACCTGGCCGTCCCGCTGTCGGGTGACTGCGATGTCCTCTGGCGCTTCCTGCAGGCCGGTGAATCTATTAGTGACGCATGGGAAAAGCGCCACGCCGAAGTCCGCGCCATGTGGCAGGACCGTGTCACGGAAACCACCCTGGATCTGCCGGACATTGAAATCGTCGAAACGGTGAAGTCGCAGCTTGCCTACATTCTGTTGAACCGTGACGCCGCCGCCATTCAGCCTGGTTCGCGTCATTATGAACGCTCGTGGATTCGCGACGGGGCTATGACCAGCGCCGCGCTGTTGCGTTGGGGGCTTCACGAAGCGGTGCGTGAATTCATCGTGTGGTACGCTCACTTTATTACCCCGGAGGGCATGGTGCCTCCCAGTTTCCGCCATGATGATCCGCTGGACGCCGGTCCCGGCAGCGGCATTGAATGGGACGGGCAGGGGGCCTACATTTCCCTGGTCATGGATTATTACCGTTATACCGGAGATCGCGTGTTTCTCGAGGCGTACTTCGACACCCTTGTGGCGGCTATGAAATACCTTGAAATCCTGCGCGCGCGCACCCTGGCGCCCGGCTATTACAGCGGACAGCCCGTGCCGGAGCGCTTTCGCGGCATCCTGCCGAAATCGTTCAGCCACGAAGGTTATTACCCCGAAATGCACAGCTATTGGGATGATTTCTGGGCGCTGAAGGGTTGGGAAGACGGCATGGAGGCCGCCCGGATACTCGGGTATACAAACACCGCGCATTGGGCCGAACAGCAGTATGCCCTGCTGGCGCAGGCCGTGGCATCGTCTATCACCGCCACCATCGCCCATAAACAAATCAGCCATATCCCCGGCTGCGCCGAAAAAGGCGACTTTGACCCAACGTCCACATCCATCGCCTTTTTCCCCTGCGGCAGCGCGCGGGCTTTATTGCCCGCGGAACAAGTGCACGCTATGTATGACCGCTATTATGCCGAACTTGAAGCGCGGAAAGCCCCCGAATGGCGCGCCGCATTCACCCCCTACGAAGTGCGCAACATCATGGCCTTTGTGGCGCTCGGACACTACGACCGCGCGCATGTCCTGCTTGATTTCCTCATGGACAGCCGTCGTCCCGCGGCATGGAATCACTGGGCCGAAGTAGTACTCGGCGACGAACGAATGGGGTGCTATATCGGCGATATGCCGCACACCTGGGTTGGTTCCGGCTTTCTGAATGCCATTGCCCTCATGCTTGTGAAAGAACAGCACCATCAGCTTGTCCTGCTTGACGGCGTTCCTGAAGCCTGGATGCATGGGGAAGGAATCACCCTCAAAAACCGTCCGACACCCTTCGGCACAATACACCTGCGCGCCGTCTTTGACGGTGAAAAAACTGACCTGCGGATCAGTGGCGATGTCGACCCGCCTGATGGTTTTCTTATAAAGTTGCCCCCGGCCTTGCGTGGTAAGAAGCTGGTCGTAAATGGGAACCACGTGCCGACCGACAGCGAATGAAAATGTTTTCAAATAGCTATTGACATATCAGAAACAAACTAGTATACAACTAGAACAATGTAATTAATTTCTAACATGGAGAATGTCAGATGTCAAAAAGCATTAAGAAGCGGGTGGCTCTTGTTTTTGGTTTTGTGTTTATCCTCATGATCCTGGCCTTGATCTGGTACGAACAGAAGGCGGATCACGCTGCGTCGAAATCCGCAGAACTGTCCCGGCAGTTTTGCCTGGAGCAGATGGATGGATAACAAGGATGTGCACCCGGTATGGTGCGCTGGAGAATAGTCAAATCTTGTTCGACAGATTTGATGATATCATGTGAACCGATGGCGTTTTTTATTTCCGTGCGAAACGCCATCGGTTTTTTTTGCCATTTTTCTTTATTTCAATTCCTGAAATTATTGCCTTCCCAGAATGAAATGTGGCGTGTAATATGCTACGCTATGTACTGCGTTTGAAGAGTTGGAAGCGGTAAGCTAAGGCAAGAAGGAGAAGTGATATGAAAAACATCGGGAGAGTAACAGTAATCATCATGTTGTTCGTTTTGGGCGCGTCAACGACATCCTTTGGGTATTATGCCCGCTATGCCGGCATCAATAGCTCCGGCCAGGGCGGGTTGGGTCATAAATATCAACAGCATTTCTTCGAGCAGATGCTGTCGAGCGATACCGTGAGAAAAGTGGCCAGTGGAGCGAATCACACACTGATACTGATGAATAGCGGTATTGTGTATGGATGTGGAAAAAATAATTACGGACAACTCGGGATGGGCGAAGAGGTCTCCGAAGTGACCGTGCCGACAGCGATCTATGCTTTTGGCGATTTCATCACGGACATTGCCTGCGGCGAAAACCATTCGCTGGCCCTGACCCAGCGGGGCGCGGTGTATGTCTTCGGACGGAACAATTACGGCCAACTCGGCCTTGGGAATAATGCCGACCGCTACACGCCGATTATTTCGCGCCCGGCACACATGGTCGAGGTCGAGTGCGGCGAGAATTTTTCCGCCATCCGATCCCATCTTGGACAAGTGCTGGTGTGTGGACAGAATACCTATGGACAGTTGTCGCAGGGAGATACTGGTCATCGAAATTCCTGGGTCACGGCCTACAGCGAGCAGGTCGTCGATGTGGCCTGTGGCGCTTACCATATGCTCATTCGGTTCTCTTCCGGCCAGGTGGCGGGGGTAGGTCGTAATCTGGAGGGGCAACTGGGCTTGAATGATTACAACAATCGAAAAAGGTTTTCGATGATATCGAGTCTTGATCCGTGCATTGAGATGGGCGCCGGTGTGCATCATTCCCTGTTCCTGAACGGGTTGAGACAGATAGAAGCGTGCGGGAGTGGGGCGTATGGGCAACTCGGACGGGGAGACACCAACAGTTATCCCATGGCGGTGTCTGTTCCTGACCTGCGCGGGATTGAGCATATCGCGGCCGGCAGATTCCATAATATATTGCTGATGTGTGACGGCACCATCAAGACCTATGGCCTGAATAACTATGGACAGTTGGGGCTCAACGACACAACGAGGCGCCTTTCGCCAGTCACCGTTCCCGGCTTGCGTGGTGTCCGGAGTATATCCGCGAACATGTATAACTCCGTCATCGTTATGGAGCAGAACCGTCCGGTGCCCAACGACTATGACGGGGATGGGGTATCCGATATTGCCGTATACTATCCCTATGCGACCCCCTACTGGTATGTGCGGTTATCCGCAACCCCCAATACCCCACTGATGTCCGATATGGGCTGGTCCTCGGCGCTTCCGGTAACCGGTGATTACGACGGCGACGGGATCGCCGACATTGCCATCTATATTCCCGCCACCGGCAACTGGTTCATTAACTACTCGGCAAGCAGCACCGACGTCATCAACTGGGGGTGGGGGGATGCCATCCCGGTGCCGGGTGACTACAATGCGGACGGACGGACGGATATTGCGGTGTACTGGCCGACCGGCGGGGAATGGTATATCCGCTATGATGGCGATACGCCGCCCGTGGTGATTGACTGGGGATGGGAAGCAAGCAAGCCGGTGGGGGGATGCTATTAGCCCGCGATTATTCATAACTGACATGCACGTTGGTTAGGTGGTAGGTGATTAGGTTGTAGGTGATTAGGTGGTTAGGTGGTTAGGTGGTAGGTGATTAGGTGGTAGGCTTTT
>RZZM01000270.1 GCA_009929845.1 Spartobacteria bacterium
ACCTCGTGGAAGTTAACGTGACACCAAGGTGTCGGCGGGCGGTGGTTGCAGGTTGCACGTTTCAGGTTTCACCGTTCGTTGTACAGGCTTTAGCCTGCCGCGCACGGCGAGCCACATGCCGCGCCGCACGCGCAAAAAGCGCCAAAAATCGTAACTTCTCAAAAAAGTTTTTTTAGACAGGATTAACAGGATTAACAGGATAAAGAAGATTACTATCCTGTTCATCACAGATAGTTGCATAGGCTGATTAAGAGTGTTTGGAATGGGCTATTTGTTAAGGATTTTAATATTTTTTTAAGTTTACCACCTATTTGCTGCTGTCGTGTAAAAAATCCTGTCTATCCTGTCTATCCTGTCTAAAATAATGATTCACAGGATGACTTTTTGAGAAGATACCAAAAATCCGCCAAAAATGGCAATTTTTACGGTTTTCAGATCGAAAATGGCCCATTTTCAGGAAATTTTCAGCTTTTTTCGCTGAAATCGGCTTTTTTCGGCATTCACGGCGCGAAACATGCGCGGCTCGCCGTGCGCGGCAGGCTAAATCTGTACAACGAACGGGCAGGCTGACGCCTGTACAATAAACCTCTTCCACCGCTTGAGTGTCCGTTTAATTTTCCAAATGCGGCGTCTCTTCGGAAGTGGATACCATCAAAAAAATCACCGCGATTACTGGCGAATCAATGAAAAATATCATGCTGCGGCCAACGGTCCAGGTAAGGAGTTCTGAACCTGGTGATACTGACGCCTTTTTACGGTGACGCAGACTGGCCGATATGTATTCTTTCGCCTGGGCGTCCCATGCCCCCCTCCCGACGCCAGGGTGGGAATACATACCGGTCCAGTCCGGTTTGTTGGGTTTATTTAGCGCTGGTGTCCGGTCCGCCTTCCATGGCCAGGTCGATCAGGTCGTCGAGGTTGCCTTCGGCCAGGTTCATGCAGGTGTCGGCGCCGCCGTAATAGATTTTTACGGTGTTGTCGTCATCGAGCACTGCGCCACAGGTGAACACCACGTTAGGCACATAGCCGACGCGTTCGCACATGGCTTCCGGGGCCAGGATGAACTGTTTGGCGCGGCCGATGACCTTGCGCGGGTCCTCGAGATCGTGGACCGCCACGCCCAGCCGGTAGATGCAGCCGGCCATCGTTCCGGTAACGGCGTGGTAGATACTCAGCCAGCCGCGTTCCGTTTTGATCGGCGGCGCGCCGGGGCCGACCTTGCCGTCTTCCCAGATGTTGGTGCTGATCGGCGCCATGATCTGCTGCTGGTTGCCCCAGTGGATCATATCGGGGGAATAGGATATCCAGGTGCTCGGATTGCCCCAGTTCGGACGCTCGAAGCGCACATACATGCCGTTGATCTTTTCCGGGAACAACACGCAGTTGCGGTAGTCGATCGCCGTGGTCAGGGCGATGCGCTCGTAACTCATGAAGTCCTGGGTCTTGGCCAGTCCGATCTGGAACCCGCGTGTCGAGTAGCAACTGTAGAAGATGAAATAATCATCCCCGATCTGTGTGATCCGCGGATCTTCAATACCCTTGTTCTCGGGTGCCGCGAAGATACCTTCCGTGGCCTGTTTCATCACCGGCTCCGGGTGTACCGTGAAGTTGTACCCGTCGTCGCTGAACGCCACGCCGAATTCAGACCGGCTGTGGAGCCGTCCGCAACGCAGCAGCAGCACGTACTGCCCTTTGTATTTCGCTACACCGGAATTGTAGACATGTTCGCAGGGGTAGGGCATGTCTTTGGGAGTGATGATGGGATTGCCTTCGTACCGTTTTAATACTTCTCTTTGCATTGTTTTTCTCCAGTTAATGGGGTTTATTCATAATGGTTGATTTTTCTGCATCGTCATCGTCGTCTTCAGTTTTCATAGCATCGTGTCCCGTTGCCGGGCTCACCTCCTGACGTTCTGTGTTTCCGGCCGTGGCCGCGCTTTGTCCTCATCATGGCAGGCTGACCTCCAGCATGGTGAGGGCATCAAACTCCTGGTTCAACCAAATAACAAAAGATTGTGTGTCGGATTCAAACCCGTGGGTGTAGTCCATTCCCTCTTTCAGGGGCGCGCCGTCGCGCAGGATGGTGCAGGTATCCGCTTCCGGGGCGTTTGAAAGAACCAGCGCCGGACGGACCTGCGGCGTGTCCGTAGAGGCCTCCAGCGTCAACCGGCAGCTTGCCGTCCCGTTCATGTCGACCACATAGCCGCGCTGGTAATTATCGTACCGGACCCGAAGGGACGTGCCGCCGCTTTCGGCGGTCATGACCGGCGGATAAAGCCAGCCCCGCACAAGCGCCCGCAGTTCCTCTTCTTCTTCCGGGGCCACCCCCAGCAGCAGGGCCCAGATCGTCCGGTCCTTGTATACCTCGTAAGGCCTCGCATAGAAATTCATCAGGCTCGCATGCGTTGGGCGGTTGTAGCATTCCTCAATGCTTCGCTCATTCGTGGTGGGCAATCCCCGTTGTATGGGCCAATGCGGCATGCAGAAGAACATTTCCGATAACCAGTCCGGGTTGTTCGAGAATACATGCAGGCCCGTGTCCTTGCCCTCACAGGCCAGAAAGATGTCCGGCTCGTTGCGGCAGCGGGCTATGCCGATGTACTCGCTCCATGCCGGAAGATCAGATTCCTGCGGGGTTGGCCAGAACAGGTCACACCGGTTCGTTCCTCCATCCAGCAGGCGCAAGGCCTGGGGCGGATAGTGCGCGGCGGGCGTGGTGCCGGCCACCGAGCCGACAATGAATTCACAGCATTCGTGCCAACGGCCCTTTTCAAAAAAGCCGGTTACTTTGCGCGCGCCGATGCCGTCGGGATACACGGTGTAGATTTCCTCGGCATGTTCGTCATGGATCACCTTCAGGTTGAAATCGGTCTCCGCATAGGTCCATTCGACGCGTGCCCGGGCCGGTGTCGAGGAGAGGACCCGCACCTTTGAGTATTTGCAGGCTTTGTCCTGCAACGGCTCGATGCAGTCCACCGCCCCTTCCTGTCGCGGCCAGGCCTCCAGCCATTCGAGGGTGATGAAGTTGCGGGCAAACAGCCAGATCGGCGCGTAGCTCGCCCCTTTCCAGAAGACATAGCGGTAGGGTTGCCCTGGAAAATCGATGACGATGTCTTTGTTGGTATACCCCGCCCAGGCCTCGGCATACGAAATGGACTGGTCCCAGTTGGTCCAGACCGGCCCGTAATAGGTCAGGTCGGTTTCCCTCGCGCCAAACGACCGGTCGGCGTTGGAGGGGGGAACCACGGTGATCGTGAAGGTGCGTTCGGCATAAGGCATGCCGCCGACCGTCAAGGCCAGGGTAAGCTGATAGTCGCCTGCCTGCCATGCCGGGGTGGAGAGGGATACCGAGCGGGTCGCCGGCGAGGTGGTCCTGACGCTCAAGGCCGTGCGCGTCAGCGAGCAGTCCCCCTGCCCGTGCCGGGGGGTGATCACCGCCACCAGTTCCATCTCATCGGCCGGGGCATCGGCGATATACACCTCCGCGGTCAGGGTACTGTCCGGCCATACCGGAAGTTGCCAGGCCGGGGCCATGCCCAGACCGGCGTCCGCCGGATGCGCGGGCCTTCCGGCGCGGACGTCCAGCAGGGCCTTGGGGGCGTTGAAAAACAGGTTAGTCTCGTCCAGGTACGTAAGGGTCGTGTCGTTGATATCAAACGCATAGGTGCGTCGTTTCACCAGTGGCAACCATATGGGAATAGACTGTGTTCCCGGCGCCAGCGACTGCGAGAAGATGGGGCGGTACGCGCCCGTCCATCCGTCATCCGCCTTGACCGTGAGAACGCAGTTGCTCTCCGGCTCGACAATTTCGAGCAGCACGAGCCGGTCGATCCCGGCCTCCGCCGACGGGAAAAAAGCATCCTTCACATAGGTCTGCAAGCGCCGTTCCTCGCCGGCCGGCCCCAGGGTCATCCCGGTCACATAGATGTTCGGATTCTCTGGAAGCCGGACCGAACGCAACGGGGACGCGGATTTCATACGTAACGGAATCAACCAGATGGACGTTTTACAGGCCTGCTTGTTCCCCAGCGTATGGCGGTAGTCGGAAACCAGGCCATGCACGGCGCCCAGGCCCGGATTTTCGGCGCACCAGTCATTCACATCAAAGGGGAGGGTATACGTATCGCCGTCCTCATGGGTCAATGCGAGCACCGCCCGCTGATTTCCGTCTGCCGCCGTGGCCAGCAAATACAGGTAGTCGCCTTCCGCCGCGGCGGGCAGGGCAATCACCTGGCCACGGCATTGCAGCGCATTCATGGCCCCGTCTTCCTTGCAAGGAAAGAGGAACTCGATACCGGCGGTGCGGAAGGGGATCCCCGATTCTGGCATCATCTCCGCCGGGAACGAGGCCCGTCCGCTGTCCATTTGGCCATCCGTCCGGTTGTTGAAGAAGGTGAAGATATCCGCGTTGAACACGTCCGTGAGCGGAACCGTGGTAAACGAGGGCTCGCCGCCCGTGGTATGCATCACCGACAGGCAGAGGAGGGGAAGCGCCCATCTGAGAGCCGGACCTATGTGTAAGCATATACGCATGATATTTCCCTTTGTATAAAAAAATCAGAGTTTCCGCATGGCCACATTATCAAAGAGCGCGCACCCGCCACCGGCCTCTTCACCCGCGGTCCAGATGGTCAGCAGTACACGGCAGTGCGTCGCCCCGGGAGGGGCGATGGCCGTCGGCAGCTCGATCGCCGCCCACTCATCCGGCATGATTTTCCTGTCCTGATTTCCAGCGACATCGAATTTGACGGACTGGGCATTTCCCACCTCCCTGTCATCCTCATCCTTATTGCGCCACTCAATTTTGACCTCCCCGAATGCGTCGCCCCACAACGCATCTTCCCGGGCGGTTGCGACGTAGGCCGTGAGTTGAAACGTAGCGCCCGGGCGGGTGGAAAAATCCTGATACCAGCCGGAACGTTTCCAGAGGCGCAGGAAATTTTCCCCGTCTTCCGGGAAAACCGCATGGTATTCCGTACGGGTATCCCCGTCGCCCCAGGTATTCCAGCCCAGTTCGCCGCGCTCGAAATCCCCGTTTTCAAGGAACGCAAGCCATTGCGCCCCGAAAACACTCATCGCGCCAAAAACCATCAAACCAAGAAACAAACGTTTACTCTTAAACATAACACAATCTCCATTTATATTTGTTTATAAACTACAACTACTAACGCAATCGTTTGAGCATAATATTGCATCTACCCCGGAAGGGTGCAAGTCTTTTTTTTAACTTTTTTTTAAAAATCCTGATATAGGTGCGGACGTATTTCGCAGCGGTTACATAAAACCTCAACGGTAATTCGTTTGCAGGTAGTGCGTGACAAATGCCCCGCGGGAGGGTATACAAGGGCCTTTGGAATAGCAGGCGCGCCTGGGAAAAAGTTTCCAATCATTGGAAACTTTTTTCGCGATTTTTCCAATGATTGGAAACTTTTTTGACATTTTTTCCAATGATTGGAAAAAAGTTGGGCGATTTTTCCAATGATTGGAAACTTTTTTGATGATTTTTCCAATGATTGGAAACTTTTAAACATAATTTTCCAACCATTGGAAAAAAGGAAAAATGAACGCGAACGAGATACAGGCATTAAAGGTTGAGGCATTGGAGGCGGCGCGGACGGCCGCGGACGCAAAAGCGCTGGAGGAGGCGCGTATCAAGTACCTGGGGCGCAAGGGGGTTCTCCAGGAGATCATGAAGGCGCTCAAGGAGGTGGACCCGGCGGACCGTCCGTTCGTGGGCAAGACCGCCAACGAGATCAAGCAGGAGCTGACGGCCCTCATCAAGGAACGCCAGGAGGCGCTGGGGGGCGACGCGGGCGGGACGGCCGGCGCGGCGAAGGCGTTTGACTACAGCCTGCCCGGCCAGTGGCGTCCGCTGGGCTCGCGCCATCCGTTGAACCTCATCACGGAACGGGCCGTGGCCATCTTTCATACCCTCGGGTTCACGGTCGCGGAGGGACCGGATATCGAGACGGTGCACAACAATTTTGACGCGCTGAACACGCCGGCCAACCATCCATCGCGCGACGCCCAGGATACCTTTTACCTGGAAAGCGGGGAGTTGTTGCGCTGCCACACCTCGCCGGTGCAGGTGCGCTACATGAAGGCCCATCCGCCGCCGGTGCGGATCATCGCGCCGGGACGGTGCTACCGGCGGGACACGCCCGACGCCACCCACTCGGCCAACTTCCACCAGATCGAGGGGCTGTACGTGGACACCAAGGTTTCGCTGGCGGACCTGAAGGGCGATCTTTCCTATTTCGCCCGCGAGATGATGGGGCCGAAGGTGAAGGTCCGTTTCCGTCCGCATTTCTTCCCGTTCACCGAACCGAGCGTCGAGGTCGACTTCACCTGCCACGTCTGCGCCGGCGCGGGGTGCCGCGTCTGTAAAAACAGCGGATGGATCGAGATCATGGGCGCGGGCATGGTGGACCCCAACGTCTTTACCGCGGTCGGGTACGACCCGGAAGCGGTCACCGGGTACGCCTTCGGCATGGGCATCGAGCGCATTGCCATGATCCTGTACGGCATCAAGGATATCCGCCACCTCTACGAGAACGACGTCCGGTTCCTCGCCCAGTTCGCCTGAGCGGCCGTTTGGGCGATTTATTTGAGGAAAACCGGATAAAACCATTGCGGTTTGTGTTTGGTTTGTGTATGAAGGTGCGGTTTATGCGGTTAAAAACCCTTTACGAAAATCACAAG
>RZZM01000271.1 GCA_009929845.1 Spartobacteria bacterium
ATCTCAGCGACTGGATGATCCAACCCGTTTCAGATTCAACAGAAGGCTACTTGGTTAACCCGGACATTGAGGACCAAAAGAGTGCGATTATGATCAGCGTCTATACCGGGACCCATGCCTATCATTTCGATGGTATTGATGTATACGAATTCCTGGCCTCCGACCTCCGACCTCCGACCTCCGAAAACCGACCTCCGACCTCGGGCATCCGACCTCCGACCTCCGACCTCCGACCTTACCTTCCACAAGGTAAGGCGTTCTCAATGTGGGCGCGCAACTCGGCGCAGAGGCGTTCGGCCTTTTTACGGGTGGGGGCCTCGGCCATCAACCGCACGATCGGCTCGGTGTTCGAGCGGCGGGCGTGTATCCAACTGTCGCCAAAGTCCACATGTACCCCGTCGAGCAGGTTCATATTCTGTCCTTCGTACTGCCGCCGCAAGGCGCGCAGGATGACCAGCGACTGGTCGCTGCGTACCTGTATCTTCTCCTTGACCACGGCCAGTTCGGGAATCTCGGCACGCAGGCCGGAAACGGACTTCCCTTCCATGGCCATCAGTTCCAACGCCAGGGCCATGCCGATATAGCTGTCGCGGCAGGCATGGACGGCGGGCACAATGACCCCGCCGTTGCCTTCGCCGCCGACGACGGCGCCCTGTTCGAGCATGGTGGTGGTGACATTGATTTCGCCGATGGCGGTGCGCCGCACCTCGCACCCGCATTCATGGGCGACATGTTCGACGCATTTGCTGGTGGAAAGGTTGATCGCGACGGGCCCTTTCCTGTGATACTTGAGCACTTGTTTGACGGCAAAGGCCAGCGACAAGTCCTCACCGATCGGCTCGCCCTTCTCATTTACAATCGCCAGGCGGTCCGCGTCCGGGTCCTGCGCGAAGCCGATATCACAGCCATGATCGCGCACGGCCTGGCACAGCAACTGAAGGTTGGCGGGCGTGGGCTCCGGCTCGCGTTCGAACACGCCGGTGGGCGCGTCCAGGATCGGGACCACTTCACAGCCCAGCCCTTCCTGCAGGAATTTCACCGTGTGCAGCGCGCCGGCCCCGTTGCAGCAATCCACGGCCACCTTGAAATGCCGGTCGATGATGCGTTTGCGAAAGACATAGTCGAGCACCTTCTCGACATGGATATCCATGGCCCGCTCACAGGTTCCTACCCCCGGGATATCGGCCTCGGCCACGAGTGGAAAATCGCCCTGATGATAGATGTCATACAGCTCCTCCGCCCGGTGCGCGTCGAGGAACAGTCCGGTATGCTCCACGAACTTGAGGGCATTCCAGGGCGCGGGATTATGACTGGCGGTAATGGCGATCCCGCCCTGCGCGCCCAATGCTTTTGTCGCCATCAACACCGTCGGCGTGGGAACCACCCCGACAAGAATCGGTTTGCACCCCACACTCTGCAACCCCGCCGCCACGGCATGCTCGATCATCGGACCGCTCGTGCGCGTGTCGCGCCCGACCACCACCGCGCCCTGCCGCACAAACGTGCCAAAGGCCTGCGCAAACGCCACCGCCGTGCGCGGCGTGAACGAATCGCCGACCACGCCCCGCACTCCTGAAACTCCAACCTTCAATACATTCTTCATAACACCATTCCCTGTTCCATGATTCGTAATACCTGCCGGGCCCGTTCCGCGGCCTGTTCCTGCGATGTGGACTCCGAAATTACACGCACCAACTGCTCGGTGCGGGACGGACGCACATGCACCCATCCATCCTCCCAATCCACCCGGATACCGTCGGTCAGGTCAATCTGCCCGCCGCCCTGCCGACGGTAGGCCTCCGTCAACCGTCCCACCGCCTGGTAACACGCGCCCGATCCCAGGCTCCGGCTTTTCTTGATGATATGGTAGCGCGGCAAGTCCTTGAGCAGGGCGGAGACCGGCGCGTCGTTGAGCGCCATCGCCTCAAGGACCAGCGCCATCATGAGGAACCCGTCAAACGCCGGACTGAACGACGACAGCGCCGCGCTGCCGCTGCCCTCGCCGCCGATCACGCCCTGCTCATCCGCCAGCTTCGAGACCACAAAGGCCTGTCCGACCGGCGACTTGATCAGGGACGCGCCGTGCGCGCGCACCACATCATCCACCGTGCGCGTTGTACAGCAATTGGTCACCACCGTGCCCTTTGTTTTATTCAGGACATGGTTGGCAATGATCGCAAAGGTGTATTCCTCGCTCGCCGGCTCCCCGGTTTCGGTGACAATCGACATACGCCCCATATCGCTGCTGTGCAGGAAGCCGACCTGCCCCTTGAGGTGGCCGATGATATCCGCCATTTGCAGCGCGCTGCGCGGACGCGGCTCCGCCTCGCGCGGCAGGTAGCCTGACGGCGTGGCATTCACCGGAATCAGATTCAGGTTGAACCGTTGCGCGAACGGCGCGAGGAACGCGCATCCGGCCCCGCCCAGCGGATCGATGAGGACGGTATATTTCTTCTTGCGGATCAGCGCGGCGTCCACCTGCGCTTCGAGGGCCTCCAGGTAGGGCGACAGGAACTCGCCCGGTTCAACGACCTGGCCGAGGGATTGCCAGTCGTTGCGCGGATATTCGCCCGCATGATACAGATCCAGCACCGCCTCGCCGCCGACCGGCTCCAGCAGGGCGCCCTGCCCGTCCATCAGCGTAATCGCGTTCCAGCCCATCGCGTTGTGGCCGCCGGAGATGGAAACCGCCCCCCGGGCCTCGTACCGCCGCGCGCAAAACTGCAGGATCGGGGTCGGACATATCCCGAAATCCACAACGTCACACCCCGCGCTGATCAGACTGGAAAGCACCGCCGAATGAAGCATCGGACTCGACGTGCGGGTATCGCGTCCGAGCAGCACACGACCGCCCTCGACAAAACGGCCGAAGGCATTGGCGAAATCGACCACGGCGGTGGGCGTCAGCGACGTCCCGATCTGCCCCCGCATGCCGAAACTGGAAAGGCGTAATTTATTCATCTGCACACTCCGGTTAACTCTATTAGTTCAATCATTGAAATAACTAATAACCGGGCCGGGCCCGGTTGTCAAGGGGGAAAAAACGATTTCGTATGTATGAAAAATAACTTTTCTCCATCCTGACGGCGCGTAGAATGGGTGGCGAAATTTTTGACGCACAGCCAGACAAGGAAAGCATATATGAAAGCCAACGTCCCCGACCGGACCGCCATCAAACTACCGCCCAAGATGAACTGGCGCACCAGCGATGAAGACGAGATCAACCGGCGGCGTGTACGGGCGATCGAAGAGCAGCCCGACATCCGCAACCTCACCCCCGCCCATCCGGTGTTTTCCAATTTTGAAATCACCTCCGCCAGCGGCATGACCTATTATGTCGAAATCCGCGATCTCGCGCACCGACAGTTTCATTCCACCACGGTGGATTTCATGATCAACGGCCTGGGCACCGACAAGCATGTCGAAGCGGTGCTCAATTATCTCCAATCCTTTCATGCCGATGCCTACCGGCGCGCCCTGGAGAAAGGATCCAACCGTATCGATATTGTTCCGGACGGCGAGATGGACACCCTGCGGGTGGAACGCAACCTTCGCGATCTGCCGCCCGCGCTGATGGGACTCTTTGATGAGCGGGGCATCCTGCAGGCCTGTTCCCCGGAAGAAGCCGTCGCACGGCTTTCGCAATCCCGCTCCAGGAAACTGCGCATTTCCCAGGAGATAGCCCCCTGGCTCGAGGCGCGACAACTGGCGGAAGACCGGGTGCTCTCGCGGCGCGACTACGAATGGCGTGTGCGCAGCGGCAGTTATCCGGGCCAGGAAACCAAGCTGCCGCTTTTTCCCTATCAACGGCAGGGAATGCTGCACCTGGCTTTCACGGAGCGGGCCATGTTGGCGGACGAAATGGGTCTGGGCAAAACGGTCCAGGCCGTGGCGGCCTGCGCCCTGCTCCAGCGGCTCAACAAAGCGCAACGGGTCCTCGTCGTCGCGCCCGCCTCCCTCAAAACCGAATGGGAAGAGCAAATCCGCATGTTCACGGAACTGCCCTACCAGTTGATCTTCGGGGGCCGCAAAAGTCGGCTCTACGCCTATGAACATCCCACCTTTTTCAGCATCGTCAATTACGAACAGGTGGTGCGGGACGTTGCGGAAATCAACGCCCTGCTCAAACCGGATATCGTCATCCTGGACGAGGCCCAGCGCATCAAAAACTGGCCGACAAAAACCGCGCAGGCGATCAAACGCGTCCAGAGCCGCTACGCCTTTGTGCTGACCGGCACCCCGATCGAAAACCGGCTGGACGAACTCTACTCGATCATCAATTTCATCGACCCTGCCCTGTTTGGTCCGCTCTTCCGCTTCAACCGCGAGTACTACCTGCTGGATGAACGGGGCCGCCCGGCCGGCTATTGCAACCTGGTTCACCTGCACAAGCGCATCGCGCCCGTGGTGTTGCGGCGGCGCAAAAGCGATGTGGAGGACCAGCTTCCCAGCCGGACGGACGAGCACTACTATGTGCCGCTCACGCCCGAACAGCGCACCGAATACGACGGGCTCGTACCGCGCATCACCCGATTGCTGAAGATTGCCGAAAATCGCGGTCTGAGCAAACAGGAAAGCGACCTGTTGATGAAACTCATGAACATGGCCCGGATGATTTGCGACACCAATTACATCCTCAATCCCAAGGAGCGCGCCTGCCCCAAACTGGATGAACTGGGCCGGATTCTCGAAGAGGCCTTTTCGGAACCCGACACCAAAGTGGTGATTTTCTCGGAATGGAAACGCATGCTTGAACTGGTGAGCGAGTTGCTTGACAGCCTAGGCGTAAAATACGCGGTGCATACCGGGGATATTTCGCAAAAACGCCGGCGGGGGGAAATCAACATGTTCAAGTCCGACCCGGCCTGCCGGGCCTTCATCAGCACGGAATCCGGCGGCGCGGGCCTGAATCTGCAAAACGCGAACGTGGTCATCAACTGCGATCTCCCCTGGAATCCGGCCAAACTCGAACAACGGATCGCGCGGGTCTGGCGCAAGAACCAGAAACGCAACGTCACGGTGATCAATCTCATCTCTGAAGAAACCATCGAACACAAGATGATCCAGATTCACGAGGTCAAGCGCGGCCTGGCCGAAGGCGTCCTGGACGACCGGGGCGACTACGATACCTACAACCTCAAGGACCGCCGCCAGAGCTTCATCAAACGCCTGAAACAGGTCATGGAGGTCGAACTGCCCGAGAAATCAGCCGGGCCGCCGCGTCCGGTGACCCTGCCCCCGGACCGCTCGCTGGGCATGATGAATGTAGTGAGCAAGCGCTTCGGCAAGGATATCCTCTGGGCGGAAGAACAATATCCCGAAGAAGCCGCCTGCCCGGTCATCCTGATTGTGGCCCGTGGCGACGCCGACAAGCTCGCGCAAAAGATCCAGCCGCTGTATGAAGAATATTTCGGCGCCGATGTCCCGCCCGACGTCAAACCGGGGATTGAGATTATCGACGAGGCCGGCTTCAAGGCCATCCAACGTCTCCAGGAAATGGGCGTGCTTGCCGGACGCGTCCGCAGCAAACGGAGTCTCTTCCCGCCGCGGCCCGCGTCTCCCGAACCCCTGCCCGAGGCCACACAGGCCCGGTTGAGCGATTGGTCCATGCAGATCGAGCGCAAGATCAAAACAGTCAACGTGCTCACCAGCGCGGGGCTGGCCGGCGAAGCCAAACCGGCGCTTCAGGATATTTTGCTCCTCAGCGCCAAGATGTGCGCGCTGACCAATGGACTGCCGGAACCCGAATCAGCGGACGCGATAAACGCAATGACGCACCACCTGCAAATGAAGGCGCTCCAGGACTGCCGCGCCCTCCTGGAGGACCTGCCGCCCAACGCCATCCCCGGCATCATCCAGACCTGCCGGACCGTTATCGGCGCACAGGGAACCTCTCAGTAACCTATTTTTTAGCCACGGACTTGTCACGCCGGAGGAACGTAGGCGGATGAACGCGGATAAAAATGTACCGAACAGCCATTTTCCGGTCCAAAAGAGCTCTTGGCACTCAAAAAAATTCTAAGAAATCGATGTTTTCCTGTGCGTGCGCGGCTCGGTGTGCGCAGCGGGCTGAAGCCCGTACAACGAACGGCACAATGGTCTTTTCGCACAGCGAAAAACGGCTCGTTGTCCAGCCTTTAGGCTGCCACGCGCGGCGAGCCATGCGCAGGGGGACAGGCTAAAGCCTGAACAACGAACGGCGATGGGGTAAAACCCCATTGTAAATAGAGCTCGTTGTCCAGCCTTTAGGCTGCCACGTCCGCAGGGTTGCACGCGCAAAGGAAAAGTCGTCGGCAAGCACCGGATTCTCAATAACAATTACAAAATTTTTCCCGAAACGTAACCCATTTTGTTAGCCACAGATGAACGCGAATGGGGCAAAGAATGGGTATTTTTCGGCAAAAATCGGTAGCTTCTCAATA
The DNA here is from genome assembly GCA_009929845.1 of Spartobacteria bacterium. GTDB lineage: Bacteria > Verrucomicrobiota > Kiritimatiellia > RZYC01 > RZYC01 > RZZM01. The sequence continues at coordinate 6,423 of RZZM01000271.1, forward strand.
ACCCATTTTGCTAGCCATGGACTTGTCACGCCGGAGGAACCTAGGCAAATGAACGCAGAGGAACGCAGATAAAAACATGCCCAACAGCCGTTATGAGTGGGGAAAAAATGGGTTTTTCCGGATTTTTCGTGAGACATTTGAAGCAATATTAGCACCGGATAGTGGCTGAATATCCTCAGAACTCCTTACCTTGTGGAAGCTGAGATTAAATCCACGTCGCGTAGCGACAGAACGATAATAGCCGTGGCGCTTTAGCCCACGGATGATAGAT
>RZZM01000698.1 GCA_009929845.1 Spartobacteria bacterium
CGGTAAAGGAGATATGATCGAATATCAAAAAGACACAGTGATCAGGGGGCTTTCACTCAGCGGCGGCCTGGCCATCGCACGCGTCTGTCTCTTTAACAGCAAACGCCACAGCAACCTGCCGGTTTACCACGTGGCGGGCGAAGGTGTCGAACGGGAGTACGAGCGCCTGGACCGCGCCCTGCAAGTGGCGGGCGAACGTCTCGCCGCCGTGCGCGACCGTGTCAAGGAACGCATCGGCGCGGCCGAATCAGAAATCTTTACGGCCCAGCAGATGATCATGCAGGATGAGTCGATGCTCACCCAGGTGCGCGCGCTCATCGATGATGGCGGGAATGCGGAGATGGCCATCCAGGAGGTGTTGGACCGCTTCGAGTCGCGCCTGCTGGCCGTGGACAACGACTACATCAAGGAGCGGGCGTCGGATATCGGCGAGGTGAAGCGGCGACTGCTGGATGTGCTGGGCAATATGCAGCCCCAACTGCAATGCGCCGGGCTCGATCACTGCCAGCATGGCTACAACCGCGTGGTGGTTGCCGAAGAATTGACCCCGACCCTCACCGTGGACCTGGATACGCAGCACACCCTGGGGTTTGTCACGGAACGCGGCGGCGCCAATTCACACGCCGCCATCCTGGCGCGCGCGCTGGGAATTCCCGCGGTAAGCGGCATCAAGGATATTCACAGCCTCATTTCCTGCGGGACCGAGGTCCTGATTGACGGCGACCGGGGCGAATTCATCATCGCGCCCGGCAACGAAACAAAAAAACGCTACCTGGCGCAGCATGCGGATGAAAAAAACGAGCCGCAATCCGTCGCCCCCGTCGAAGCGCTTGCCGTAAGCGCGAACATCAGCGTCGCCACCGATATGCCGATGGTCTGCCGGGCCCAGGCGGAAGGCATCGGACTCTATCGCACTGAATTTGAATTTATCACCGCGGGCCGTGATCTTTCTGAAGACGAGCAATTCGAGCGCTATGCAAGTGTCGTGCGGGCCGCCAAAGACTATCCGGTAACCTTTCGCCTGCTGGATGTCGGCGGGGACAAGCCACTGGCCTTTATCGATATGCCGCGCGAAGAAAATCCCGCCCTGGGCTGCCGGGGAGCGCGCTTTCTACTTCGGTATCCCGCCCTGCTCCAAACGCAGGCCCGGGCGATTGCCCGCGCTTCGGAAATCGCGCCCGTCCGGGTGATGTATCCGATGATTGTTTCCAAAGACCAGTTCCTGGCCCTCAAGGCGATCTTCCTGGAAGCCGTTGAGGTATTCGACCCCGCGCGTATCGCGCACGGGGTCATGTTCGAGGCGCCTTCGGCCTGCCTGCAGGCCAAGGCCATCCTGCAGGTGGCTGATTTTGCCAGCAT
>RZZM01000699.1 GCA_009929845.1 Spartobacteria bacterium
GTCAAGAACTGGAGCGACACCTCCGTAACGGCCGGTGTACTCTGCGTTTGGGGCAATCAGGGGGTACAGGTTACAGCCCCGGCAACGGGCGACCTGCATCAGGCCGTCGGCACCCTGGGCGCCGGCGAAAGCCGGGTGCTTACCTTTACAGGGCTGGATGCGGGAGACGGACAAACCCGACGGGCTTTCAGGGCCTTTATCGACAGTACCGACATCACACAGGAAACCAATGAAGCCAATAATCAACTTGTACAGTTTTATCCGGATCATCCGGTCCTGCAAAACGTTGCATTAACGGCCATCGGCCGCACAGACAACGTTGTCCTGTCCTGGAATGATCCCGTGGCCTGCGGCCTGTCCAATGCCACCATCATGATACGCTACAGCACCAACAGCGCGCCCGCGGATATCCATGATGGCACCTTGCTCTACAGCGGGGGCGCGTTTGAATATGGCCACACCGGTCTTCCGGAAAATAAAACCTATTATTATCGTATCTGGGTCTCCCAGGATGGCAGCTCGTTTATCGACCCGCCTCAAGGCGCCGTGACAGCGTCCGCCACCGCGCGCATGAACCCCATCCAACTCCTTGTTCGTTGCCAGGATTCATTCACCAGCGGCGGGAAAACCAAGTCCCTCTGCCGCGTCCTTCCGTTCCTGGCGGACGGGTCCGGGCTGGTCAACACCTCCGCGCTGCCCGCCACCTTCTCGCTCGCCACCAAATGGACGATAGCGGGAACGGGCAATTTCAACCCCGCCATGGACGGCCATGAAATCCTCCTGCGCGACAATAGCGGCACCTTCTGCCTGTTGTACGTCAGCTTGAATGGCTCGCTGGCCTGGAGCAGCGACACCAATTCCGTCTACTGGACCTCTTTCGCCGCAGGCAGCGACTACGCGACCAACGCCGGGGAGTGGGCGGTGGATGCGATCGGCGATGTCACGGGCGATGGACAGGACGAGGTGATCATCCGTAATGGCGCAACCTTTGTGCAGGGCGGCAAAACAAAAACCTATCTGCGCGTAATCCCCTTCGACCCCTCGGGCAACGGACAGCTTGCGTCAACACTGCCGGATGTCTTTTCGCTGGCAACCATCTGGACGGTCGAAGGCCTGGGACGCTTCAATACATTTCCTCCGGGCACATGCTCAACAAATGCACGGCAACTACTCATCAGGCATGCGCTCGACGGCGGGTTTTTCCTCCTCTATTTCACGCCGGAGGGCAACCTGTACTGGAATGTGGATGACACCAACGACCTCTGCTGGACCTCATTCAGCGCCGGCGCATCGTTTTCAGATTCCCCCAATGACTGGTCTGTTGTGGGCATCGGCGATATCAACGGCGATGGTCGCGAC
>RZZM01000700.1 GCA_009929845.1 Spartobacteria bacterium
CGTTTCTGTGCCATGCTCTCTACCCCCGTGCGTGAAACCTGAGCGCATCATGCCGAGCGTGCAGTGGGGGGGATAGATGTATTTCTCCGGACGCTTACGTTTCATCTTGTTTCCGAGCGCCGATCTCTCGAAATGTTCACGCTGGCCGTGCTGCTGATCGCCTTGCTCGCAGCGTGGACCACAAACAGCCTCGGCTTGTCGCTGGCTTTCGGGGGATTTCTTGCCGGGATGATGCTGGGAGAAACGGAGTTCCGTCACCAGGTGGAATCGAGCATACGCCCGTTCCGTGATGTACTGCTTGGCCTGTTCTTTATCGGTATCGGCATGCGTTTCGACCCGACCGCGATACCACCAATATGGCACTGGGCCCTGCTCGGCGCATTGCTCATCCTGGCGAGCAAGACGCTGATCGTCGCGGCCATGGTACGCAGGACCGGTGTTGACACCCAGGTCGCGTGGCGCACCGGCTTGTTGTTGAGCGTGGGTGGTGAATTCGGCTTGGCCCTCGTTGCCATCGCGTTAGACACCAACGTCATCGACATGCAACTTGGCCAGATAGCGATAAGCTCGGTATTGCTTTCGATGATCGCGGGTGCCGTTCTCATTCGCTTTAATGGTGTCATTGCGTCCCGGCTGGTCAGTGCCCCGCGCATTGAGACGCCCGATAGTCCCGAGTTATCGGAAACGCCGGAACAACAGGTCGTGATCGGTGGTTATGGCCGCGTCGGCCATACCATCGCTGTACTATTGCATTCCAGTGGTATTCCATTCGTGGCCTTTGACACCGATCCGAAGCAGGTCGCAAAGGGAAGAAGGGATGGCCTCCCTGTATATTATGGTGACATCTCCGATCCGGGATTGCTGGAAGCCATTCATGTAGAGCGCGCCTCGCTGATCGTGATTACCGCCGACGGTTCCACCACGGCATTGCGTGCGCTTTCATATTTGCGCAGGACTTGTCCGCAGGTGCCGGTCGTCGCGCGGGCACGGGATCTCGAAACGAGCGCACAGCTACTTCACGCCGGCGCGGTTCACGCCTATCCCGAAACCATTGAGGCGAGCCTGCGCCTGGGCGCAACGGCGCTGCAGATACTTCAGGTACCGTCTGCCGATGTCGATCAGGTGATCCAGGGCGTGAGGGATTGGGGCTACAAGCCCGTGCTGGAAAATGAACCGGACAAGCAGGGAAAAGTTGATCATTGACGGACGATTTTGTACGTACGCAGATGGAGGTGCATGTTATGAAACAGTTCAACAATATTATTTAGTGCCTGAACGGAAACCGCTTTATTCATGCAGAACAATGGGTTAAAATATTTCTCGACTCCGAAGATCGCGAGCCTGCTCGGCGTCCTGA
>RZZM01000701.1 GCA_009929845.1 Spartobacteria bacterium
CGCAACAATCATGATGTCTTTGCTTTCAATGAGGCCATTTATGGACGCTGGGTCCAGACGCTCGGGTTGCGCGGGCACTGGGATGACGAGGCGGAGTCGTGGGAGGCCCTGCCCCAGATCGGGGTGCTTTGTCATGTGACGGAAGCCGCGTCTGCCCGCGCCCGGATCGGCCGCGGATTCCGGCAACCGAGCTTCAGTGAACTCCATCTGTTCCCGGCCCATAACACAAAGCTGGACCCGGAGGATGTCTGGAGTTACGAATTGGCCCTAACCTATATGTTTACCCCCACGATGAGTGTGTTCATCAATCCCTTCTACATGGATGTGCAAAACCTTATCCAGCAGGAAGCCTACGCGAATCCGCCGCCCCAGTTCATGAATGTCAATTCCGGCGGGTTTGAAATCAAGGGCGTGGAAACGGGGGTGGATGTGCAGCTCTTTGACCACCTGAACCTGACGCTGCATTATACCTACACCGATATCGAAGATGGGCCCGCGAACAATCCGGATATCAATCGTGAAGGCAAGCCCGAACATGTGGTCAACGCGGTGGCCGCCTACCGGGTAGGCGCGGCGACCCTCTCCCTGGAAGGGGAATACGTGGCCGGCCTCTACGACAGCAACCTGCTGGCGGGCGGCGATATCGAAAAGGTGGACGATTTTGTCGTCTTTGATCTGAAAGGAAGCTATCGGCTAAACGCGAATGTTGAAGTCTTTGGGGGGATTCAGAATCTGTTTGATGAGGACTATGAACAGATCCCGGGCTATCCGATGCCGGGCATTATGGGATATGCCGGGGTGAAGGCGCGGCTATGAAGCGAACTTTCCCGTATCTGAACAGGCTGTGGCGGTGGGCCGCGCTCGCGGTCTGGTTGCCGTCGGTTGCGTCGGTCGCGGCCGAAGACATTCCGGTGTCCACCGGCGTGTTCTCGGTGGTCTGTACCACAACCCATCTGGGCTCGATAATCGACGCGGTGGCGCGGGAGGATATTGACGCGCATACGATCATTCCCTTCGGGATGTGTCCGGGGCATTTTGACCTGACGCCGGGCGAGGCGCAGGCGTTGCGCGAGGCGGACCTGCTGCTGTATCACGGGTTTGAACGATTCCTGAAAGGGATGGAACTGGGGTCGCGCGCGGTGGCTGTGGGCAAGCAGGTCGGGGGCAACTGGATGATCCCGTCCATTCACATGCAGGCGGTGTATTGCGTGGCGGACATCCTGTCCGCGCAGCGTCCGGAACTGGCCGGACGGATGAATGAACGGGCAGCGCGGTACGTCGAAGCGGTTGATGAGGCCGTTGACGTCGTACAGGCCCGGATGGCGCCCTACGCGGGGGTTCCGGTGATTTGCGCGG
>RZZM01000702.1 GCA_009929845.1 Spartobacteria bacterium
GAATCTGGAGGGCGGCTACTCCGTAGAGCCCGATGCACCGCAGGCTCTTTGAGGGGTAGACGAGGCACGGGAACAAGCCGGCTCGATGGGAATCTCGCCTCCAGGCGTACTTGCTGCGAGGCGAATCTGGAGGGCGGGCTTGTCCTGCGTAGTCACCGCGAGCGGGACGAAGAAGGCTACTCCGTAGAGCCCCGGCAACGAATAGATAAGAGAAAAGGAAAGAACAGGAAAGGAACCTCATTCGCTGCTTAATTATTCGTTGGAATATTTTTTTACTGTTCTCGGTCCCTGTAATCCGGCAAAGACTACGCTCTCGTGATTGACGTGTCCAACTGAAAAATCTCGGATGCAGCATTGCATACGACGCCTTTTTTTGTTATGTGTGGAAGCACAGCAAAACAACCGGTAAACCAAACAAATAAGGTCAGGGAACGCTATGAACTTACAACGAATCGCATTTCTCATCAATGCCATCGACAACCCCGACGCGGAAATCGATGACTCCACCTTTGAAGACCAATGGACCTGGCTCAAAGCCCCTGCCGACTGGACCCCCGACCAGGGGTTTCCGCCTGAAGCAGCAACCATAGATGCCGTCATTGTCTTCTCCCGCAAATACGAAGAAAAGGAAATCCGCAGGCAGTGCCACGATATCTGGGAAAAGCTCACCAAAGATATTGTTCCCCTGCTCGTCGCCATCAGCCAATATGAAATGCCGCTGGCCAACCGCATCAAGGAACTCCCCAACGCACATTTCATCTTCATTCCTATCCGCGAGCACGAACTCACCGAACGACTGCATGTCCTGCCCGACAGCACCCTTTACTCAAAAAATCATACCACATCATAAAATTTAACCACAGATGGCGCCGATTTTCGCGGATAAGAAATTCGTGCCATTCGTGATCCCCTCCCCCGCGGCTGTTCGGTACGTTTTTATCCGCGTTCATCCGCGTTCATCCGCGGCTAAGAAAATGGGCTTTTGAGAAGTTACCCTTTGTCAGGTGAAGGTCACTTTGGCGATGTAGGGCAGTTCCCGGTAGTAACTGTCATAATCCAGGCCATACCCCACCACGAAAAAATCATCGATCTCAAAGCCGACATGGTCGGCTTCAATCGGCACGATGCGACGGCTGGGTTTATCGAGCAGCACGCAGGTGCGGACGCTGCGCGCGCCTTTTTCGAAGGCATGGTTCCGGGCGAACGTCAGGGTCCGTCCGGTATCCAGGATGTCGTCCACCAGGAACACGTCCGCCCCGTTCACGTCCACCGACATATCCTTGGCAATCTCCACGGCCCCGGACGATTCCGTGCCGCCGCCGTAGCTTGAGAGCGTCGTGAAATCGATGCGGGG
>RZZM01000703.1 GCA_009929845.1 Spartobacteria bacterium
CGGATTTCACCACCGTCACAACCCGGCGAAATGGTGTCTTGTCCAGGCGTCAGCCTGCCCGTTCGTTGTTCAGGCTTTAGCCTGCCACGCACGGCGAGCGAAGCAGGCTGGCAACAAGGCGTGCGCGTGATGGCCTGGGCGAACACATAAAAAACCCACCCGCGAACACTGCATCACCGGAGGTCTGTCCAAAAATGGCGTGTTTTACGGAAAAACATGCGCAGAAGAGCCGCGCCCGACACGCACCGGGCGCCATGCCCCCAACTACCTCCCTGATGGCGATTGACGACTGCCATCTCCATCGCAATAATGCACCCATGAATACAAAAACAGGACAATTTGACTTGCTTTACGCCCCAAGGAAAAAAGCGAATTCTTATCAAGTTGTTTTTGCGTGACAGATACAGAAGGCTACTACAATCACGGGGGACAACGCAAAAAATACTGTCGGCGAATGACTGCGACTTTCCGCTCATAACGACTGCTTCATATGTTTTTATCCGCGTTCATCCGCGCCCATCCGTGGCTCAAAAAAGGGGTATTGAAAAGCTGCCTGAAAACCGAAAAATTGCCATTTTGGCGGATTTTGCTGAGTTCTGGCTTTCACTGCGTCAGCAGCTCATCCAGTTCGGCCTTTTCGACGTAGTACCAGTCCATGGCCGGGATTCTCTGAAAGGCCAGCGCCAGGGTCTCGCCGGCCTTCGGTGAAAGCAGCAGGCCGGCATCTTTCCGGAGCACCGCTTCGACAAGCGTCGGCACTGGAAACGGCTGGCCTTCCCGGATATCCAGCGCGTGAGGATCCCTTCCCACGGAAAAAATCACGTTTCCAGAGGCATCCAACAGGCAGGCCGTCTTTTCGCCAAGCTCCTCCTGCGAAGGCAGGAGCCCCTGTAATGCGCGGCTGAAATCCAGGTCCAAAGCCACCACGCCCATGGCCTCCCCTTCCCGGTCAAAAAGGGATACCGAACAGGTCAGCACACGGCCCTGTCCATCGACATCCTCATACGGCTCGCTCCACACCGGCTCATATTGACCGTAGCCGGTGGCATACCAGGGCCGCTCCCTCGCATTGTAGCGCTCCGGGTACTCGACGCTGCCGGGATAACAAAGGAACAAGCCGTCACTCAACGCCGCGTAGGCCCACTTGACCGGCATGCCGTCTTCGAGAATGCGCGCATTCGCTACTTTTTCATTCAGCGGCCTGCGTTCAAACCGGCTGTCGATGAGCGCCTTGCGGAAACCGGCCGTCAATGGCGCCAGGCGGGGCAGCATCGCGTATCCCTCATCGTCCGGCATATCCTCGGGCAGTTTATAGCTCAAGGCCTCGACACTGATCGGTAGCTGGTAGGCCGC
>RZZM01000272.1 GCA_009929845.1 Spartobacteria bacterium
CATCGGTTGTAAAAAATATGAACGCGGAGGCGCGGAGACGCAGAGAAGAAGAGAAAAAGCGTAAAACTGACGATTCCCCCGTGCTCTGTCCCTGTATTTCCCGTGCTCTGTCCCTGTATTTTTTTTCCGCGAAACGGTTCCGTTCAACGTCCCGGCTCACCGTCAGGGGTGGAGCGCCAGCGGAGCCCCTGTACGCGTGAAGCTGATGGTTCGGTTGTGATCTGGCATCAGCAACGAAAAACTCGGAGCCCAAGGGCACCTAGGGCAACGAGCATGAGGCCGAGCGTCGTGGGTTCAGGGATGATTTGCCACTGGAAGTTGTCAAGCGCGAAGGTGGCCGAGTTAAACGGTTGCTGAATGCCGAGAGCCGTGATGTCTGGATTCGGATCCATTGGTCTGCTTGAAAGAAGCGGGTTTTGATCCATTGAGAAGTCATACGTCGCGGCATCAAGGTTGACAAGCAGCTCAAAACTGTGGGCCTGTCCTGTGGTGAATGTGGCGACGTTCACCAGGCCATTTAATGGGTCGGAAACAAACACAGTGCCATCAAAAAGGAAGCTGACATTCACTTCTGGTTGAGCACCATCGACGCCATTAAACAAGAATGCAGTTTGGAGTTCGCCCTGTGAGTTGTCCCCCGTGACGAGTGCCCATTCCCACTGAAACAAGTGCAGGCCTGATACATAATCGACGCCGGGGGAGAAGCCCATGCCACCACTGGAGTTGAGTACGGCCACTTGTGTCGAAAAATCGGCAACTCCCGTCGCAACATCCCAAGTTCCCGAAATGCCGCTGGGTCGATCAGGCGCTGAACCCGTAACCGGGGAGGAACCCGCCACATGGGGTGGATTCTCAAAGTCCACGTTGAAAATTATGTCCGCAGAGCTGCAGGCAATTATGATGTGCGCGGCGATCAAACAAGTAGTTAACCGTTTCTTTTTCATTGCTGCCCCCACGATAGTGCGTTCGTAGGAGCATAGACCCGATACGACCGGGACGTAGCCCCTATCCATGCAAAACCGTTCGTGTCGGTCGTCACGATCTTGTAAGAAGAGGTGGGCATCCAGTCCCTGAGCGTGGTACTCATCCACGGGGTTTGAACCCAGTTGCTGATGGACTGGGAATCGTGATCGTTGACCGCAAAAATGGCCCCCGACCTGGTCGAGGTGCCCGCCCGCTGGGCAATGAACAGGTCGGTTTTTGTGGCCGCGTTGGTCACCAGGTAGCTCTGCGGCCCACCAAGGATGTTCCGCCGAATCCAAAGCTGCCGGTCAAGTTCCGGCTTCAGAGGCTCGCCGGAGTAGCCCTCGTAGAGATTCGTGCTGGTGGTGACACCGTCGTGATACGGCTTGTCGTAGTAGTCGTGCCAATAGATGGAGGGCACTGCCTCGCCAAAAGTAACGACCGAATAGGCCATGCCCTTGTCCCGAATGATTCCCCGCCTGGTGATTTCGGGCTCTCCGGTCTTGGCCGGCGCGAAGGTGTCGTGGTTTTCGCAGTAGGCGATGGCATGTGTTGGGCAGCGCCACGCAAAGGAATTGGTTAATTGGCTGATGTCGAAATTGAAGGCGTTGGTGTAGCACATCGTGTAGAGCAGATCGCGCCCGTACCAATCCCAGATCGCTCCCGAGTAGCCGGTCAGTTCCAGCCACTCGTGCATCTCCACGGGCCGAGCGAGGCGCCAATACTCGTAGGCGGCGGGTTTGCCGCGCATGGCGGGAAAGTTCATCCATTCGTACGGAAACCAGGGTTCCATCCGTTGGGTGAGGTCAAAGCGGAATCCGCCGACATTAAGGTTTGTGGTAAGCCAGTTGCCCCACTCTTTCAGCCCGCCCCGCATGTGGGGCGCGAGCTGGTCCACATCAAAATAGTCGGAGCCAAATTCGTCCGTCTTGTGGTATGGCTTCAGCTCGTCGTTATGACCTTCCGGGGATGGATGAAAGTCATTGGTTCCCTTCTCGAAGGTTCCGTGCGGATACGTAAACGTCTTGGAGCCTCCGTTTTGCCGCATATGGTTCATGACGACGTCAACCACTGGCAAGAGATTGGTCTCATTGAGCTTCCCAACCAAATTGGTGAGTTCATAAAAGTCACCGAAACGTGTCCAGAATTCGCCAAATTGGTTGGTATAGACTCCCAAGTCATAGTGATCTTTTGGATCGTAGCCCATGGAAAAGACACCTGATTCCCCTTTGGTGGGGACAGGAAGATATGCATGAGTAAAACCTGAATCGGCGATATCGGGAATGTTTGTTGCAATGTTGTTATACCATTCACCATTGCCCGGCTCGTTGGGATTCTCGTCCGGGCGTCCAGCATTCCAGAAAAACACTTGGAGCATCACGTCGTCAGGGGCGAAGCCGGGATAGGCGCTCTCAGGAAGGGTTTGCTCGGGACTGGAAAGGCGGACGTCTGCACCGACAAAGGTGACGGTGCTGAACCCGGAACCAGATACGGATTTACCGTAGACTTCCTCGGAGACGTAGCGTTCGTTGGAGCCGCTTGTTCCACCGGCAAAGAAGGCGGCGACTTTAATGGTGTCGCCGGGTGATACGTTGAGATTGGTGAGCGCGAGCGTAACCTCGATGCCCGCATGGGCACTGAACGTATCGCCGGAGTAATCGCGTGCCCACTGTGAAATGGGGCTTGGCCCTGAATCGGTGAAGCCGGGGAAGTCGCTGTTGTCGCTCAAGCGATAGACGCCTTGGCCGGTATTGTTCGTGGCGCCGCCGGATATGAAATCGAAGTTGTCGTAGTTCTGACCATCTCCGTAACGGCCGCCCAGCAGCAGGCCTACGCTCGGAGTGAACTGTCCTGCCGGGAAATGCCAGTTTCGAGCGCGGCTGAATCCGTACGGAGTCGTCGCGGTGCTAATGTGCTGGAGATTTGTCTCTCCTCCCGTTCCGGTGTCGATGAGCATGACGAAGACGTTTGCCCCATCCAGCTTGATGCCGGATACACCGATGTATAGGTTGTCCATGTCATTGTTGAAGTAGATGCCGCCGCTGAAACAGGGTTCGCCATTTATCTCGCCGAACCCGTCAGACGCGTTGCTCGCAAGGCCAAGGGGTCTGCCCGCTGCGTGGAAATCGAAGAACTCGGTACCATCGTCTGCGGATGCTGGGTCGTCGTCGCTGACAGTCACGGATTTGAAGGCGCTGTGGATAAGGTCGCGCTCGGATTCCTGCGGCTCGTAGCCGTAGTAAACTTCTTCGAGGTTATTCAGGCCGTCGCCGTCTTCGTCGCCGGTAACCAGGATGTTGGTCAGGCCGCCGAAGTGCTCGATCTCCCACCAGTCGGGCAGGCCGTTGCCGTTGGCGTCGGTTTCGCGGACTTGGAGGTGATGAAACGAGGTCGTGACGCTGAGGGTGCTCAGGTCCTGCGTGAACACGAGGTTGGCATTCGCGCCCGGCAGCCATTGGGTGAGCGCGCCCCAGTTCTGCGGGCTCAGCAGGGCGGTATCGCCCGTCGTGTTCTGCACGCTGTATTTCCGGTTGCTGACGCCCAGCCATGTGATCAAAATCGTGGAGTTGTTATTCGTGTCCAACTGAAAGCCAGTGATGTGGAAGTAATCGTTGGAGTCCTCCGGGTCGGTCCCTGCCAAGATTTCATCGCGATTGGGAACCCCGTCACCGTCCAGGTCGTTGAGCGGGCCGCTGCCGCCTATCTGGCTCATGGCCATCTGGCCGTCGCCACCTCCCCCGAACCCTTCCTGGAAGCTCTGTTGCGATGCCTGTGCGTACAGGTAATAGAAGAGATTGGCAGTGGGAACCAGCGTGACATGCAGGCCGACGCGCGCCGGGTCGCGCTCGGCGATGAAGTCGGCGATTTCCTGCTGGGTGTACTTCCCGGAGTAGAGGTCAGGGCGCAGATAGAGCGCGTAGGTTTCCGGCTTGCAGTACTCCGCGTAGGGGCAAGGCAAGCTATAGATTTCCACGAAGTCGGAGTTCTGAAAGACGATCTCGCGGGTCTGTTGGTCTTGCCAGATGTGCAGTTCATAGACGGGAACATCACCTTCCCAGTAGCCGATAAGCCCGTCCTGAAGTTCCTTGGGAAAATTCTCCCAATCCACAGGAAAGGGGCCTTCGGACTGCTCCCAGGGCTCGGTCCCCGGCAGGGGCGGCAGTCCGCCGAATTGGATAGCCGTCAATCGCGCGATCAGCGTGTCGAGCGAATCAATGCGCTCGTTCTTGATGAGGTATTCTGACTGGGCCAGTGTCCGCTCGTAGGCGTCTTGGTAGAAGTAATCGACGGCGGCCCATGCCAGCCCGGAAAGCAGGGCAATGAGAAGAACAACCAGAGCCGACTTGCCAACCATGCGTAACGTTTTCATGAGCGCTCCTTTTATATCATAATATGCTCATCGGCTCAAGAAGTAAAGGACGCATTCCTCTCATCTTAAACCGAACGTTACGGGTGAGCGGACGACGCGCCCGCCGCGGGTGCGTCGTACGCTCCACCCGCTGGTTCAAGTAAGCCGCTGCGCGGCAGTTTAAAAAAAACCTGTATAAGGTATGCTTCCTTTCACAAGAGCGGGGTCACCGTGAACCCGCCACAAGTGAAAGGAAAGCACATTGAGTAAAGAACTACTAGCAAAATTAGATGAGGACCTCAAGTTTGCAGGTTATGCAAAACGCAGTCGGCAGTCCTACGTCCGGGCTGTACGCCAGTTGATGAACTTCTGGAGCAAGCCGCTTGAGGAGATTGAGGAACAGCATGTCCGCGAGTACTGGCTGCACTGCAAAGATGAACAGGGCTGGATGCCTGCCACCATGCGTATTTCCTATAGTGGGATCAAGTTCTTTTATCAGCATACACTGAAGCGCGACTGGGAAACGCTGAGCTTGATGAAGATCAAACGGCATACCACACCGCCAACGGTTCTTTCTGTTGATGAGGTTCGTGACATCCTCTACGCACTGCCCACCGAGATGAATCGCAATTTCTACACCGTGCTCTACACCCTGGGTTTGCGTCTGGGTGAGGCTCGCAACCTGCGTCCTGAGCAGATCGACAGCAAGCGTATGTGCGTGATGATCAGTGAGGCAAAAGCAGGCACGACCCGGGCCATCCCACTGCCGGAAAGTACCTTGGAGGTTCTGCGTTCACAGTGGAAGACGCATCGCAACCCTGAATGGATTTTTCCTGCGCCGGGACGCACAGGGAAAGAGGCTGCGACAGCTAAACAAGCTGTCAGCGAGACTACGGTACAGGGGGCACTGCGCCGAACAGCTAAAAAACTTAAAATGGGTAAGCATGTTCATCCTCATACGTTTCGGCACAGTTACGCAACTCATCTGCTGGAAGCCGGTGTGCCGATTCAGCATGTCCAGCAGTGCCTGGGACATCGCAGCCTGGTCACTACCATGATCTACCTGCATGTGACTGAAAGTGGCCGCGAAGCCTCACGTGAAAAACTCAACCAACTGGTGCGCGGGGTGCTTTCATGAACGTCATTCAGCAAATTTTTTCCGATCATGGCGATGAGTATCTTGAGCGTTTCGGCCCCGCAATGCCCGGCACGCATCGTAAAACCATCGCGGCAATACGCACGTGCCGAACCGGACAATGCGGAATGCATCTGTTTGTCTGCCCGGATTGCGGCAAAACGCATATGGCCAACAGTTCCTGCGGCAACCGGCACTGTCCGGTCTGCCAGCAGGATAAGGCTGGAGAGTGGGTCTATAAACAGCAGCTTCGGCTGTTGCCATGTACCTACTTCATGTCCACTTTCACCATCCCGGAAGAACTGCAGGCGGTGGCCCGCAGTAACCAGAAGTTGTTCTATTCGGCCATGTTCAAGTGCGCCTCTGAAGCCCTCCAGACACTGGAAGCTGATCCGCGATTCGTTGGCTGTAACATCGCCGGATTTTTCGGTGTGCTGCATACCTGGGGACGACAGATGCAATATCATCCGCACATCCACTTCGTGATCCCGGGCGGTGGACTCAGTAAGTCACGCGATCAGTGGTTTGCCGCCAACGGCGGGTTTCTGGTCCATGTGCGTGCGCTTTCACGAATGTTTCGCGGAAAAATGAAACAGGCCCTTTCTGAAGTCGGGCTGCTTCCGCTCATTCCCCGCGATGCGTGGACGCGTGAATGGGTCGTGCACTGCAAATCTGTCGGTGACGGACGTGCGGCCATGAAATATCTGGGGGCCTATGTCATGCGTGTCGCGATTTCCGCGTCGCGCATTGTGGCCTATGATGGCCAACACGTACGCTTCAAATACCAAAAAGTCGGCTCATCGAAATGGCGCTATATGACGTTAGACGCAACCGAGTTTATCCGTCGCTTCCTGCAGCACGTGCTGCCCTCCGGCTTCATGAAAATCCGCCACTACGGTTTTATGTCGCCAAACTTTGCCGTTCCACTGCAAAAGATTCGCGAACTGATCTGCGTCCTGTACGAACTGCTTCGCGAACAACCCGTAAAAGTGGCGCCACCCCAAAAGCCCAAACCTCTCAAATGCTCCCGGTGCAATGCCCCTATGAAATGGGTTTTCTTTCTGCCGCTGCATATCATCAAACGCGAATAGCGACATAAGCTGAAAAGGTGACCTGCACCTTGTTTACATGTTCCGCCCGCACGCGGTTTCTTCTTCAAAAAAAACCGCGTGACGGGTGGGGTGTGCTCAACACCCCAATAATCCCAT